>CAYOOT010000045.1:9617-20854 GCA_964405665.1 uncultured Bdellovibrionales bacterium | reverse complement strand
GATTTCTGATTTCTGATTTCTGATTTCTGATTTCTGATTTCTGATTTCTGATTTTTAAACCATCTCCACCAAAATATCCACCTGCAAATCCCCACTCTTAAATTCCACAAAATCGCCTTCCTGAACTTGGCCATTAATACTGATTTTGCTTTGTGCTTTACTCAGTCCTTTAGGATTTAAAACTTTAATTCTATAGGTAACACCATTATTATGTTTATAAACAAGAGAAAACTCATGCCAATCTTTAGGAATACAAGGTTGCAGATAAAAGCCAGTCGGTTTTAATTTCAATCCAATAATATGTTCTACTGCTACTCGATATAACCAACCACTGGAACCGGTATACCAACTCCACCCGCCGCGAGCTAAATGTTGTTCATTGGCGTAAACATCGCCGCAAGTAACATAAGGTTCTGTCTTATATCTATCTACCGCAGCGGCAGTTTCCGTATGGGAAATCGGATTGATGATATTAAACATCTCCACAGCTTTATCGCCATCGCCCCGGATTGCCGCTGCCATTACTGCCCAGGCGGCAGCATGAGTATATTGTCCGCCATTTTCTCTTAAGCCCTTGGGGTAACTTTGAATATATCCCGGATTAGGTTTACTTTCAGCAAATGGCGGCCAGAGTAATTTTACTAATTTGTTTTCTTTATCCACCAAGCGCTTATACATTTCATCAAAAGATTGTTTTTGTCGTTCTTCGTTAGCCAGACCGCTAATGATCCCCCAAGATTGAACCAAGGAATCAATTTGGCATTCGGCATTTTGCAAACTGCCTAACGGTGAACCATCATCAAAATAAGCACGACGATACCAACTTCCATCCCAGGCATTATCTTCCACTGCCCGCACTAATAACTCAGTGAATTTTTTATAGCGCTCCGCGCGATAATCATCTCCTTTATCTTTTAAAACTTCAGAAAATTCTTTTAAAATATAAGAAAGAAACCAACCCAGCCAAACAGATTCTCCCCTACCTTGTTCTCCCACCCGATTCATCCCATCATTCCAATCCCCACAACCCATCAGAGGCAACCCATGTTCTCCGACAATGAGGGATCGGTCTAAAGCAAGGACACAGTGTTCATAAAGCGAAGCTCTTTTTTCTAATATCTGCGGGGTAAAATAAATATCATGTTTGCCTTCTTCCACTAGAGGACCCTCTAAGAAAGAAACCTGTTCTTCCAATATTGAAGTATCGCCTGTAAGTTTTAAATATTCAGTAACGGCAAAAGGTAGCCATAGATAATTGTCAGAAATTTTCGTTCTAATTCCTTTTCCTGATGGGGGATGCCACCAATGTTGTACATCGCCTTCTACAAATTGTCTGCTGGCATGAAGCAAAATTTGTGCTCGGGTTAATTCCGGACGGGACAAAAGCAGAGCCATTGAATCTTGTAATTGATCGCGAAAACCCATTGCTCCACTACTTTGAAAAAATCCACTGCGCGCGTAAATTCGACAAGAAAGTGTTTGATAAATCAGCCAACCGTTGACCATCAGATCAAACTTCCTACTGGGAGTTTTCACCTGCACAACTTCCGTCAGTGCATTCCAGTGGTTTGTAACTTCTTGAAAGGAATTATTCCGAGAACTGATTAATTTGTATTGTTGAGCTTTTTTTCTGGCTGAATCTAAATTTTGCGCTTTTGCAACATAGAATTGCACATGCCCTACTTCCCTCGGCGGAATTTCCAAAGCTACTTTCAAGACCGCGCAATTATCCAAACCGAATGCCGTATTATTAGAAAAATTAATAGCAGCTCCTTTATTTGCTTTAAGCTTATGCTTAGAGTTGTCAAAAAATATTGGCGTAGAAAGACTTCTTCCAAAACCTACAAACTCTGCCCTGTTGGTGGTATAGGAATTTATTTCTTTATTCGACCCGATAAAAACAAATTGCTCTGAAAAATCAATATTAAAAGGATTGTTGACATAAAGAAATTGTTGCTCTTCATCAAAAGCAGTTCTCAAATGACGATAAGAATCTTGTCGGGCCACACCTAAGACCCATTCAAAATAAAAATATAATTCTAATTTTTTGGCAGTTTGTCCGGTATTTTCCAGTTCTAAATAATACCATTTTAACTGATCTTGTTTATCCACAGATAATACTAAATTTGATTTAATCTTGTTCACTGCGGTTTGAAAACTGCTATAACCAAATCCGTGTTTTACATTAACTGTGTTTTCTGTTGCCACAGGACCAAAAGTCGGATTCCAATATTCTGTGGTTTCTGGATCCCTGATGTAAACTACCTCAGTATGAGGATCGAGCACAGGATCGTTGCTCCAATCGGACAATCTATTTTCCCGACTATTATCGGCCCAAGTAAATCCCGCTCCTTTTTCACTAACCAAAAAACCAAAATCTTTATTGGCAATAACATTCACCCAAGGCAAAGGAGGGATGCTATTTTTACTTGTTGCCAAATGATAAGCTTTGCCCTGATCGCAAAAACCTCCAAAAGTATTTTCAAACTCCAGGCCTGTTTGTTTTTCCATTGGCGGTTCGGCTTTGGGATTATTGACAAATATTTCCTGTTTTTTAAACAGTTCTAAAGAACTTTTTCCCAAGAAATCTACTTGTTCGCCCAAACTTCCTTTGTCCCCATAGAAAACAATTCGGGCAGTGCCTTGAAGTAAAGCAATTTCTTCTTCGGAAAGCTGGTTAATTGAACGTAAAAATACTCCTCCGCGTTGATCGATAAAATTTCTGGAATATCCCGTGCGAATGGCAAATTCCAAGTCCTGCTGCAGTTCCTGCAAATATCCACTTTGAAATTCATTTAAAATTACCAAATCAAAACGCAAACCCCTCATTCTCAAGTACTCATGAGCAAAAAGAAGTTCCTCACAAAGCTTGAGTTGATCTCGTTCGTTAATTATCAGCAAGACAATTGGTTCATCTCCGGAAACCCCAAAGCGCCATAGGCCCGATTGAGAAAGTTTGGAACGTTTAGTGAGTTCGCTGGGGGCTCTTAATTTCTCAATATTAAAAATCAAAGCATTGGCTAATCTTTGAAAGTTATGCACATTGGCCCGTGTAATATGTTGATGTCTGATTTCCACATCGCTATGAGTCCAGGCCAATTCAAAAGCACGAGTGACTGATTGAGTTTCTCTATATTTCCTAATCAAATGAAAGAGCGAATCTTTGGTATCGGCGATTCCGGTAACAAAAGAAAGAACGATTGTTTCTCCGGGTAATACTTCTACTTTATTTTTTAAAGCAAAAATTGGATCTAATACTGTTCCTACACTGCCGCTTAAAGGCTCATTTTTTAACAAAGCCAAAGGGTTGGCCGGACCATGCCCGCGACCGATAAATTTTTCTCTGGCAGTTTCATATTCAGTCGGTGCCCAGACCACGGGAAGAGTTACCATGTGCATCATAAATTGTTCGTTATCATGCTCACTTCGAGGAAGTCGGGTAAAAACTAATGCAGAAGAATCTTCAAGATATTCCGTGCGGACAAACATTTTGGAAAAAGCAGGATGTGCCAGATCGGCCCTTGCCGGCGCCAAAGCAACTTCGGCAAAACTAGAAACTTCCAGTTCCCTTAATTTTGGCGACAAATTCGTAATCGAAATTCTTCTTACTTCAACATCATCTTCTGGTGAAATTGTCAGTTCCGTATGCAACATTAAATCATTATCTCGGCGCTTAAATTCTACTTTATCCAGACTATAGATTGCTTCGTAAGAATCGGGCTCTACTTTTGTGGGATGATAAGTTGCTGACCATAATTTTTTTGAGTGTAGATCCTTAATGTAGACATAAATACCATAATTATTTAACAAGCCATTTTCTCGCCAGCGATTCAAGCAAATATCGCCTTTATAAAAAGTGTGTCCGCTTCCCACTTGATCAATAATTAAAGATAGTTTTCCATTAGAGATTAGTCTGGTAACCGGATAAGAGGTATGCAAATTGCGGATATACTCGGTAGATTCAACTTTAAGTTCTGATTCTATTTCTTTAAGAGATAAAGTTTCGGCCTGGTGCGGTTGGATTACAGGAATTCTTGTGGGAAAACGTTCTTGGAATAACAATTCACAAGCCCGTACCATCGGATGAGAATGGAAACGTTTTTGGAAAATATTATTATTTAAAAGATTATTAATGGAAATCAAACTCATTCCCTGATGGTGAGCAAGAAATGATTTTACAATATGAAATTTCTCATCTGCTCCTAAACGCTCAGGAGTGTAATCAACAGCTTCATAAAAACCATATTCTCCTCGCACACCGGACTCTTCCAATCTTTGCAAATTATTATAAGCTTCTCTGGGCTCAATGACCATGGCCATCGCTGTTGAATAGGGAGAAATTACTAGATCTTCAACCAGTCCTCGCTTCAAACCAAGTCCGGGGATACCAAAAGCTTTGTATTGATAGGTCTTATGAAAATCTACTCCGCTATATGCGGATTCGGAAATCCCCCAAGGCACTCCTCTTCTGCGGCCATAAGCAATTTGCGCTTTGACCACTGCTTGATAAGTTCCCGAAAGCAAAGTCTCATTATAACTTTTTGTGACCAATAGCGGCATCAAGTACTCAAACATCGTACCGCTCCAAGAAATCAAAGATTTACCGCCGGGGGAATCAGTCAAACTGCGTCCCAATAAGAACCAATGACTTTGCGGCACATCACCTTTAGCAATGGCAATGAAACTTGCCAATCTTGCTTCCGAGGCCAGCAAATCATAAAAACTATTGTCTCTGGCACCATTGTCAACATTATATCCGATTGTAAAAAGCTTTTTTTGTTGATCAAATAAAAATTTAAAATCTGTCGTTTTGATCAGAATTTCAATTTGCTCAAAAATATACTTCGTATCGGTTTCATATTGAGCAATAAAGCTTTGTGCTGTTTTTAAGTGCACGACTAAAGACTCGAATTGTTTTTTCTCCTCTTCGTTTAGCTGAGAAATATCAATTACTTTTTCCAGCTTATCCAGACGATTAACTAACTTTGAAAGCAAAGAAATGGTAGAAACTCTCCCCGAAAGAATTTGTTTGATATTGATAAATTTCTTCGGAAGTAACTTTCTTTCACCTAAAGATTTTAAAAATCCAATTTCATTTACCCAAGATACTAACTGATAAACAACTAAATGCTGATCAAGAAGACTTTCAATGTCTTTTGGTAATCTTTGATTTAATTCTTCATTTTTAAGTTTCGCTATAAAATGAAGATAATCATGCAACTCTTGAAGATTTTTTACACCTAAAGAAAAAGGAATAAAACAATCGAGCTTCTCTGCAGAAAGAAGCTTTGTCTCTTTTAAAAGGGAAGTAAGATGCCGAATATGCCTCCCGGAAATAATTTGTTGAAAAGGAAAGATCAATAAAGCTTGGCGAACGGCCATTACGTGGCCAATAAAATTTCCATTATCAACCGTAGAAATATAGCGCGGATTCAAAGGCGACAAATCGCCGATCGAATACCAATTAAGCAAATGACCATGATGTTTCTCCATCTTGGAAACTGTAAAAAATATTTCTTTTAATTTTGTGATCACATCCAAAAGCGGTGTAAACCCTAAATCATAGGCTGAAACTACACTCAGCATTGAAAGTGAAATGTTTGTCGGCGAGGTTCTCTCTGCCACGAATTCTTGGGGGACAATTTGCAAATTATCAGGAATTAAAAAATTATATTCCGGTTTTAAGTAGCGATCGAAATACTTCCAGGTGGAATAAGCCACACCTCGAATATATTCTTTCTCTTCAGCGGAGAGTTCTTGCTGCTTTGATTTTTCACTTTTACTTACTTGCCAAGAAAAAATAGGCGACAAATACCAAAAGAGATAGAGTCCCAATAAATATAAAGTTTTTTCCTGGGCATAATAAATATTAAAAATGGTCAGAGGAATCAGCAGATAATAAGCTTGCTTCATCGATTTGACAAAATCTCCGAGTGAACTACTGAGACGCTTTTCAGCGGCCTGGGCTGTTTCCCATTCTAGAAAAGATTTTTTGCCGATGAATAGACGATATAAGGTAATAGCAATTGCACTAAGAGAAGTCGCAGCTTGATGAGGTAAAAATACAATACTGTAAAAAACCAAATAAAAATTCTTTTTAAAATCTGTGATGATCGAATAAAGAAAAGAAGAAATCGAATAGCCGATCGGCCAATCAAAAAGCAGTCTCCAAAAAACTATAATTACCGGAAAAAGTAAAATAAAGATCAAGCCATTGAACCAAACCCTTACATCCCCCGGAGCGAAACAAGTCAGCAGAATCAAAGAGAGAAACAACATCGGAGCAACTAAACTTCTTCTCAAATTATCCAGCAGTTTCCAATAACCTAGAAGATTAAAAGGACTGGGATACTTTTCTCCACGGGCATCAGGAATTTTTCGACCCAGCCAAGGCAGCAATTGCCAATCTCCTCGAATCCAGCGATGTTGTCTTCTTGCTTGGGCATGGTAGCGTTGAGGAAAATCATCATATACTTCAATATCCGAGGCTAACCCACAACGGGCGAATAAACATTCAATTAAATCATGACTCAGTAAAGCATTTTCCGGGAACCGCTGGGCTAAAGCTTTTTCAAAGTTATCTACGTGATAAATTCCTTTACCGATGTAAGATCCTTCACCGAAAAGATCCTGGTAAACATTGGAGACTGTCCGGGTATAAGGATCCAAACCGGTGTGTCCGGAGAAAATTTGCGCAAAACGAGAGCTATTGGCACTACCCAGAGTAATCCCCACACGGGGCTGAATTATTGCGAAGCCGCGAATAACCTTATTTGTTTCTGAAGAAAATACCGCGCGGTTTAAAGGATGGTCAATTGTCCCGATTAACTTTCGGGCTACCCCGGGAGGAAGATGCGTGTCGCTATCAAGAGTAATGACATAATTAACTTTTGCTAACTCAGCAATAGAACCAAAAAAATGTGCAAAAGAAGTTTCTTTATTTCCCCGCAACAAATGATTGAACTCCATTATTTTGCCGCGTTTTCTCTCCCAGCCCATGAATTTATTTTCCGAGGAGTTCCAAAGTCTTCTACGAAATAAAATAAAAAAATGCCCGGGCAAATCGGGGAAATACCTTTCATTTAAATCATTTACTAATTCTTTTGCGCGATTAAGAATTCCCAAATCACCGGCTAAAGTTTCTGTATCGGCATCGACTAAATCCGCCAATATTCCAAAATAAATATTCTTATCCTGATTGCCAATGGAACGAATTTCCAAATTCTCAACGATCCTTTCTAAAGATTCACGATCTTCAATAATTGCTTGGACTACTACTACTGTAGCGGCATTGGCAGGAATTTCTTGTTCAAAGTCAAGCTTGGGCAAAGGTTTAGGAGTAATTAATTTTGTTACAATCCAATCAGTAAAATGAATTGCAAACTCACTTAAAGGAAAAATAAAAACCAATATTAAAATCAAATACCAAAGCAAATGAGCTTGATTCTGTTGACTATAAATAATCGCCAAAGTCATTCCGCTGAAAACTATTGCGGATAAAAAACCGAAATAAAGCTTATTAACATTTTGTGCTAACTTTTTTCTAATCCTGTAGCGAAGAGTTCTTTGTAAACCCAAATATCTTTCAAATTCCCAAAGTCCTTGATCAATTAAATAATATCCCACATGTTGATAACGCAAATCCGTGGAATCTGGAGTTTCTTCTTTAATCTTGCTGCAATATTCAACCAATTGTCGCGCCACTTCCACTTCCGATTTGCTGGATAAGCGAGCAAGTTGTTCAATTCTATGGCGGTAAAGGTCATGAGTTTCAAAATCAGAAAGCGGATAAATAACTGCTGGATCCCGGTTCAAAATTTCATCAACAGGACTAACATGCTCAAACCAACTTCTCCAATTATATCCACCGATAGTTTTTAAAGCGGTAACAGAATTACCAACTGACAATTGGTCCGCTGCTTGATCTTGCTGTTCATGGCGACTTATTTCGTTATATTCAATTCCTTTTTCAATTAATTGTTCATTGAGCCATTGTAAACTTAATTTCGCCGCTGCTCCTTTATTGCGCAGTCTTCTGGCAAAATGCGTCGCGCCATATTCCATTACCTTGGGATTGGCATTAACCTTATTGACAAGGTTCATTAACATTTCCGCACCAACGACACTGGGCACATCAATGATTTCTTTACAAATCTGCTCGGCACAACGCCGCTGCTCGCAATGCATTATCCCTGCCTCGGCCAATCGACGCAAATTCTCGACCAAAGCCAAACGCAGCATAATCGGGATCGCCCAGATTTCCCCAATATTTAAAACTGTTTTTGATTGATAAGCATTAAGGAATGTTGTTAGGGCTTCAGGATCTACCACGGCATCAGAGTGTGAAATAAAATCACAAACAATTTGATAAACCCTGGGATAACCTTTCCAAGCACCAGAACTTAATTTCGGCAAAGCTTGATAATATCCTCGAGGCAAATCTCTTCGAATGTCTCTGACCTGTTCGTCAATAACATGAAAATTATCCAACAACCATTCCGCACCGGCAGCTAGGAATTCTTTATTTTTTGCCGCTTCGGCAAAACTGAAATATGCTTCATTGAGAATTTTACAATTTTCTTTAAATCTTTGCCGAAGTTTTGCTCCTCGGGAAATAACTTGAGTTTGTGAATGAAACTGCGCCAATTCAATCGCCCGAATCGCCAAAAGATCTTTAGATAGAATCTCTCCTCGGAAGGGCTTGTCCAAGCCATTTTTTATTTTTGCTGATTTTAAAAGCAAGAGCATTATTTTTCCATTATTTTCTTCAACAAACTACTGGATATTTCTATCTCTACAATTGTTTGGGCTTCTTCCTTAACTTTTTCTAAAACAACACTGGCTGCAGAAGGAATATTTTTTTCCAACAGTATTTGAGAAGCATAGCGACCAAGCATTTGTTTTTTAAGTGCTGCAGCCAAAGCATTATTCAAAGGATTAACTTTAAGCAATGCCAGAGTAGATTGGTAGCTTATTAGCTCGTTTTTATCTTTAATATAATACAAAAATATTTCTGTAGCACCACTGGCTTTTTCCCCAAAATTCCCCAGGGTTTGCAGAATACTGGCTTTTCTTTGAGCAGGACAATTCTTCAAAGTTATTTTTAACAATTCTACTATTTCAGATAAGTTAAACTCAGAAATTGCAGCCAAAACCCATTGATATTTTTCTTTTAAAAGTTCCCTTTGAAAATACTGCTGATATTCTTCTTTGTCTGGAGTAAAACTTAGCAAGTAAAAAGCTGCTTTTGTCCTAACAAAAAAATCTTCTTTAGAATTATCAAAAGAAGACTTTAAAAATTTTATTATAGTTTCATTGAATATGCGCTTGTTAATCAAATAGTCCAAGGCTTCTTTCTTTAGTGTGAGATCACCATTTTCTAAAATCAAACTCCAGGAGGAAAACAAATCTGCATCATTGAAACCTAAAAGCTGTGAATATTTTAAAATATTAAATAAAAAACTTAAATCCAATTTTTTTTCTTTCAGTTCCGTTAAAATCTTTGTTTTGGAAACTTCCACAAGTGGACTTAATTCTCTAATCACTAAAAAATCCTGATCGGAAACATTCACTTTCTGCAAAAAACAATCCAATACTGGCAATTGCAAATCGATCTTATTCTGAATATCGTTCTTAATCAGTCGAGAAACCAAATTTAATTTATTTTCACAACTTTGAGTGTAAAATAAATCACGATAATTTTTTTGAACTTGGGGATCCTTAATTTCTAAATTTAATAATGTTTCCCAAGCGGCATTTCTTCCATCGAGATTAAAGTTAGAAGCGGCCTTTTTTAAATCTCCGGCAATCCGTAAATCAGCAACACTCAACGCACCGATTGCTTCCTCTCTTACTCTTCGATCCGGATCATTTAATAAATAAACTATCGATTTTGTTGTCAAGTAGTTTGCAGAAAGATATTTTTTTAAAAATCTCAAACTGCGTATTTTTGCCGTTGTGCTTTCTTTTTTGAGATGTTTCAAGACATCTGGAACGATTTCAATGCCTAAATAATTAAGGGCCACACTCAATGCCTGCTCAAAATTCAGACTGCCCACAATACTTTCTTTACCGGAAATCCCCTCAAAAGAGAGTGCTTGAATAAAATAGGGCTCCAATCTTTGCAAGCTAATGCTATTTGTCGGAAACCGCAAAATACTTTGGGCAACAGTTAAAATAATTTGTTCCTTCTGATAAAAATCTTTTTCAGAAAATATTTTTTTCAAAAGTTTCAAAAACACACTTAATTTCTCTTCGGCATCACTGGATTGTTGTCCCAAAGAATAAATAGCCAACATCTGTCGTTCGAAAGAACCGTTATAGACCTCCTCCAAAAGTATTTTTTTAATCAGATTATCTGAACCGGGGTAATATCCCAAATAACGAATAATTCGCTGATCAATCGAAGTTTCGCCCAGAGGAAATATTTTTGCCAATAAAAGTATTTTTCCGGGAGTTGTTTTGATCCAGTTCAAAAATAGACTATCGGCAATTTCATTGTGGCGCATTTCCGAAGCAAGAGCTCTGGGTTTGAAAAATTCCTTAAACAAATAAATAAAATCTTGGTCAGATAGCTCCGTTGTGGATATTTCCTCTATCTGGCGAAAACTTTCTTCGGAAAGAATTTTTTGCAGATTTTTGAAGAAAACTTCTTTTGCTTGCGGAGAAAATGTTGGGAAGTGATTTAACAAAACTGCAAAAGCTGAGGGCTTTGTCCGAATCGCCGAAAAAAGCAAATTGACAACTTTAACTTTTAAATCATCATCGCCATACTCCAACATTCCATAAAGCAGACTAAGATCATTGACTTGGTTCACCATCCGACCAAGCAGATCTAAAATAACCTGCTCTCTTAGCGGATCGTTACTTTGAACTTGTTCCAGCACAAAAGGCCAAGAACTTTCGTAAAATTCCAATAAAACATTGGCCACAAAGTATGAAGAATCATCTTTCCCCAAACGCCCCAATAATAAATTAATTACTTCTGGCGTAATTTGATAAGCGGGAGTTTTTTTTGCAGAAAGAACAATATCCCAAACTGCTTGGGTGGCACTTTCTCGTAATTCACGATTGATACTTTCATCTTCAGAAAATTGAATGACATCCGTAATGACTGACAAAGAAAATGGTTTGGCTTGGACTAATAATTTTAAAGCGCAAGCTTTTACTTCTACTTCTTTTGTCGGATCAAAAATTCTCCAAAAATTAGCAGCATGTAAATTATCAACCGCAAATGG
>CAYOOT010000045.1:0-9517 GCA_964405665.1 uncultured Bdellovibrionales bacterium | reverse complement strand
TGCTTAGTTTTGCAATGAGGTTTAAATAGTGCTGCATATTTATTTAGCAACCTCCATTGACCATTCACCATTGCCCTTAAGTTCCAAAATATCCTGGTGGAATTGAGCTAATCTATTCGGATCTCCGATACTGACAAAAGATATGTTTTTTTCTTTTAAAAGTTGATACAGTCTTTTCTCTGTTGCGGCATCAACAGCTGTGGTTGCTTCATCAAGGAAAGCATATTGAGGCGAAGTAAGAAGTAAGCGGGCAAAAGCTAATTGCTGTTGTTCTCCGGCGGATAAAAGAGAATTCCAATTGGCATAGGCATCTAAACCGGAAACTCTTTGCAATAAAGTCTTAAAGCCGACTTGGTATAAAATATTAATCATTTCTTTATCGCTAATATGACCAGGGTTTTGAATCGTATACAAAAGCTGATTTCTCAAAGATCCCAAGACCAAGTAAGGACGTTGCGGTAAAAATAAAATCTTCTCCAATTCCGGACGAATTATTTTTCCACTTCCGGAATTCCAAAGCCCCGCAAGCGCTCTAAAGACCGAAGTCTTACCATTGCCACTGGCGCCTGTGATCAATAAGCCTGCTGGAGATAATTTAAAATTAAGATCTTTTACTAAAAGCTGCCTACTTTTTGGAGTGTAAATTGTTACATCTTGAAAAGATACTTCTTGTCCTGTCTCCACTTGAATACCGCTTGTCGATCTTGCTTGTTGTTGTTCTTCATCCAGGACCTCGATAAAAGATCCCAAACGAGTTACAACAGCCGTAAGGCTACTAATTGTTGCGAAATTTTGGATTAGAATAGAGAGTGCTTCCACTACACGAATAAAAGCGTCTGCCGCTTGGGGAACTTTACCAAATTCAAAATTATTATTGCGATCAAAAAGCAAAGGAGCAACAATGATAATCGGCAATACCGGTTTAAAATTATTGTAAAATGTAACGAAAAAGCTGATATTTCTGCTCACATTAACAATTTGCAAAAAATTATCCAATGCTTTTTTCAATCTTTGGCGAACCCGGACTTGTTCTTTTTTCCCACCGCGATAAAAAGCAATTGATTCAGCATGATCGCGAATATTTACAAGTTTATAACGAAAATCGGCTTCTTTTTTTAATTGTGCGAAATTAAGTCCAATTAAAGATCTTCCAATGATAAAAGTAATTAGAGTTCCGACCAAAGCATAGACAAGCACCCCAATAATTAAATTAATGGAAATCGACCAAAGGATCCAAGTAAATGAAATTAGTGCCAAAACAGAATTTAAAAAAATAAGAAATAGCGAAAGACTGTTTTGAACAAAGAATCTGACGTCTTCTTCGATACGTTGGTCGGGATTATCAATACTCTCGTTATAAAGAAGCTTATAAAAAGCAAGATTGGAAAAATATTTATGAATAATTCTTCTGCTGAGCCATTTCCGCCAAAGCAAAGACAAACGATCCTCGGTATATTTATATAAAACTGAAACCGGCGTGGCACAGGCCAGCGCAACAAGATAAATTGCCAATTGTTTAAAAAATATATCCTGTTCGCGCAAAGAAAGTGCTGTCCACCAATAGCTATAGAGATAATTTAATCCAAAATTAATTCCGGCAATGGATAAGGCAAAAAGTATTAAAACCAGAAAAAGTCCGCGCGCATACCATTTCACTTCTGAGAAGAAAAATGGTTTTATTAACCGAAGAAACCTTTTGAAAACTTGTTTATTAATGTTTGGCAAACACTAGTCCTTAATTTATTAAGTGAATGTAACTTCTTAATAAGTATAGGCACTTTATAAAATAATCAGTCTGTCGTTGCGAGCGAAGCAATCTCCGGGTGTTTACGCGATATCAATTTTGGTAAACACGGGGAGATTGCTTCGCTTCGCTCGCAACGATAGTTAGACATCCTAACTTATTAATTTTATAAGCTTATTCTTAGTATGATAGTTTGCAAAGTGAAATGTATGCAAATAAACCATATTTGCGCAGTATTTTACCAGACAATTCTTTCTTTTCCTAAGGATTTGGCTTTTATTATAATTTCATCTGACTATAATCATGTGAAACTTCTCCCTTAAGATTTAAATTGCTAGGACGACCTAAAATATAATTTATTAGACAGTATTGTGAATTTTTGATAGAAGCACTCGGCTATTTTCCATAAACGTCATGTCCAGAAACAGCAGACTAAAAAATAAAATCCAAGGATCCTTTAAAGCTCTAATTCAAGGGGCCTGGGTAGCTACTTTTGATGAAAGAAAAAAATTCTATTTTTTCATAGGCTTATTTACTCTTTCTAATTTACTTAATCTTCTTGTCCCTTGGACAATTGGTTACACGCTTAATATTTTTGCAAAATATGGTTATAGTGATGAGGCTATAAAAAAAATGTTCTTAGGCATTCTTGCTTATGCCGCTCTTAGATTAATTTGTGCCTTGTTACATCACTATGCGATCTATATTGAAAATATCGTCGCGTATTCTGCAAAAATGCAGACTCTTACCAAGATTTTTTATAATCTGCTGCGTTTTCCTTTGCGTTGGCACGTTGGCCATCATTCTGGAGAAAATTTAAGCAAGCTTCTGCGTTCTGCCGGAGCTATTGAGGGAATGATTGGTAATTATATCCGGCAAATAATCGAAGGGACAGTAATGGTGATTTTTGCTGGTCTTGCGCTTTTTACTTTAGATTTTTGGGTGGCTGCCTATGTCCTGCTGATGTCCGCTTTTACAATTGGCATAATGATATTTTTTAATGCCAAACTTACTGCACGTTTTAGAAAAAATAATATCTTTTATAATAAATTAAATAGAATCTGCGTTGATTACCTAAGTAATATCGTCACAGTAAAAACTTTAGGTGTGGAAAAATCAGCCAATAGAATTCTTAGTTCTCAAAAGCAAGAGGGGTTGGCGATCTCCCGCTCAATTTCCGCTTTAATGGAATTAAAATGGGGCTCCACCACCATCGGTAATATCTTGGTAATTAGCATCTCCCTTTTAATCTATTTCTTTAGTCATAAACACAAGAACCTTCCCATTGAAATTGGTCAAGTCTACGTTTTATTAGATTACTTGAATAGAATTTTTACGGCGATTGGTTCTTTTACTGGCTATTATAGCGCAATGATTGAAGCAGCAACCGCATATGAAGATGCTACGGAAATTTTTGAAGAGGTAGCAAAAATTCCTGAAAAAAGTAGTACAACAGATTATAATCCCAGTTGGAATTCTATTAAGCTTGAAAAACTAAACTTTTCTTATATTAGCGGAGACAAAGTCGGTCTGAATAATGTTTCCTTGGAATTTAAACGAGGAGAGAAAATAGCTTTGGTCGGACATAGCGGCAGCGGCAAAACAACATTATTAAAAGTTTTTGGAGGAATTATTTCTCCTGATAATTATAGCCTTTCCAGTGATTTACAAAGCAGTATTGCCATGGAAGACTTGGTAAATGATTGTTTGCTAATTCCTCAGGAACCGGAAATTTTTTCTGACAGTGCAATCTATAATCTAACAATGGGAGATGAGTTTGATCCCAAGGAAATTTCTTTTTTCATCTCACTTTGTAAAGCGGATCAAATTATTAGTGCTTTACCTCACGGACTGGAAAGTAATTTGGCCCAACGCGGTTCCAATCTTTCCGTAGGAGAAAAACAACGTTTAGCAATTGCTCGAGGACTTTTAAGAGCCAAGCAAAAAGAAATCTTGCTGCTTGATGAGCCCACTTCCAGTCTTGATCCTAAAACTGAAAAGGAAATTTTTCTGGGATTACTCTATCATTTCTCCAGCAGAACCATTATTTCCTCTTGTCACCGTCTGAATCTGATTCCCTTATTTGACAGAATAGTCCTGATGTCTAACAGTGCCGTTTTGGAAAATGGAACTTTCGCCGAATTAATCGAGGCGCGCGGACATTTGTATCGAATCTGGGAAGACTATGAAAGAAATATCAAGTCCAACTCCAGCAACCAATCACAGGTTGAGAATAAGGAAGTTTGATTCATAAAATCACGTAGGGGCAGGTCTTGTGCCTGCCCGTTTTATCTGGATATTCCGGGCAGTATAAAAACTAACGTGGTTAGTTTTTATGAAGACCTGCCCCTACATCTAATTTTCAATTGATCAACTGGATTTTTGATAACTAACAAACTCCCGACAAACATCTTCACGAATTTTACCTACAAGAAATAAGGAGCCAGTCACAACCACTAAAGTTCTAGAAGAAATATTTTCCAAAACTTCCGGCAAAACACTTTCTACAGTTGAAGCAATATTGCCCTCGGCTAAAAATTCCTGCATAATTTCCGGTTCTAAAGCAGAAACATGTCCTGAACTCGTAAAAACAAAATCAACTGTAACATTTTTTTCTAAAAGCTCTTTTTTAAGCCCTTTTAACTGAGTAAGCATCGTCGGCCAGTCTTTTCTCTTTAGAATAGAGATAATCAAAACTATCTTATTCCAATTTCCCGGAATTTTTTCTAACAAATATTCCTTTAAAACTTCCATTCCCCCAGGATTATGAGCAACATCAAGTAATAGATCAGACTTAGAATTTAAAATATTATAAAAATATTCCAATCTTCCGGGCCAGCGGGCAGAGGCGATTCCATTATTAATAAACTTCTCTTCTAAACCCAGAGCAGACATCACCGCCGCTGCTAAAATCGCATTGTCCTTTTGGTATTTGCCTTCCAAAAATAATTTTTCCAATATTAAACTATATTCGCCCTGCTTAGTTTTTAATTTCGAGTTGACAGGATCGTAGCTAAAATCTCTTCCCCAAAGATTCACCAAGGCAGCATGTTGTAAACAGATTTTTTCAATCTCTGAAGCTACCGCAGTTTCAACCTTGCCGACAAACATCGGAACTCCCGCTTTGGCAATACCGGCTTTGCTCCGGGAAATCTCCACGGCAGTTTGCCCTAAAATTTCAGTATGATCCAAACTGATATTTGTAATTACAGTAGCTTCTGGTTTTAACATCAGATTTGTCGCATCCAGCTCTCCGCCCAGACCAACTTCAATCACCATCCAATCTAAATTCAAACGGGCGAATTCATAAAAACAAGCCACTACTCCCAAGACAAAATAAGAAGGTAATAAATTTTCTCGCTCACAAATATCTACAATTTTTTCTATCGCTTCTCCAAATTCTTCAGAAGAATTTGGTCGTCCATTAATTAAACATCTTTCGGTAACATCCATTAAATGAGGAGAGCTGGATTGACCGACAGAAAAGCCTTTGGCAATCAACATTGCTGAGAGTAAGCTACAAACAGTCCCCTTGCCATTGGTTCCGGCAACATGAATCGCTTTAATTTTATTTTGAGGATTTCCCAAATGCTCTAAGATGATACTGGCTGTTTCCAAAGGGGCAAACTTACGTCCCTCCTGTGAATGAAGTGCTTCAAAATATTCTAATCCCCTTTTTCCCCTCACAACTTCCTGCAAATTAATTGGCATAACCAAGCGCATCCATCACTAAATCATGAATTACCGGCCGAAACTCTCTTATTAAATTATTATCAGTAGAAGGATGCACGCGATTAGTTAAAAGAATTACATCGAGTTCCCGTAAAGGATCAATCCAGATCGAGCAACCAGTAAAACCCAAATGTCCGACACTAGTCGGAGAAAAATATTTTCCGGAGCTACTTCCTTGTTTACTTGGCGTATCCCAGCCAAGCGCCCAAGTGCTTTGCGGATCTAAGCCAGCAATTGTCCAAAACTTTCTCACAGTTTCACTACTAATGAAATCATTTCTTCCATAATAGCTATCAATCATCGCGCTAGCAAAAAGATGTAAATCATGGGCATTGGAAAATATTCCCGCATGTGCAGCAACACCACCCATCGCCCAGGCATTATCATCATGTACTTCGCCACAAAGCACTCTTCCTCTCCAGGGACAAAGTGCAGTTGGAACAATTATTTCAAAATCCGGTTGTGCATCTTTGTTTTTTATGGAAGCCAAATCGATATAACCGGTATTGGCCAAACGCAAAGGTTTAATCACATTCTTAATTGCCAACTTGTCCAAACTTGTTCCGGTAACAACTTCTAAAGCATAACCAAGAAGCATAAAACCGATGTCGCTGTATCGGCAAACTTTTCCCGACATATTTTCTAATTTTGTGCGAAAAATTTCATTGTAAATTATTTCCGAAGCAGTTCTACCTGTCAACACTCCGCTGCGGCGAGAATTATCCACACGCGCAATTGTTTTATAGTAGGGAGAAGTTGCCGGAAACCCCGAAGTATGGCTGAGCAAATGTAAAATATTCATCGCTTCTTTGCCATGTGTCGTAAAAGTTTGAAAAATTCGGGATAAACGGCTGTCTAAAGCCAAATCTCCTTTATCCACAAGCTGCATCGTGATGGTTGTTGTGATTAACGCCTTGGTTAAAGAGGCAATATCAAAAATCATCTCCGGTTTAAGAACAGTGATATTGGGTTGAATCGAACGATAACCAAAAGCTTTCTGATAAAGCACTTCTCCGCCTTGACCGACTAAGAGCACGGCACCCGGGGAAACTGCACTTTTAATATTAGCCGGGAAGCCTTCTCTACTTCCATAAGAAATCACAGCTTTATTTAGAGCTTCATCTACTTTTGACCAATCAATTACTTCCATAAATCCTAAAAACAAGCTCCTTCGATAGTACTAAAATTATCCCCGGCAATTTTCGCTAGACACCCTAGAGGCAACGGCAGATTTTTTCCCTGGTGGCCAACTTCCAAACCGGCAATGACGGGAAAAGAACTTTTACTTAAATGTGTTTTAATAAAATAATTTATTGTTTCTGTAAAAGTTGGTCCGACATTATTTTCTACTTTAGAAAATCGCCCCAAAACTAAAGCCGCAAGTCCATCAAATTTACCAGCGAGTTTCAACTGCAATAAATTTCTATAAATCCGATAAGGCTTCTCTCCTGTATCCTCTAAAACTAAGATTTTATCCTTATAATCTAGATCCCAAGGAGTTCCCAAAACAGAGAGCAGCATTGTTAAATTAGCAGCTATTATTCTACCCTCGGCATTGCCAGTGCGAAGAATTTTTACATTCTCTGAAATTCGATATTGGGGATCGCTGCAAATTTGAAGCAGATTTTTTACATTTTGCTGAGCAATAGGATCGCTATCATAATCGGCAAAAGAAGAACCAATTGTTGTTCCGTGAATCGCCACTAAAGAAGCTTGAGAAATAGCTTGCAAAAGCAAAACTGTCACATCAGAAAAACCCACTATTAACTTTGGATTTTTTGCCAAACTTTTAAAATCCAAATGAGGGAGTAATTCCAAAGCTCCATCTCCTCCCCTGGCGGCAATCAATACTTTTAGATCCGGATTTTTAAAAAGTTCATTTATAGAATTTGCTCTTTCTTCAATACTTCCCGAAGAAAACGCATAATCATATTTTCCATAATATTTACTGGGATCAAGTGGACACTTAGTTTTATAACCAAGAGATTCTAAGGTGCTAACTCCTTTCTTAAATCTTGATTCTTCAAGTGGAGCACTGGAGGAGAAAATCCCAATGGTGTCTCCAGAAACAAGAGCCGGTATTTTTTTATAAACAAGATTATTCAATATATAACTCCCAACAAAGTGCGGTAGTTTACAATAATACAACAAAAAAGCTATACTTATCTGCGATCTTGATAAAATCTTTGTAGAAATATAAATGTTAAATAAACTCTGGAAATTAGACCATATTGGGCATGTCGTAAAAGACCTCGAAAACAGCCTAAATCACTATGAGAAATATTTTGGGTTTAAAGTTATCGAAAGGGAAAACTTGGCCGAACAAAAAATTGAACTGGCCTTTCTCCAATTGGAAAATACCTTAATCGAATTGCTCGCTCCCCTCTCGGGTAACACTTCACTTACAAATTTTTTAACAAAACGTGGCGAAGGCTTGCATCATCTATGTTATCAAGTTAAATCGGTAAGTGGCGAATTAAAAAGGCTAAGTGACTTGGGAATTCGTTTAATTGACTCAGTTCCCAGAACCGGCTCCAGAGGTTTTTATATTGCTTTTATTCATCCCCAATCTACAAATGGGGTGTTAACAGAATTGTGTGGAGAATTATAGATGTTTGATTCCTTAAGTGAAAAATTAAGTTCTACTTTTAATCGACTAACCGGCCGAGGAAAACTCTCCGAACAAGATATCGATCAGGCAATGCAAGAAATTCGCACTTCTTTATTGGAAGCTGATGTAAATTTTCAGGTTGTTAAAGATTTCTGCGAAAACGTAAAAAAGAAAGCGCAAGGAATGGCTGTGCAGAAAAGCCTTAGTCCTGGGCAAATGGTAATTAAATTCGTCAATGAAGAATTAATTGCAATTTTAGGCGAACATACTCCTTTAAATCTCAAATTCGCTCCTCCTGTGGTAATGATGATTGTGGGTTTGCAAGGTTCCGGAAAAACAACTTCTGCAGCCAAATTGGCCCGGCATTTAGTTGAGGAACAAAAGCGCAAACCTCTTTTAGTTTCTGTGGATATTTATCGCCCGGCGGCGATTGAACAATTAAAAACTTTGGGTAAAAGCATCGAAGTTGAGGTATTTCCTTCTCAAGTTAATGAAAATCCGCTTGATATTTGCAAGAGAGCATTAACTCATGCTCAAAATGCCGGTTTCGATACATTAATTATTGATACTGCAGGACGATTACAAATTGATGAACAACTAATGAATGAACTTGCAGATATCGTAGAAGAAACACAACCTCATGAAATTTTGTTGGCAGTGGATGCGATGACTGGACAAGAAGCTGTAAACGTTGCCAAAGGCTTTGATGAAAGATTAGATTTAGATGGCCTCATTCTCACTAAACTTGATGGCGATGCTCGAGGTGGAGCGGCACTTTCCATTAAATCAGTCACAGGAAAACCCGTTAAGTTTATCGGTGTGGGAGAAAAAACTGATGCCTTGGAAATTTTTTATCCTGATCGTCTGGCCTCTAGAATTTTGGGCATGGGTGATGTTTTAAGTTTGATCGAAAAAGCTTCCAAACAAGTAAGTGCCGAAGATGCAAAAAAACTTCATAAAAAATTTAAAAAGAACGAATTTACATTTGATGATTTTCTTGCCCAAATGCAAAGCATCAAGAAAATGGGTTCTATGTCTTCGTTAATGAAAATGGTTCCCGGCATGGGGCAAGCAATGAAAGGAATTGATGAAGATTTGGCAGAAAAAGAATTAAAACGCGTCGAGGCAATAATTCTTTCCATGACCAAAAAAGAACGAGATGATTCCGACCTAATTAATGGCTCGCGCCGAGCGCGTATTGCCAAAGGTAGTGGCACTTCTGTGGAAGATGTCAATAAACTCCTGCAGCAATTTACAATGATGCGTAAAATGATGAAAAAATTTGCCAATATCAATCCCAGCCAACTAAAAGGCATGGGCAATCTTGCTGGGATGATGGGCGGGGGGCCAAGGTTTCCGAGGTAGATCTTTTTTAAATCACAGAGTGCTGACTATTCTCCACAAGTACAAATTCCTCTGTTCTCAGTCTC
>CAYOOT010000044.1:0-20946 GCA_964405665.1 uncultured Bdellovibrionales bacterium | reverse complement strand
TCAAAAACTTTCTAGCTCCACTAAGCAACTCCGGGAATTTCCAACCAAAATTTGCTTCCTTTATTAAATTCTGATTCTACACCAACTGAACCACCCATTCGTTCAATTGCCTTACGAACGATACTTAATCCAATGCCTGTTCCGGGGTAAGTTTTTTGTGGATAAACTCTTTCGAAAATTCTCCAAACACGTTCAAGATGTTTGGGAAATATTCCTATGCCATTATCTTCTATCCATAAACGAACATTTTTATCCAATAATTCCGTCCAAACTTTAACCTCAGGCTTAACTCCAGGAGGCATAAATTTGACGGCATTCGCTAAAAGATTTTGAAGACAACGAGTCAGTGCATCCTCATTCCCCATTACTGGAAGCAATGGATTATTAATGCTAATTTTAGCGTTAGGAATTTGAAAGTCCTGATATTGTTGCACTAGATCATTTACTAACTTATTTAAATTAACAGGTCTTATCTTAATGTCCTGATGTGAAATCGCACTATAAGAAAGAATATCTTGGATTAATTTATCTAAATTACGACTGCTGGAAGTAATCTGTGAAATCAATTCCAATTTCTTAGAATTCATTTCTTTTCCGAATTCTTCAATCAGCAGAGAAGAATATTGCTGAATACAGCGAAGCGGCGCGCGCATGTCATGGGAAATACCATAAGAAAAAGCCTTAAGATCGTCTACAGCTTCTTGCAGTTGTGTTGTGCGCATGGTAGCCAAATTTAACTTAGCTTGCTGCTCTAATAAATTTAGTTCTAAACGATTTTTTTCGGCTATTTCTGCTTCTAAAGAAATAGCTTTTTGTTGCAAAGCGGAAATCGAACGCAATCGTTCATCCCTGCTAGATTTTGAAATATAACTCTCTGCCGGTATTACATGGGAATGTTCTTCGCAAATATGCAAAAAAGAATTAACTTTTGATTCACCGGAAAAGCTATTTAATGGATAAGCACATAACAGCGAAAAATCATATTTCTTTCGTAAATCATTCCAAATTTTTTCCAAATTAATTGCCGCATCAAAGTTACCTTCGGCCCAGAGAAGGGCAACCATTTCTCCAAAAGCTCTTAAAGGTCGATTTGTTAGAATTGTATTTTTAACAAGCTCACCTAATGATTGTGCAAAAAGCTCTGAATTAACACTTCCTTCAACCATAAATTTAGATAATGTTTCTGCGGCATCCAGAGCAATATAATTGCCTTGTGATTTTAATTTTGAAATATCAAATTCTTTTTCTAATTGTTTTTCAAGATCAAATAAATGCTCTGGTGTGGCAATAAAAATTATATTTTCATTTGCTTTCAAGCCAGTACTAACATACGCCTTCAGGGAATTAATGAGGTGAGAATTATCTTCATAAAATTGAACAGAATGATCACTTGCTCCTAGCTCTTTCCAATTAAAATGTGGTGCAAATTCTTCTAAAGATGTAACACGATCTTGATACGTAGCTTCTCTTGAACTCATTAAAATTTAACCTTTTTTAAGTGCTAAAGTTATCTTAAATAAATTATAACCAATTCCTGAAATAAATTCTAGGTAAAAGCATGCCTAAACTTCAGTTTTGAAGAAATCATTGTTTGCATAATGATGTAAATCATATTGGATCAACTTGATTAGATATTAGATTTTTGTGTTTTTTATTTCAAACCGTATTCTGATTTAAAAGTAGACCAGTTTTCTTTTAAAGCGATAAATTCCTCGACACTTTTACAAGATAAAAATGGATTACTTTCTTTTTCCAAACGCATTGTCGTTGATGGCCGACAACCATAATCATGTCCGGGCCAGAGAGTCGTAGTAGCGCTAAGTTCATTGATCATCCGTTGCAAACTTTTATATTCAATTCGTGCCGAAGTTTCATCTTTGGTTCCACCAACTTTCCCAGTGAAAATCAAATCTCCCGTAAAGGCAATGTCCTGATTGAGAAGTACTAAGACTAAGTGATCATCGGCATGACCCGGAGTATGTAGGGCCTGAAGTTTAAAACTGCCGATTGAAATCTGATCATTATCTTTAAGGCCAAGATCAGGATTAATCGGAGAATCAATGTATGCGGCAATTAAGGCTGAAGTATGTTCTTTTACTTGCGTATTGGCATTGATGTGATCAGCATGCCCATGGGTGTTAATAATGTAAGTTACTTTGAGTTTTTGTGCTTCAACGCGCGAAAGAACTTTTTCAAAAGAATAGGATGGATCAATTAAAACACACTCCCCACTTTCTCGATCTCCTACTAGATAAGCAAAATTTCGATCTCCCCCAACATTTATTTGTTCAAAAACAAGTTTCATTATCAAACCAATATTTATTATCAATCAGCAAATATAATAACTTTCTGTTAAGATAACTATATAACAATCAAAATATTTCTCAAATTTTTAAATACTTGGAAATTTTTTATTATCCATGATAGATTAATCAATCTTGCAATTAACAGGAGCATTTATGGATAATAGCGAAATTGAAGTGTTTAAAAAATACTTCTTACAAGGAATAAGTGAAGAATTTAAAACTACAAAACGAGTTATCTCAGCAGTAAATAGTAAAGAAAAATCCTCTTATCGTCCGGATCCCAAAGCAAAAACTGGACTGGAGCTCGCCTGGCATATTGCTACTAGCGATTTGTGGTTCCTCAATGGAATTATCAACGGTGAGTTTGGCAGTGAAAATAAAAATATCCCTGAGGATATTAAATCAGGAGAAGATATTGTAGCTTGGTTCGATCCTCAATTCTCAGTTGGCTTGGAAAAAGTAAGAAAAATGAGCACGGAAGATTGCAGTAAACCAATTGATTTTTTTGGACTAATGCAATTGCCGGCAATAATGTATCTTGATTTATTAATTAGACATTCTGTTCATCATCGCGGCCAACTATCCACATACTTGCGGCCAATGGGCAGTAAAGTTCCTTCTATCTACGGAGGATCGGCAGATGAACCCTTTCAAATGTAACGATTTTTCATAAATTTAGCATAATAATAACGATCCTAACAAAATAGACTTTAAATTTGGCTAAATTTAATCGATAAAATGGCTGACATCAAACCACAATCAATCAAGGCAATTACTGCATTAAAAGTTCCTGCTCCAATAAAAGTTCCAAATCCAGAGCCATTGTCAAATAAAGACAGAGAAGAAATAAGAAGTATTCTAACTATTGTACTCGAAAGGGCTATGCCAGCAGAAATTAAAAAATTTATTACTGCAGCGATTGTTTTTTTAGATCCGAAATTAAATGATAATATTTTAAACATCGATAAAGAAATTAAAAATTTTCAAAAACCCCCTAACGCTTCTCTTCTAACCTCCGCTCAATTGAAAGCCCAATTTGAGATCACTTCCAAAAAGATCTTTAAGGAAAATGATTTCCCACCGTCTTTAAAATTACATGTGGCAAACGCCAATATTGTTATTCAGAAATTAAATAATTTTTTCTTAGAAGAAAAAAATTACACAGAACTATTTAATGCTAAGAATAAACCAAAAGAAGCTGACATCAGCAAAGCTAAAGCCACGGTAATAAAATCCTGGTCGGAATTTAAAACCGCCTATCAAAAAACAATAGGAGATTTAACTAGCCTTTATAATAAAGTAAAAGATGAAGATAAAAGAAAGGAATTTATCAACACCTTGATGGCTGAAGAAGCAATCAGGACCATCAAACAATACAATCCATTTTGAAAATACTAGGATGTTTTTACTTAAGCAATTTCCTTCTTCTTAAGACAGTTCTCTCCAAAGAGACCAGAACAAAATTCTAATAAAGCACTCGATTCTTGTTTATAACAAACTTAATGTCCCGATATTTGGTAAATACTCTTGACCAAAGCCTTACAATTTAAATATAGTCTATAAAAAAGGAAAATATATATGCAAAAAAAAATTCTCTTCGTAATAGCAATTGTTATCGTAATTTTTATTGCATTTGTATTTACACAGCCTGATGAATTTAATGTTTCTCGAACAGACACCATAGCGGCTCCTGCTTCTACTATCTTTGCCGAAGTAAGTGATTTACATAAATGGCAAGCCTGGTCACCATGGGCTAAACTTGATCCCAAAGCTAAGAATTCTTTCGGTGGACCACAGACAGGAGTCGGAAGCAATATGGAATGGGAAAGCGATAATAGAAATGTTGGTGAAGGAAAGATGACTATTGTCAATATCGTTCCTGATGAATCTATTAAATTTAAGCTTGAATTTGAAAAACCTTTTTCCAGCACAAGCACAGCAGAGTTTAGTTTCAAACCTGAAGGAAATAATACTCAAGTAACATGGAACATGTCCGGAGAAAAAAATTTTATGGGCAAGGCCATGGGTTTATTTTTCAACTGTGAAAAAATGGTTGGTGATCAATTTGAATTAGGATTGAAAAACCTTAAATCTATTGCCGAAACTAAATCTTAATCCATAAATTAAGTAGGCAGTTTAAATTGCTTAATTGATTTCTATTCCAAAAAAGGCAGAAAATTTTTTCTTTATACGATTTGCTTTTGTCTGATTCCTTTCAAACGTAAGACTGGCCCTGACCTTTGAAGCAAAAATAGTTTCCAGAACATTCGGCCTGATATCTGCTTGAGAATGAACAGAATTAAATAACTGCTCTAATCTTTCTGTAATTATCGCATCGAGCTTTACAGTAATTAAACAATCAGCCACTACAGTATAATAAGTTCTTGATTCCTTATGAAAAGGACTTTCTGCAAAAGAATACGTTCCTTTCTTTGGCAGATCTTTTAGCGCCAGACGCCCCAGATAAGTGTCACTGCCGATAATATGATAACGTTTATATCCACTAAGATCGATTGCTTCATAAAATTGCTTAGCTGTGTAATAATGCGCCAAATAGAACCATTGATAAGGACACCAAAGACACATCAACTTATTTGGATATACGGAATGCAACGCTAAGATCAGTTGGGTCCAAAGCCGATCAAGCTTTCTCAGGTCATTAAAACGTTCCACCCGAACAGCATTTTCACGCTGAATAATTTCCATAAGATATGGACTCTGAGTGTAACGCTCATAAGCCAAATCACCGAAGGCCGAGACTTTCATGATCCAAGCCAAACGGACATTATAATTTTGTCCTAACTTAAAAATAATCCCTTGAGATTCTAATTTTGCTAGCTCCTTATAAATGGCTCTTAAAGTGTAGCTCTGATTTCTTGATTCTAAAAGTTTATCGATTTCCTTAGCGGTGGCACCCGGTGACTGCACTAAAATTTCAATTAACAATTCTTCCAATGCTGGATTTTGTTGTAATAGCATTTTGAACTAATAGTTCAAAATGCAAATAAGAGCAACTACCGTTATTGAACTAATTGTTCACGAAGCCCTTTTTTTAGAAGAATTTAAGATTCTCTTTGAAAAAACAGTTATCTTCCCTATTATTTTTATTTCAGGAGAGATCATGACTGCTCAACAAAGATGTAGAAAATCTGGAAAGATTTTTTTGGTCACAGAAGACGATCTGGAATTCTATAAAAAAATATCACCAGTGTTTGGAGGCAAGTCTTACAATATCCCTACGCCAACTTTATCTCCCGAATTAAGGGCAATGCGCCGATTGGCCTGGGGAAACTCCAACTATTTTTATCATCGCAATTGTTCCAAGTCAGGCAAACCGATTATCTCTGCTTATCCCGCTTCCGCACCATATCCAGTCTATGCCCTCGATATTTGGTGGGGGGATGAGTGGGAACCACTGGCCTCCGGTTTAGAATTTGATTTTGAACGCCCATTTTTTGATCAATTTAAAGAACTGCAAGAACGAGCACCTCGACCGGCCTTGATGAACCGCGAATCCGAGAATAGTGATTATTGCAATTACGCCGGCGAAAATAGAAATTGTTATCTGGCAAATAATGGCAGTTGGTATAATGAAAATTGTTTATTTGGAGAATCATATCTGCGTTGCCGAGATGCGGTTGATTGCTCATACCTTTACAAATCGGAACTCTGTTATCAGTGCCTTGGTGGCGAACAACTTTATGATTGTGCTTATTTAATTGATTGTCATCATTGTTCAGGTTGTGCATTTTCATTTAATCTTCGCAGTTGTCAAGATTGCTTACTTTGCAGCAATCTTCGCAATAAAAGCAATTATATTCTTAATCAGCCTGCCTCTAAAGCTGAAATTTCCGAACTCAGGAAAAAACTTAGGACAGAATCGGGCCTAGAGGAATTGAGAAAAAAATTTTCGGAACTTAGTCTTAGTAGCACCCATCCCGCAGTACAACATGTCAATTGCGAGAATTCTAGCGGGGATTATTTAACAAACTGTAAAAATGTAAAACTTGGTTTTATCGTATCGAATGTGCAAGACGGAAAATATCTTTTGCATTGTGATGAAGCTCAAGATCTTTGGGATTGCTGTTTGACTGGTTATACAAAAGCAGAACTTTATTATGAAACTTTATATTCAGGCATCAGTGGCCAACGAGCTTTATTTTGTTGCCGCAGTTGGTCTTCAAATGATGTCCTTTATTGCGATACGATTATCAATTGTCGACATTGTTTTGGTTGTGTGGGCCTAAGACGTCAAGAGTATTGTATCCTTAACAAGCAGTATACAAAAGATGAATATAATCAACTTGTACCAAAAATTATTGAAAAGATGCAGTCAACTAAAGAATGGGGAGAATTTTTTCCTGAAGAAATAGCACCACATGCTTATAATGAAAGTCAGGCTCAAAGTTTTTATCCTCTAACAAAAGAACAAGCAGAAAAATATGGCTATCGTTGGTTATCAAACAGCAGCAACTCAGTTCAGGAAAAGTTTTCAACTTTAACCACTACTATTGATGAGGCGACAGAAGAAACTTGTAAAGGACTTTATGCCTGTCAAATAACGGGCAAACCTTACAAAATTGTTAGCTTAGAATTGTCGATCTTAAAAAGAATGGGTATTGCTCTTCCTCGAATTTGTCCCGAACAACGTCGAATCCAAAGAAATTCCCAGAGAAATCAACCTCTCTTTTATCAGAGAAAGTGTTGTATTTCAGGAGCGGAAGTGCTGACAACATACGCTCCCGATAGACCAGAAAAGGTTTGTTCTGAGGAATGTTATTTGAAATTGCTGCAATAAAAAACCACTCCTCATTGAAGTTCCAATGAACACTATTTGAAAAGTAAGCGAATAAATAGGCTGAGAATTTTTTAAAATAGAATTCGGAGTAAAATATGCCTGTCATTAGTCGCTTTTTTGGAATAGTTATCGCTATGTATTATGAAGATCATTACCCTCCACATTTTCATGCAAAGTATGGGGAGTATGAAGGAGTTTTTAATATCCACACATTAGAACTCATTAGTGGAAAACTGCCAAAAAAAGTGTTATCTTTAGTTATTAAATGGGCTTTTGAAAAAAGAGAGGATTTACTAAAGAATTGGGAACTCTCTATTTCAGGGAAACCCTTAAGTTACATCTCACCTTTGGAGTAAGCTATGAAATGGCAAGTAACTGCTGTCGAATATTTAACTGATTATAAATTGTTGATAACTTTTAGAAATGGTTCACGTAAATTAATTGATCTGGAATCGTATTTAAAAGGAGATGTCTTTGAACCTCTAAAAGACTTAGAATATTTTAAAACTGTCAAAGTTCATCCTGAACTAGATACTATTTATTGGGATAACGGTGCCGACTTTGCTCCAGAGTTTCTCTTTGAAAATGGAATTGAAAAATTAGCTGCTTGAGCTATTCGTATTTGCTATAAGTTACTCATGCAGCTTCTTAAAATATTTTCCAATCGAAGGTTTCTTTTTGTTTTTTTACTGGGTTTTTCTTCGGGACTCCCGATTGCCTTAACCAGAGGCACTCTTCAAGCCTGGCTTTCCGATTCCGGTGTGGACTTAAAAACAATTGGGATTTTTGCTTTGGTTGGTTACCCTTATACTTTTAAATTTGTCTGGTCTCCATTAATGGTGCGCTTTGCACCAAAATTTCTCGGTCTCAGAAGAAGTTGGATCTTTATTACGCAAATGAGTTTAATCGCCTTGCTCTTTGTGATCTCTTTTTTTCAACCGGCAAATAATATTCAGGTCATAGCCTTGATTTCAGTGTTGATTGCTTTCTTTGGAGCAAGCCAAGATATTATGGTTGATGGTTATCGAGCAGAAGTTTTAGAAAAAGATGAATTAGGAACTGGTGCGGGGCTGGCCATAACCGGTTATCGGATCGCGATGATTGTCTCAGGGGCTGCAGCTTTGATTTTAGCTGATCATTTTTCTTGGCCAACAGTTTATAGAATTATGGGCGGCATCATGTTTGCTTGTGTTATCGCAAATATTTTAGCTCCAGAACCGACAGTTCCCATAAAAACACCGCCATCACTTAAAGCTGCAGTGCTTGATCCGCTTTTAGAATATTTCAAACGTCCCTATGCCATTGAAATACTGGGCTTTATTGTTCTTTATAAAATAGGCAGTGTCATGGCAATGGCCCTTCAGACAAAATTCTTGTTAGGACTGGGATTTACTAAATCCGATATTGGTTATGTTGCCAAGGGTTTGGGCCTTGTTGCCACAATTGTCGGAAGTATTGTTGGCGGAATAGTTGTAGATAAAATCGGCATGAAAAAAGGTTTGATCATTTTAGGGATTCTACAAGGAGCTTCTATTCTTTCCTTTTCCTGGCTTTATCAAGTGGGACTTAATTATCCGGTAATGGCTTTTAGTATGGGCTTTGAAAATTTTTGCAGCGGACTTGCTAATGCCGGCTATATCGCCTACCTAATGCGTTTGTGTAACAAACAACATTCCACAACTCAATATGCTTTGCTTTCCAGTTTGGCTGCAATCCCTGTTATTTTTAGTTCGGCAACAACCGGTTATATCGTTGATTACATCGGCTGGAGTAATTTTTTCATCTTTTGTGCATTAATCGACATCCCTTCATTGTTTTTGATTTGGTTTCGATATAGTAAGTGGTAATTGATGAATATTGCTAAACAACTCGAGAAGGAAATTCCCAATCTAAAAATCCTCTCTCGTTATATTGATCGCATCGCCTATGCCAGCGATGCCAGTTTCTATCATTTAATTCCAGTAGCAGTAGTTCAACCAGAAACAAGTCAACAAATTGTCTCTCTCTTGAGTTTTGCTAAGAATAATAAGATTCATTTAACATTTCGCGCAGCAGGCACCAGTCTTTCCGGACAAGCCGTTACCGATGGAATTTTAATTGATCTTTCAAAAAGCTGGAAAAAATATGAGATTATCAATAACGGAAAACAAATTCGCCTGGAACCAGGCATTATCGGACAACAAGCGAATAATCTTTTAAGAAATTATAGTAAAAAAATTGGTCCTGATCCGGCATCCATCGGTGCTTGCATGCTGGGAGGAATGATTGCCAATAACGCTAGTGGTATGTGCTGCGGAGTAATCCAAAATGCTTATCATACATTAAGTTCCATCAAATTTATTCTTCCCAGCGGAAGTATCTTTGATACGGCATCAGAAAATGCCGAAGCGGAATTTCATGATCAAGAACCCGAAATTGCCCAAGGTTTGCAAAAGTTAAGAGTGCAAATTTTAAATGATCAAGAATTGACTGAAAAAATCCGTTCCAAATATAAAATTAAAAATACCACCGGATATTCAATTAACGCTTTTATAGATTTTGAAAAAAGTGTCGAAATGATGGCTCATTTACTTGTGGGCTCGGAAGGAACATTGGGCTTCATTGCTGAGGTTGTGTTGAATACGGTAAGCGATCCTAAATATAAATACACCGGGCTATTATTATTTCCCAATCTTCAAGAAGCAGGAAAAGCAATCGGACCATTATCTGCTGCCCAAGCCATAGAAATTATGGACTACCCCTCGCTTCAAGCAATCTCAGGCATGCACGATTTTATCAGAGCTGCTCCTATTGGAGCAGCTTGTTTGTTGGTGGAATATCAAAGTGAAACTGAAGAAGAAATTGTTGGTATTAAGGAAAAGCTTAATAGTATTTTAGGAAGTTTGTCACTTATTTCAGAACCAGAGTTTACTACTGACTCTAAAAAGCAACTTGAATATTGGAAAATTAGAAAAGGTTTATTCCCGGCAGTGGGAGCAACAAAACCCCAAGGGGCAACCGTGATCATTGAGGATGTTGCTGTCGCCGTAAAAGATTTACCGGAAGCGATTGTCGACCTCCAGCGGCTCTACAAAAAATACCAATATCATAATGCAATTACTTTTGGTCATGCCAAAGATGGAAATTTACATTTTGTAATTACTCCGGTTTTTTCTTCCTCTGAGGAAAAAGTGCGTTATGCAAATTTCATGATAGAGCTTGTGCAATTAATTACCACTAAATATCAAGGCTCTTTAAAAGCCGAACATGGCACGGGAAGAAATATTGCGCCATTTGTGGAAAAAGAATGGGGCAATGTTGCTTATCAAATAATGAAAGAGCTAAAAACTCTAATCGATCCTCAGAACATTTTAAATCCCGGAGTAATTATTAATTCCAATCCAGAATGTTTTATTACCAACATCAAGGAACTGCCAATTGTTGAAGAAGAAGTGGATAAATGTATAGAGTGTGGCTTTTGTGAACCCAAATGCCCGAGCAGGAATTTAACTTTAAGTCCCCGCCAAAGAATCGTTGTCAGAAGAGAAATGGCCAGAGTGAAAGTTAAATCGGCAACTAATTATTTGGAATTAAAAAAAGATTATCAGTATGATGGACTAGATACCTGCGCCGCAGATAGTTTATGTGAACTGGCTTGTCCGGTAAAAATTGATACCGGTGCTCTAGTTAAAAGATTGAGAAATGAATCGCTTTCCGGTCTTTCCCATAAGCTAGCAAATATTTTAGCTAGAAATTTTTCTCTGACACAAAATCTGATTCGCCTTTCTTTAACTTTAGGTCACTTTGCAGAAAAACTATTAGGGAAGAATGTTCTGAGCAATATTTCAAAAGCAATGTTTCTTCCACAATGGATTTCTCCCATGCCCAAAGCAAGGTGGCTAAGCACTTCTACTTCAACTTTAAAAAAAGATTTTGTTTATTTCCCTTCTTGCATTTCCCGAACAATGAGTTATCCGGATGATGGCTTCGATCTGCTCAGGTCTTTAATAGAAGTTTCAAAAAAAGCAGGATTTGATTTGTTTGTCCCGACAGAAATTAATTCAACTTGTTGCGGAACTCCGTTTTCTTCTAAAGGTTATAATATTGCAAATAAAGAAATGCTTAAAAAAACAATAAATAAATGTTGGCTCTGGTCGGAAGCGGGGAAGTATCCAATTGTTTGCGACACTTCGCCTTGTTCTTATTCTTTAAAAACTTGTTCGAAATATTTAGAACAGACAGAACATGAAAAATGGCAAAAAATGCAATTTTTGGATTTAATTGAATTCGTGCATGATTACTTATTACCCAAACTAAAACGAAAAGTCTTAAATAAAAAAATTATTGTTCATCCCGTATGCTCCATAGAAAAAATGGGGCTAACCGAAAAATTAATTGCAATTCTCAAATCATGTTCCAATGATGTATCTATTCCCATAAATACTTCTTGCTGTGGCTTTGCCGGCGATCGGGGCTTTTCTCATCCGGAGCTTACTAGTTCGGCGCTGGAAACTGAAGCGCAGGAGCTCAACACCAAAGATTTTGATTATTATCTTTCTAGCAGTTTTACCTGCGAATTGGGACTTAGTCGGAAAACAAATAAAAACTTTAAGTCTTTTCTTGAATTATTAGCGGAAAGTTCTGATGGGAACTAATTGGAGCACTTAAATTCATCGATTATCGCTTTTCTAAGACTAACGAATTTTGGATCAAAGATTATTTCCTGAGAACGAGGCCGATTAAAATCAACCGGGAATATTTTGGCGATTTTACCCTCACATAGAACCAAAACCTGATCGGAAAGAAATATTGCTTCTTCGATGGAATGGGTAACAAATATAATTGTTTTCTTTTGCTTCTCCCAGTAATCAAGCAACCAAGTTTCCATTTGCACACGACTAATTTCATCGAGAGCAGAAAATGGCTCATCGCAAAGAATCGCTGCCGGATCTGTGGCAAAAGCCCGAGCAAAATTCAAGCGCTGAATTTGACCTCCGGACATACTTGCTGGATACCTGTCTTTAAGTTGATTGAGGCCAGTGCTATAAAGAAGCAAATCCACCTCTTGATTTTTTCCCTTAAAGGCAAATCTGACATTTTCTTCGACTGTCATAAAAGGGAAAACACCGTCTTTTTGAAAAACCACTCCCAAGGATTCTGGAAGATCAATAGTTCCACTAGAGGGGATAAATCGAGCAAGAGCATGAAGAATCGTCGATTTTCCACTGCCTGATGGACCAACGATACTGAGAAAGTTTCCTGCAGCAACTTCAAAACTAACTTGCCGAATAATCTTTGTCCCATTATAGGAGACACAAAGATCTTTTGCTGAAATCCGACTGTTAGTCATCGCTCAACCTCATTTTTTAGCCAGGGACAAAGTCCATTGATTGTTTGAAGAAGCAGGTAATCACTAAATGCTCCGCAACTGGCCAGAATCAACATTAAAGCAATCATCTGATCGATTTTATAAGACAAATGTGAAAGTGCTATTTGATATCCTAAACCAGAAGATGCCCCGGCAAGCTCACTTACAAAAACCATAATAAATGCTGTAGCGATTCCTCCTCTCAATCCCACAAGAATATAAGAAATTGAAGCAGGAACAATAATTCTTCTCAAAGTTGTTACTTTTCCGACATTCGTTGTCTGAGCAATCCAAAAAAAAGATGTGGGTATATTGGATACTCCGGCATGACAGTTAATCCAGACAGGAAAGAAAACTGCAAAAGAGATTGAAACAATTTTGGAGAGATCTCCAATGCCAAACCAGACGATCATTAAGGGAATTAGAGAAACTGGAGGAAGTTGACGAAATAAACTAAAAAGAACTGAAAATATTTGATTAGCTTTTTTACTTAAACCGGTAAATACTCCAAAGGCTATCCCGAGAAGACCCCCAATTAACAAACCAATATAAGCTCTGTAAAGACTGGCAATCATATCCAACCACAAACTCCCCGAACGAACCATTTCTATTAAAGCTAAAGTAATTTCAGTTATTGCCGGAAAAAGCCGTGGGGGAAATATTCCTATACGAGAGATCGCTTCCCATGCAAAAGCAAATAATAGCAAAGACAATAAAGATCTTCCCTTTTTCATTTGCTGATAATAGTATTTACCAAACTGGAATCTACCTTTAAGAGCGGATCGCTATTGATAAATTGAGTTGGATCAAAATCAGTCGCAGCCGGAAATTTACCTGTAGCTTTGAACCACTTAATTTCCTCAAGCCAGGTCTGAAGTAATTCTTGGGAAAGCACAGGTTTAAAAACAAAATTATTCCAGATGCCGTCAATGGTTGAAGAATCAAGTTTAGTAAATCGCTGCAGTACTTCTTTTGCCTGATTAGGGTTTGTTTGAATAAACTTGGAAGCTGCTAGAAGAGCAGTTAAGAGTTTTTCGGCAACCTCTGGAGTTTCGCCAAGTAACTTCTCTGAAACACTTAAAATATATAGCTCTCTATAAGGGCTATTGATTTTTAAAGTGGTTGCTTTATCCGCCAGTTCTCGTTCTGAGATAAAAGCAAAGGGATCAAAAACACTGATCACATCCACACTTCCGGAGGCAAGAGCAGCAGGCATATCCTCCGGTCTTTGGCTTACTAAAGTCACATCATCCTGGCTTAGGCCTAATGTTTTTAATGCGGTATAAGTAAAATATTCCGGCCCGCCACCAAATGAAGTTGCAATACTTCGTTTTTTTGTTTTAAAAAACTTATAAGGATCCCCTTCTGTTCCATCTTTTCTGGCGATCATTCTTATTTCATTCTCAGTTCTCTCTACTACTTGTGAAATAACATGAATTTTATTCCCCTGAATTCCGGCAAGTAGCACCGGCACTTCACCGGAAACAACGGCATCTAGTGAACCACCTAAAAATGCTTGAAGAGCAAATTTTCCGGCAGTAAATTCCTTTAACTCAACTTGCAGCTGCTGTTGCTTAAAAAAACCTTTTTCTTTTGCCACCATCAGAAGTGTTGAAGCCGGTGATGTTTGTATTCCTAAAGAAATCGATGAATCCGGGATAACACCAGGGGACAAAGGGGTAAGAGCTTCGCTTGGCTTCTTAAAATAAATGAAACTAAAAACAAAAAAAATGCCAAATAATACAAGGGCATAGAAAAAACGTTTCGCTACCATATTCATAATTACCTCTTAGTTTTTCGAGACTGTAAATTAAACTGTGTTATTTTCAATATACGTACGGAGCGCGGACTTTAGGGCATCACTAAAAATTAGACAAAACAAACACCTGTTTCTTACAAACATTTTATTTTGGCTATTAACAATGTAGGGGCACCCTTTATGGGTGCCCGGAATTCCACAACATATTGGTCAGCCGGGCACCCATAAAGGGTGCCCCTACAAATTAAATTTTTGTAATTTAAACATCCTAAACAATTATTCTACCTAATTTTTAGAGATGTCCTGAAGTCCGCTTATAACCAAACTTTTATTTTGCCATAACTAAAATATTCGGTATTAAGCGGACTAAAGTCCGCGCTCCGTACGTTTTATGCTTTTAAATTACGTATATGGAAATTCTAAATAATTAATTATACAGTTTAATTTACAGTCTCAGTTTTTTTAATACGACATCCAAAACTCTTGATAATATCTATCATTTAATGATATTATGAGATATAGTGTCGCCTTACAACGACAACAGTTGATTCTAAACTTCAGCATTATGACGTTAAGCGAAATTCTCACTGCCCTTGATTTGGATACTGCGGAAAGTTCCTGCTACGCATTTCTTTTAAGAAATGGCGCTACCAGTGTTGGAAAATTATCTCGAAAAATTGGAATTCCTCGATCTTCTCTTTATGGATTCCTGGACCGACTTTGCAAACGAGGATTGGTTGGCGAATCATTGGATCAAGGAGTTAAGCTCTTTATTGCCGAACCTCCTGAGAAAATAAGTCTTTTGTTTGGAAAGCGAATTGAGGAACTTCAAGACTATCAACAGAAATTTCGAAAGATCCTTCCTGATATCAAGAAAAGTAACAGTTCAAAACTAATCCCTCCCCGCCTAGAAAAGTTTGAAGGAACAGAAGGATTACAAGGCGTCTTAAAAGATATGCTTCTTTTTTATGACCTAGAAACTTTTGCCCTGTGGCCAATTAAGAATATGCTGGAAGTGCTTTCTCCTGAGTTTTTTCGCTATTTAAATAAAGAGCGAATTAGAAATAATCTTTATACTCGGGCAATTTGGCCGTTTAATCATGGCGTATCTTTAAAATCTCATCCTTACTTGGGAATTGGCAAAAAATTCAAAAGAGAAATCAGAGTTGCCCCTGAGCATGTAAACTTTCCGATGGGATATTGGTCTTATGGAAGAAAGACTGCTTTTATTTCTTCGCAAAAAGAAAGTTTTGGATTTCTTATTGATAGTGAAGAGCTGAGTCAGACTTTAAAAGGTCAGTTTGAGATTCTTTGGAAAATGTCATTTCCCTTAGTAGTGAATGATAAAGATACAGAAAGCTTCTTGCTGGAACTAGATCGCTATTAAACATTTATTTTGGAGTTCATTTTTTTGTATCCACAGCCTAATACACTTAATGCTAACATAGAAAACCCAGCGCTAATCAAAAACGCTGCGCTCGAACCAAAATGATCCCAGACGATACCGACAAACAAACTTGCAACAAGAGTGGTCAAACCAGTAATTGCATAAAACAGGCCCAGCGCAGTGCCTCGTTTGTCCTGGGGAACATGATCGGCAATTAATGCTTTCCCTACTCCATCAGTCAGTGCCATGTAAACACCATAAATTCCCATTAATGGCCAAATGCCCCAAGCTTGAGAAGTCGGTAAAAAAGCAAATCCTAAATATACAAATAAATAAATTGTCCAACCAAGTGCAATAATACCCCATCTGCCCAAACGATCGCTTAAAACTCCCGCCGGATAAGAAAGTGCTGAGTAGGTGACATTATAAACTGCATAAATTAGCACGACTGTCCAAGGCGCATAACCCAAATCACTTGCCCGAAGCAGAAGAAATGTATCGCTACTATTTGCCAGAGAGAACAAAATCAACAAGATCAACACCGACCAGTAAGAACGAGGTAATGTAGAAAGATTGCTAGCTTTGCTAGCTTTTGGCAGAGTGTCAGGATTAATAGGGGATTCTGATTCACGTAAAAAAAACGTGATGATCTGTGAGATCAAACCAAGTACAGCACCGATTCCGAAAATACTGCGATAGACCCATTGTGGCGTTTGCGCTGCAGTGGTTTCTAATATGGAAGAACTATTTTTTTGCGGCGTTCCCGTAAGCCACCAAAGAAGTAATGCTGAAAGCAAAACACCTAAGAGCGCTCCTGCTGTATCAAATGCCCGGTGCATTCCAAAAGCCTGACCACGTTGCTCTTCTTTTACCGCATTGGCAATTAATGCATCGCGAGGTGCACCACGTAATCCTTTGCCAAAACGATCTAATAGACGTCCGGCAAAAACCAACTGCCAAGCAGTTGCTAGAGCAATCACCGCTTTACCAATAACCGGCAAACCATAACCCCAACGAATCCAGGGCAGACGTTTGCCCATCTTATCACTACCAAACCCCGCAACCGCCGACATCAATGCTACAATCAACACCGCAGCACCTTCAATCATCCCTAACTGAGTTTTAGAAGAACCAAGAACTCCAATTAAAAATAGCGGTAGCAGAGGATAGATCATTTCACTGGAGACATCAGCAAAAAATGAAATCCAACTTAAAAGCCAGACAGCCCGAGGAAGTGTTGAACCCTTAGCAACGGAGGAATTTAAGGTGTCATGCATAATTGATACTTTTCTCAACAATAAATCCTTGATTTATTTACCTTCGGATCTTTTCTTGTCCTCATGCGTAGGTATTTTGAAACCGGCATTATCACTTGTTTTCTCATGATACTTCTTAATTTCAGCAGGAATTATTTCAATATCGTCAACGATTTTAAATAAATTCAAATCATCTTGAGCAATTGTTCCCAGAGTTATTAATTCACTCTTCATCCATTCAATTAAACCTTTCCAATAATTGGAATCAATTAAGTAGATCGGGAGAGAATGCATTTTTTGAGTTTGAACCAAGGTCAGTATTTCCAATAATTCATCCAAAGTGCCAAATCCACCTGGAAAAACTACAAATCCCACGCTATGCTTAGCAAGCATCACTTTACGAGCATAGAAAAACTCAAAACTAAAAGAAACTGTTTGATATGGGTTGGGCTTTTGTTCATGCGGAAGTTGAATATTTAATCCGACACTGACTCCTCCGGCATGAAAAGCTCCTTTGTTGGCCGCTTCCATGATCCCCGGACCACCGCCGGTGATCACGGCAAATCCCGCTTGGGCTAAAATAGTTCCTAGTCTTTCTGCTACATCATAATAGCGATCAGTTACTGCAGTGCGCGCGCTGCCATAAACAGTAACTCCCGGAACTGTGATGTGATTTAGTCGGTCAAACCCCAGCGCAAATTCACCGATTATTCTAAACATTCTCCATGAATCTTCGGTTAAACGATCTATTTCATAACAGTTATTATTGCTATCCATATTTTTCCTTTTTGATGCTGAAGAAAATCTCTTTTCATTTATAGCACGAGAAGTATAATATCTGTAAATGAAAAGTAAAAAAATTTTCTCTATGAAAACCAAAGGGCCATGGCTTGCTTTCTTGTTATTGCTTTTGGCCATGATCGCACAATTACATTTTCAGGGTCGTGTATTATTTTCTTCCTCAGGAGTATTTAATGTCTGGATTAGTGATGCCTGGGGCGCAGAAACTTCCCAGCAATTCTTTGATCCTTATAGTTTTTCGCATCTCCTCCATGGCATTTGTTTTTTCGGTTTATTTTATCTCCTTATTCCAAAAATTTCACTTTCCTGGAGATTTGTTTTTTCAATGGCCTTGGAAGCAGGCTGGGAAATATTAGAAAATTCAGAATTTATTATTGGTCGCTACCGGGAGCAAACTGCGGCATTGGGTTATAATGGAGACAGCATTATAAATTCTTGCGGGGACTTACTCAGCTGCGGTTTAGGATTTTTTCTGGCAAATTATTTGGGATTGAAGAAATCCATCTTACTGATTGCCATAATTGAATTACTGATGCTTCTTTCGATTCGGGACAGTCTTTTATTAAATATAATAATGCTAATTCATCCCCTTCGGGAAATTAAAAGTTGGCAAATTAGATGATTTTGATTCCTTTAGATGCTAGATTTCCAACAATTAAATTCTTAAATTCTTTTAAATGCTCAACTATTTCCCTTACCGACACTTGTTTTCTAAAATTAAGAAAATTCTCAACAAGTGAATTGCTGATATGATATTGAGAAGGAATTGTTACCCCAGCTAACAATTCTTCAGCAACAGAAGCTTTACCGGTTTCTGTAAGATAAATTATTAAATCTTCAAATCGAATTCTTGTATTTCTTCCTTCTAGACTTCTAAAGGCAAGTTTAAATAATAATTTTTTTCTCGGTTCATTTTCTGCAGGATTAACTGATGCTTCCTGGTACCAACCAATGATAGTTTTGGGTTCTAAATTATAGAAAGTAGAAATTGCAGCAACGTCAATAAGTGGCTCCGATTCAAAAAAAATAAAAGCATCGCTTGCAGATTCATTTACTTTAGTTCTGGTAAAATATTTTTCTTGATTAGGAAAATTAGTCCTTAGATATTCTCTAAATTGATCGATTTCCACTTGGACAATATTTTTTTCAGCCAAATCATCTGGACTAAAACAAACCGTACGAAGCAAAGTTTTATTCTTATAAACCTTTTTTAAGGTTGCTGATATTACGGGAGGATTTAACCCATAGAAGATGACTAAATGGTTTTTGGAAAATAATATATTTTCAAGTTTTGAACTCCAAAGATCAAAAGGTTGATCTTGATTTTCTTCTAAAATAGCAGCTAATTGAATTGAACCTCTGGATCTCAAAAAATTAATTACACTCGATATCTTAACATATTTAATTTCACCGAACCCCTTACCTCCCTCAAAATCAAGATTTAAATTTTCATTACTTAAAATTTCCCTGATCCTATATTCTCCAACAGCCAAAACTTTTTCAAATTGTTTTTTAGTAAGAAGTCCAATACGATTAACTTCAACTCTTTGTTCTGGTTTTACTTCTACTTCTGGTTCTGGCTTAGCTTCGACGGCTTGTTCTGGTATTACCAATGGCTCATTATAGGCAAAATTTCTTTCTTCTGCACTACTAACCAAAAAATTTATTAAGTTACTTAAATAATAAAAATCCGCAGAAGATATGTTTTCTTGAGAGATTCTTCGCTTCGCTTGAAAGGCAGCATGCCATAATTCTGTATTTTGTTGCAATTGGGGTAAATAAAAATTTTGACGAATTTTTCTCGCTTTTTCAAGATATTTTAAATCTCCAGTACTTCCAAATTGAGTAATATATGAAATTAATTTATTAAAATTTAATTGATCGATAGGTTCTCTATTTTTTTTTAGCTGAACATTCAATTCCAAATAGGCAAGGGGCATAACTTTTAATTGCTCATTTTGTTCTAATATTAATTCATTATGTCCTTCTGCTTTTGCTGTGACAGCCCTTTGGACAATGCTATGAGGGAGAGCATAAACTCCACCAGGAATTAGAACATAAGTAAAAATATCGTCATGAATATCTCCTTTTGGCCTAATTACCGTTTGCAAAGCAACCATTGAAGGATTCCCATGCTGCTCCATTTTTATTGAACCTAATATAACTTTGACTCCGGCAATTATTTTACAAACAAAAACGTTTTCTCCAGATTCCATCGCTGCTTGGTGTCCAGTTGACATTTCTTTACACATTCCAGCATAGGTCACTCCCCCACAAACGGCTTCAATCTTTTTTGTTCTTATTCTAGCATTTGTATTATTATGTTTTTTTCTTTGTTCATTTACAATACTTTTCATTGGCTGATGAAATTCCAAAGGTAAGGAAGAAATGGGTAATAAAGAAAGAACAGGAAGTGTCAAATTTCTTTCTATGCAAACATTCAAAAGCTTTTTAAGAAATACATGATCCTTTCTTAAATTTTCACATTCCATTATTTTAAGAAAATGAAGACTTATAGCATGTGCTGCCAAAGAATCATCTTCAATCATTTTCTCAATAATCCGCTTCAACTCTGCTGGGGTAAAATAATTCGACCAAAATTGAAATGTTCTCATTGCTGACCGAGCATATCCCGCCATTTCCTGGCTACTTTCTTCACCTACAATATGTTTTACCCAACGTGCAGTATTAAATTTAAATGGTTCATTAAGCGCCTGGAGAAGTGGCAGTAATTCAAAAGCTTTATCAGCGCTAATGATTTTATTTTCTAAATCCAATTCATCTACTTCTTCTCTGTTGATAAATTCTTGAATTTGCTCTTGAGTTTTCTCGGCGCAAAGAATGTGGATATTTTTTTGTAAATCAAGCACACGAGTAATCGCTTTTTCCCAGGTCAATCCTTCAGCATATAAAGCAAAAATATATTTTCTTTGTATTTTGTCTTCTGGAAGATTTGCTGGTTTTAAATCATCAGCTAATTCTTGAAGAAATTTCGATAATTCTTCCAAATCATCGCTAGCTGGCTCTTGGCGATCCGCCATCGCAGCAAGCTGATAATTAGGTTGATTATAATTTTCGCCTAACCATTGTTTTTCAAAAGCCAAAGGTCGATCGGAATAATCTCTAAGAGCAAAAGCACCATTTAATTTTTCTTCTGCTATTTGTTCTTGTCTTACTATTTTTAATTGTGAATCATTTAAGACAAATCCTAAGGCAATGCTTGGCAAACCATTTCCGATATCCGTATCAAAAGCTAAAAACTCATTAGCGATCATCCAAGCAGCATATTCAT
>CAYOOT010000043.1:0-21250 GCA_964405665.1 uncultured Bdellovibrionales bacterium | reverse complement strand
TGAACTCCGAGTTCGACGGTTGAGGATAACAATAAAGTAAGAAATTATATCAGCTGTGCCGTTGCTCCCAGCAACTGACTATACGTCTGAATAATCTGCGATGCTGCTTGATAAGCCCGCTGATGTTTGATTACTTCCACAAATTCACTCGATGGATCAACATTGGAATTTTCCAGACTGCCATCGAGGATTTCCCCTCGACCTTCTACCGCAGCTCTTTTTACATCAGCCTCGCCGCTTTCTTCAGTAAGAGCAAATTTATTATTGCCAATTTTCTTTAAGCCATTAGGATTGATAAATTTTGCTATCGCCACCCTTCCTAAAACTACTTCCGTTCCAATATCTGTTATTGCTACAACGGTTCCATCGGATTTTGCCTGAAACTTGATGGCGTTCCCTTGAGCATTACCATCGATCACTACTTGATCCAGACTTGATGAGGAACTAAAACCAGTGGTTTTACTTAAATCCAATGCAACAGCAGAAGCAGCCGCACCGTTAGCCCAATTTCCACTGATCGCTAGAGCAGCAGTAGAACCTGCAGCCTGCAAACCATCGCTTTGATAAGTTACTGTGGTACTACCCAAGGAAACAGCCGTATTCGGTGTTGCCGCAGCATCTGTATCGGTAGCATCAACATAAGCCTGCACCGTATATTCAAGATTTGCCGTATGATAAAAATATAAACTTACCTCATGTCCTTTACCTAAAGAATCATAAACTCTTAGTGGAGAAACCAAATCTGCAGTGGCATTAAGGATTTTAAAATCCGTTACGCCACTTGGCGCAGTGACAATCGGGGACCCAGAATTTAAATTGCCAGATAGTTTCCCCGCGGTACTTGCAGTGGCAATACTGGATCGAGATTTAAGATTAATCGGAGTAGCAGCAGCTGCTGCATCATCGGCAAAACCAAGAACTTTTTCACCAGTATTGGTAATTAAATTTCCTTCTTTATCAGCGCTAAAGTCTCCAGCTCTGGTATAATAATCTGTGGTTCCATCGTTTACCACAAAAAATCCACCGCCACTTATTGCCCAATCCAAAGATCTTTCGGTATTATCAATTGAACCTTGCTTATCAGCTAACAAATTTATTTTAGAAACTTGTACCCCATTTCCCGGATTTAATTCCGATCCATACAAACTTCCCACACTATCAGCGAGCAAGTCTGCAAATTCAACAGATTGTGATTTAAACCCAGTTGTATTTAAGTTGGCAATATTATCGGCAGCAGTTGCCAAGGCAACCGATTCCGACATCATTGCTTCTCTTCCGCTAAATAAACCTGTAAGTCTCATATCGATTAAACCTTTGGTTAGCAGTTATGCAGTTTTTTATTTTTTCACCCCGCCACAAGCGGTAGAAATTACCGAATTTGGAAATTTCTACCGCCTTTTCCACCACTACCACCACAGTTAATTAGCTGAAAATATTCTTTATTCTTAACACACTGGGGCACAACTTCATTTTATACTTACAAGTTGCATGCCAAGGAGTGGCTTTAAAAAACAAGAAAAAAGAGACTGTAAATTAAACTGTGTAATTTACGCTCTGCATATTTGAGAAAATGCTACTAATTTGGGTTATTGGCACTTAACTGCTTAAATTTTAAACCTTCATAATTAAGCATAATTAAGCCTAAAATAATGCTCATCATAAATTGCAGAGAATGTGCCAATACGGAATAAGCAAGCGCAAATTCTTTTTCAAAACCATAAATTGTACTTAAGGCAGCAACACAACCGATTTGAAATGTTCCTAAGAAACCCGGAGCACTCGGCGCAGCAATAGCCAAAGCAACAAAGACATTGACCGTGTTGCCGATCATCAGAGTGCTCTCTACTCCAAAAGCCTTTAGTACCAAATAATAAAAAATTGTGAAAAGAAACCACATTAAATAGGACCAAATAATAATAATCAATAATTCTTTGAAACTAGAAATACATTTTAAACCCAAAATAAATTCCTTTAAAATATTCAAAAGTTTATTGGCAACAAAACTATTTTTATCCTTAAATATGTAAGAAAAAAATCTTTCGGCAAAGTTTATTACTGAGCGGGCTTTAAAATAAGATAAAATCATTATCACAAGAATGAGGATCGCAAGAATAGCCAGGCTTTTTGCTCCCACAACTATCAACGCCGGAGGATGTTCAATTCTGCTTAAAGTAATTACCAAAAGCGTAAGCATTGCCAAAACATCAAAAACTCTTTCCGTCACTACAGTAGAAAATGCCAAAGAAAAACTAATATTGCTATTTCTGCTTAAAACCCAAGGTCGTACAAACTCCCCGGCGCGAAGAGGCAAGATACAACTAGCAAGCATTCCCAAAATACTGGCACTAAATAATTTAATTATTGAGAATTCTGAAGTTGAAGGCAAAAGATAACGCCAACGAATTGCTCTAAACACAAAGGAGAGAATAAATAGAATAACCAAAAGAGGAATATAAAAATAGTTAATTTTTTTCAGCTGGATAAAAAACTCATCCCATTCTATTTGATAAAATAAAACTGCCAACATCGTTAGGCTAAGAAGTATTCCCAGAATTATTGCTAGTTTTTTTTTATTATTCTTTTGCATATCTTTTTAACCAATCTTTAATCTTTTCCAATTTCCAATCTTTCTTAAAAAATCCAACGAAAATCTGAGGTTATGGAAAAAATCAGTGATCAAAATTTCCCCTCAATATTTACCTAGTATTTTACGATATAATTAATAGTAGTATTAATGTATTTATAATAAATATTTGTAAATACTTATAGTTGTAAAGGTAGTTTTATGGAACTTAGTCAGCCTGGATTTGTAGTTTTTGCTTTCGTTTTAGGTTTTTTCTTAATGTTTCTGGCCCGATTTATCTTAATGTTTGTCTTTGGTTCTCTAAAACTCATTGTAGCTTTTGCTATCATTGGTATTGCTCTAAATTTAAGCATGCCCAAAGAGTCCTTAACTTACAATAAATTAGTTTCAAAAAACATTGATTATGGCTTGTCAAAAATGAAGGCTTTTGCCGATACAGCCAAAAATGAGTTAATGCAATATAATGTCTCATTAAGAGTTAATAAAAAAGATTTGGCACCCCTTTTCAAGAAGTCCTAGTCTGAAAAAAAATTAGCCATTTAGGTAGATGTTTACCTAAAGATCTTTTTAAAATAAATCCTTCAAAAAACAATTCCTAGTAAAATCATGTAATTAGAGTTCCAAAACTTAGTTAGATAAGTTGGCAAATTTATTGCGATATATCAAAGGCGCTCAAAAAAGCGATTAATTATTAAGTAGTTTCTGACGATAACATACATAGGATTACTAGTTAATCCTATGGTCGGAAGTATAATAAAAAATAGGAGTACAAAATACAATGAAAAATCAAAAAGGTTTTACTTTAATAGAATTACTCGTGGTCGTGGCGATAGTTGGTATTCTTGCCGCTATAGCGATACCACAATTTGCTGAATACAAAACAAGGGCATTTAATTCGCGTGCTCAAACAGATTTAAGAAACGGTATCACAGCTGAAGAAGCGTACTTCGTTGATAATGAAGCATACACTGCTTGTGCTGGTGCTAACTGTGCTGGTGGAACATTACCAGGGTTTGTAATTAGCGACGGTGTTAACGTAGCATTTGCAATTGGCGGAGCTGCCAATGATGAATTTGCTGCTGCTTCTTGCCATGATCGTGGAGACCAAACATATAGTTGGTCAACACAAACAAATACAATGGCAAACGCAGCCGGAGCATGTGCTGGTAACCCTAATCCCCCTGCACTAAACTAATAATAAGAACCTAACATCAAGGGCGGATAATTCCGCCCTTTTTTATTTTCTCCCCTTTTTCTCGCATCAAACTATAAGTAGTACTGGAACATATACAGCGCGAGAAAAAGGGGAGAATAGAAAATTAGCAATGAAAACATTAAACTTAAATTTTAAGTTTTTTTTCTTTTTTTTACTGTTAATCAGCGCAGCATTTTTTTCCTTGAGCAGTAGAACCTATTTAGCAAAGAAGCAGCAGTCTCTCTCCATTGAAGAAGTTCCCTACTATCTTCCCAATAAATCAGGTTTAAAATATCTTTCTTTGGGATTTAATACACTAATGAGTAAAATAATTTGGTTTAATACCCTTAATTACTTTGGAGAAAGGTTTCAAGACAGAAAAGATTTTCCTTGGCTTTCAACAATGTGTGAATTGGTTACAACGCTTGATCCTCAAGCCCGGCACTATTTTGAGTTCTGCGCTACGGCTCTTTCTTGGATGGCAAAAGATCCTCAATCGAGTATTAAAATATTAGATCGAGCCATTGAATCTGAAAATACTTATTGGAAGTATTATTATTTGCGCGGATTTAATTATTGGTATTTTTTTAAAAAATATGATTTGGCTAAACAAGACTTGGTCAAAGCTTCAAAACTAGAAAATGCCCCTGCTTTTATTTCTTCCCTGGCTTCCCGATTATTAAATCAGGAGGAAGGTCCCAATATCGCCCGCGAATTTTTGGAACAAGTATTAAACAACACCCAAGACGAAAAGATTCGCTTGGCACTAAGCATTAGACTTAAAGAAAGTATTCTAAGCGAAGGTCTTTTTACGATTAAAAAAGCCTCTGAACAATATTTCAAAGATTTTGGAAAGATTCCTGTTTCTGTAGAAGAATTATTAATTAAAAACTACATCAAGAATCTTCCTAATGAACCATATGGTGGACGTTATCTGATCAATCAAGAAAGTGGTGCAGTTTATACAAGTTCTGGTCGATTAGGATTAAAATTTAATGCCAAAACTTTTGATACTGGTATATTGAGAAAAGAGTTCAAAGACAATTCCTATGGAGAAAATATTAATCATTGAGAATCTAGAAAAATCCTTTCGCCATGATTGGACGTTTCAGCTTCGACCTGCGTTGAAGAAAATAAATTTAGAAGTGAATAAGGCTGAAATCTTTGGCTTTTTAGGGCAAAACGGAGCAGGGAAAACCACAACAATCAAATGTCTTTTGGGCTTAATTAGAAATTATCGCGGTAAAATCTATATTAATGGAAAATTAAAAACTTCATCAAGTCTCAATGAAGATATCGGCTATTTACCAGAACTACCTTATTTCTACGAACATCTCAGCGTTTTTGAAACCCTAGAATTTTTTTCTTCTCTCTATGGAATAAAAAAATCCCAGCAAAAAGTGCTGATCAAAGAGCATTTAGATCAAATAGGACTAAGTGATCAAGCAAAAAAATCTGTTTCTAAGCTTTCTAAAGGCCAAAAACAAAAACTTGGTTTTGCTCAAGCAATCCTTAATCAGCCCAGCTTACTCATTCTAGATGAACCTTTCTCCGGTCTCGATCCCATAGCCCGAGCACAAATGCGGGAATGGATTTTAAAGATCAATAAAACAGGTACCTCTGTATTTATGTCTTCCCATATTCTCTCTGATATCGAGGAAATATGTAACAGAGTCTGCATTTTAAAAAAAGGAGAAGTCAAATCCTCTTTCTCCATGCAAAATATTCCACAGGATTTAGAAAAAAAATATGAACTGCGATTTCTTGCCTCGACAGAAGCTTTAAAAAAACTTAGTTTTCAAGCTCAAATCAAAAATTTAAATGATCAAGTTTATTCTGCCATTTTTTCCGAATACCAACCCGCAGAAATGGCCCTGCATGAAGTATTACATGCCCGCCAGGAAATTATAAAATTCAGTCCCTTGCACTCCAAACTTGAGGATATTTATCTCTCGATTAATCAAGGGGAAGAATGAAAACCTTAAGTATTGCCTTAAATACCTACAAAGAAGCCCTGAGAAATAAATTTCTCTATGGAGCGTTTTTTTTAATTGTTTTGGTTTTTTGTGTGGCGGCTTTTCTAGGTTCAGTCAGCATCGGCAGCAGAAAAGATGTTATTCTTGATTTTGGCATATTTACCCTTAGTTTTTTTTGTTCAATTCTAACAATCCTTAATGGAGTTACTTTATTGAATAAGGAAATCAAGCATAAAACAATTTACAATATTCTTTCTAAACCTGTTTGGCGCTGGCAATTTATTTGCGGCAAATTTTTGGGACTTCTTTTTTGTTCCATCGCTTTAATCCTAATAATTTCTTTGGGAATATTTTTCATGATTTATTTTCTGGAAAATGAGATTTATCTCAAATTTTTCATCGCCACCCTATTTAGCATCATGGAAATTTCCATTATTTCAGCAATTGTGATTTTATTTTCCACTTTCAGCACCTCTTCTTTTCTTCCTGGATTTTTGGCTTTTTCGTTATATTTAGTAGGGCATTCTTTGGATTATCTACTGCAAATAATTGCCGAATCAAATTTGGGAATTAGTAATAACCTGCTGATTATAATTTTTTGGATTCTTCCCGATCTTTCTTTATTCAATATCAGCAAAAATTTGATTTATAATGTTGAAATTAGCAGGGAACAAATAATGCAATCTGCCCTCTATGCAGTTTGCTATTCTTTGATTTTATTGATGATCTCTTGTTTTATTTTCAAAAGAAAAGAGCTCAATTAAACAACTGGCTCCCCGGGAGGGACTCGAACCCCCGACAAGGTGATTAACAGTCACCTGCTCTACCGACTGAGCTACCGGGGAAGAAGCACAGAGCGAGCCAATCTCTTTCATTTCCCTAGTCTTGTCAAGCCAATTGTATAGTATTTTTCAAAAGTTATGGCCCTCACTAAGGGCATAACTTTTAGAAAATACTATATCCTCCGAAGCTTTAGCGTAGAGGATCCATTAATCCAAATAATCGCTTTATTAAAATAAAAGGTTATTTTTTTTATATGAATAGTCTATGGACATCATCGAGATGTCACAACAAGAGATCCGAATCCTCCTTCGTCAAGACTTCGGAGGATATAGCCTTTTCTAGAAGTTCTGCAACATAGTAATGTTGCAGAACTTCTGAAAAGAGCTATAAAAGAAATAAATTGATAATCTCTTTACTCTAAGCAATTATCCCTCACGATGAATGATCAACAAAAGGAAATAGTCTTACTGCTCAATGATGCGGCAAATGGCAAAGCTCAAGCACTTGCCAAATTTTACGAAGCTTTGCTGGAAGCAAAAGTTTTCTACATGCCAAAAATAAAAAAGGAGAGCAAACAAATATCTACTATTGGTGGATCGCACGCTGAAGAATTTGGTCTGGAGACTGTAATTGAAGCAAACCAGGAAATACTTCCTATTTTTTCAGAGGAGGCATTTCTTCGAGTATGGAACGATGATCCCGATGTGATTATCAAGGAAATTGAATTTAAAAAATTAATCTGGCTTTTAGGAAATAAAATAAGTCTACATTTTAATCCGGCCCAAGAAGTCGGCAAAGAAATCAGTCCTTGGGAAATTGAACTTTTAAAATCAGGAAAAGATTCTATTCCGGAATTACTTGCAGAAATTGAAGGCAATGAATCGCAAGAAATAGATTTGCGATCTGGACCCGAACTTTTTCCTGAACTTAAAGTAAATTTGTTGCCGATCTTGGAAATTTATCCGGAACTGGAAGAAGCTTTTTTAATAACTTACCGGGAAGATGAAAATTCTCCGGAGCAGCCCGTATTGGGAATAAAATATAATAAGCTTGATCAAAAAAAACGCGCTTATTTAAAAACAGAATTTGAAAATGCCTCTCAAGAATTCCTCCCGCCCCAGCAACAACTAAGTATTATCGATGATTTAGATAATCCTCAAAGCCATAATCAAAAACTCTTTTTACATGCCACTCCTTTTTATTTTGCCCAAAAAGCTTCATCTAAAAAAGCTAATACTGGATTTTTAAGCAAAATCAAATCTCTATGGAAATAGATAAACTTTTACTTAAACTGAATTTAGGAAAAAATCTCCAGCAGGAAGAAATTGCTGAAGTAATAGATTTTCTTACCAAACTAGATTTAGAAGAACTGGCCAATTCCAATTATTTTGATGATATCTATACGCATATTCTTGTTTTAGGACGAGCGAAGAATATCGACAATAAATATTTATTGGAAAAATTCCTGGAATTAAAAGACCCCACTCTTTCTTGCCTAATCATTGAAATTCTCTGTTTGGAATGGCAGCAAACCGAAGAATATCTGGAACGAATTCTGGACTTTGCGCTGGGAGTAAGTTGGGACTTGGATGAAGATTTAAGGCATTCTGCCTTTAAGGCTTTAGCTTCCTATTTGCGATCTAAAATTTACAACGAGGAAACTCATAAAATGAATAGCAATTTTTCCGAAAAAGAAAAACAGATCTTGGAAGTTTTGCTCGGATTCGTTAAAGATAAAGAATTAGAAAAAACAACAAGAATTAAAGCTTATCTTGCTCTTTGTCAGGCCATCGGACTTCCCGATGAGGAAATCCCCTCGGAAAATGAACTACTCAAATTAAAAAAATTCCCTGAAGATTTAAAACAAAATATTCTGCTTCAGGTAGAAAAATTATCTCATTCTTCATTGTTGAATTGATCTTCTTCCAATAAAGCTTCTTCCTCAGAAGCATCTTCCACAACTTTTCCAGCTACTCGATATTCTTCTTTTGCCCAGGCTCCTAAATCCGCTTGTTTGCATCTTTGTGAACAAAAGGGCCAAATTGGTTTTTCTGCTGCTTCTTTTTTCTTACAATAAGGACAAATCATAAAAAGTTTACAACTAAAAGTTTTTTCTATAGAATAAATTTTATCAATTTAAAAATTTTAAGCAAATGAAATTCCCAGTTTTTATCATATTTTCCTCGATCTTTCTAATTTCTTCACTTTGCAGTGCTCAAGAAGACAGCATCAACCAATCCAAGTTGGCGCACTCGGCCAGCTTGGAGATCCTCACCCAAGAAATAAGCGACAACGTGATGAGTCCATTTTGCCCGGGATTAACACTATCCAGTTGCCCCAGCCCACAAGCAAAGGATTTAAGAGTGGAAATTCATTCCTGGTTAGAACAAGGCTACAGTAAAGAAGCGGCTATTAATAAACTGAAAATAATTTATGGAGAAAAAATTTCTGGACTTCCTCAAACATCTTCAACATGGGGAAGGATTTCCAGCTTGATGCCTTTTATTTTCCTGCTTTTAGGAATTGTAGTATTGTTGTATACACTTAAAAACATGAAGAAACAGTAAGCATTCATAATTTTTCGCACTCTTTGTCGCCGCAGTTTGCAAAAATAATTCTCAGTGCTTACAAAATACAAGAGGAGCAATGTCCGAAATCAAAACAAAATTATTAGAAGATATCAAAGAAGCGATGAAAGCGAGAAATCAAGAAAAGCTTTTAACTTTAAGGACTATTTCCTCTGAAATAAAACGTCTAGAAGTAGATACTCGAAAAGAATTAACTGATGCCGATATCATTCAGATTTTTCAAAAAGAGATAAAAAAAAGACGTGATGCGATTGAGTTTGCCAAAACCGCTCAAAGACAAGATATCGTTGATAGCAACCAAAGTGAAATCAATTTGATTCAAGCTTACTTGGGAGAACAAATTAGTGAAGAAAAACTTAAAAGCTTAATTTCTGAGCTAATTGCCAGTGGTGCAAATAATATTGGAAAAATCATGGGCGAACTTAATCAAAAGTATAAAGGCAAATTTGAAGGAAAGGTTGCAAGCGATATCGCTAAAACTTTGTTAGGCTAACTGCCTTATGAAAAAAGAAAAATTCGATAAAAATAATTACCTAAATATTTGTACCAAAGAAATCAAAGAATCTTTTTCTTTTGCAGAAGAGGACTGTCCGGAAAGAGTTTTAAAAAATTATCCCAAAAGAGAAAATGTAATCGAAGTTTTGAAATTATTGCTTGATATTTTATTTCCCGGTTCCCATAGTGCGGCACCCAAAGATCATAAGGAATTGGATTCTTTTCTTAGAAAAAAACTTCTGCGAGCAAACAAACTTTTAAAAACTGAATTGAAAAAGGCCCTGCCCTTGATCTGGTTGGGAGAAGCCGCCAGAAAAAAATCTATTTCACCCTTGAGTAATGTCAATAAAGAAGTGGAAAAAATAAGTTCTGTTTTTTTTGCCAGCCTGCCCTATATTCGTAATCTGTTAATTGAAGATTTAAAAGCGGCATATTCCGGAGACCCTGCCGCCCAAAGTTTTGCCGAAATAAAACTTAGCTATCCCGGAATGCTGGCGATTAGCACTCAACGCCTGGCCCATCAATTATATCTGTTAGATGTGCCAGTAATTCCCAGAATTATGGGAGAATGGGCCCATACTAAGTCCGGTGCTGATATTCATCCGGGTGCAAAAATTGGAAAAGGATTTTTTATTGACCATTGTACAGGAGTAGTAATCGGAGAAACCACTGAAATCGGAAACAATGTAAAAATCTATCAAGGTGCAACTTTAGGCGCTAAAAGTTTTCCGGTTGATGAAAATGGACACACAATAAAAGGAGTAAAAAGGCATCCGACTGTAGAAGATAATGTTATAATTTATGCTAACGCTACAATTCTTGGGGGTGATACAATAATTGGCAAAAATTCTACAATTGGAGCCGGTGTATTTTTAATGCAAAGTGTTCCGCCACAGAGTTTGCTTTTTAATAAGTTATCTTAATTTTGAAAAAATTAATTTATCCTAATTTGCCACTAGAAAAAGCTGAAGCTAAAAATATTAAAAAGATCACCATGGAAAGCAAAGGATAATGCATTTTATAGAGGACTAAGGATAAAATAAGCATAAAAATTAGAAATACCATTCCACCAAGTTTCATAAAATCCTTTATATGTCATTTAAAATTTCAATAAATACAATACCTTATAGAGATAAATGAGTTTATTTCATTGAGGCTTGTAATTAGATAATATCTGACTTTGTTTTGAAGCAAAAGACATAATATATTAGATTAGTGTAATATCACCTATGGATAATGTGGAAAATAGTTCAATAAAAAATATACTGGGAAATCTTTCTTCAAATAATTTTAAAGAAAGAAAATTAGCTTTAAATAAACTTAGCGAACAAATTGTCTTTGTTCCAGCTACAAGTTTTGAAAAAAAAACTAACGGAGAAGAAACTAAAAAAATAAAAATTGTTAATACTAATGTCAATGAAAAAACAGTCATCCCTGTTTTTATCGGAGAAGATGTTTTCTTTGATTATATCAGTAAACATAACTATCAATGTTTTTCCCTTCCCTTGGGAGATTTGGCTTTAACTGTCCCCAAAGATTATTGGATTTTAATTGATCAAGGATTAGATACTGAAATTTATTTATCACCAGAAGATATTAATATTATTTCTGGAAACGATCCCATAATTACAGAAGCTGCACCAGTAATAAAAGAACAGGAAGAAGAAGAATATCCTATATATGCTGAAGAATATCGAGAAGAAACAGAAGACAATCAACAAGAATCTTTTGCCGATTTTAATGAAAAAGAAATTTTTAAGGATTATAAACTAAACCCTTATAAAATTTCTGCTAATCCCGAAGAAATAAAACAAAGTTTAAAAACAATTTTGGAAAAATATCCCGAGATTGTTGAAGCTTATTATATTCATAATGTATCAGGCACAACTGCCGTGGGATTGGTTTCAGAAAATCTTTTGTTGGAAAGCAGATTTAATCTGATTGAAGAAGTTGCAAATATTTCCCGCGAATTTTTCGGAGAAGCAGGATTAATCGAGGTGTTTGATGATTTGGCATCGTATAGCTCCAGCTCTTGGGAACTTTTCAAAACTGAAACTCCTTTTTATGAAAAACAAAAAATAAATAAAACATCTATTCCTTTATCTTCACAAATGGAATGGAGCACACTTAGAACATACGAGCAGCAAAATCTAGCTGCCAGTGAAGAACCAGAAGAAAAAAAGTCCTCTGGATTTTCATTAAAAAAATTAAATTTTTTTAATAAACAAAAATTAAACAATTAATTGTCTTACTAAATCTTGATGTTCTTTGGACCCGAGACAATCAAGATTAACAGGAGATTTAAATTTTCTAATTTTATCTTTTAAAAAATTGATCCTTTTTTGACTTTGCAGTAACTTATTTTCGAACTCTACTTTTTTTTCCATAGAGTTTAAAAGACCAATCGCCATTCGGGCTGCCACTTTTAATGCCAATTGATCTTGAGGATTGGCTTCCAGTAAAATATCGACTCCAGCATCTACAGCTTTAATTGCTTTTTGTTCTGGCGTAAATTGCCTTAGGGCCTTCATTTCCAAGTCATCCGTAATCACAACAGCTTGATAGTTAAGAGCAGTTCTTAAAAGATCGTTAATAATTTTAGGGGACAATGTTGCCGGATTATCCGCATCTAGTTGCGGGTAAATTACATGGGCAGTCATAATCAAGGAAATTCCCTCAACAATAAGTTTTTTAAAGGGAATTAATTCTCTTTCGTAAAGCTTGTCCTCACTTAAATCTAACCTCGGCAATTCCAGATGAGAATCTGAAATAGTAGCACCGTGGCCGGGAAAATGCTTGGCACAAGCCAGTACAAAGTTTTTTTCCTGTTCTTTAAAAAATTCCACGGCCAATTCAGCAACTTCTTCCGCTTTTTCCGCAAAAGCCCGTTCTCCAATCACGGGATTTTTTTCTTCTGAATGAACATCTGCAACCGGGGCAAAGTTCAGATTAAAGCCTAAAGCACTTAATTCCCAAGCCATTGCTCGGGCCACATCTTTAGTCAATTGCTTCCACTTTTTTGCAGCAGGAAATTTTGTCACCGGCTCAATAAAGCGGTGCACCCTACCCCCTTCATGATCGACAGAAACTATCAGGCTCTCATTTTCCACGAGATCTTTTGTTTCTCTAATCAGATCTTTAAGCTTGGAAATCCAGTTTTCTCCACGATAAATATTTTTGGCAAAAAGAATTATCCCTAATGGTTTTAAAGTTTTTAAAAGGGATTTTTCCTCAGAATTGAGCTTTTCAGAAGAAAAACCAACTATAAAATTATCTCCCACGTGCTTTAAATCAGAACTGATATTGTTATTTTTTGCCATATTAGACTATATAGATCTTTTCATAACTTATGTAACATTACCATGTTACATAAGTTATAGAAAAGTCTATATCCTCCGAAGCCTTGGCGTAGGAGGATCTCTACGAATTTAATATGATCCTATCCAACGCCTATGTCAAAGCAAAAACAAAATACTGGCATTCTAATTGTCGCTCAGAACAAGAAGGCTTGGCATGACTACCAAATTATCGATACTTACGAAGCGGGCATTGTTTTAAAAGGAAGTGAAGTTAAATCGATTAGAGCGGGTGAAGCAAATTTAAAAGACAGCTATGTTCGATTTTTAAAGGAAGAACTTTATTTAGTAGGCTGCCATATCAGCCCCTATAGTCATTCTCCTGTTGAATCTCATCGGCCAACAGCTGATAGAAAATTACTTTTACACAAAAAAGAATTACAAAAATTATTTGTTGCAACCAAACAAAAAGGCCTGACAATCATTCCGCTCAAAGCTTATTTTAAAGCTGGAAAATGTAAATTGGAAATTGCTACCGCTAAAGGTAAAAAAATACATGATAAAAGAGAAGATTTGAAAAAGCGGGAAATTGATAAGCAGCTGAAAAGGGTGATGTCGGTTCAGAAAAGGGGTTAGGTTGAATTCCGAAATCAGATTTCTGATCTCTGAATTCTGATTTCGGATATCAGATGTCTGAGATCGGACATCGGAGGTCTGAACTCTGATATCAGAAATCGGATCTCAGAATTCAGACATCGGAAATCTGATTTCAGAGTTCAGATCTCCGATGTCTAATCCTCAATTACTAATTCCCGAAAGAATACTGAACACTTAATTTATAATTATTATCATCCTTATCCCTAGCCGGACCGCAAATTACTTCAACATCAGCCTTGATCCCGGAAGCAACTTCAGTAATGATTGATTTATACTGCGGACTGCAACTGCGATCACATTTATTATATAGCTCTTTTCCTTGCTTACCTTTTCCTTGAGAAAATTCATTAAACCAAGAAGAAAATTGATCCATATCCTCAAATTCCAGGGCAGAATATTTAATTGGGGATTCTTTGGTTTTCTTAAAAAATTCTTCGCAATAATTTTTATCGGAATAATCGTTTAAAAATTTGGCCGGAATTGAATAAAAGAAAATCTGAGCATTTTTTGCACAGTCTGAGATGTTTTTTTTAAAAGCAATAAGTGCAGATTTTAACATCTCGGAACTGTCATGGGCAATTGAACCGGGCTTACTTCGATAATTAGACCACAAATCAGCTGTGGCTACAGTTTTTTTAAAATCTACTAGCTTAGCTTCTGTATCGCAAGCAGCTTGGGCAAAACAGTTACTAATAAAAACACTAAAAGAAACAAAGAAAACAACTATCAAGCTTTTCATATCTGTTATATCATTTTGGGGTTAAAGCTTAGAAACAATAATCTATTGACTTATGACAATCAAGACTAAATTAAAATTCAATACACGAGCGATCCATGCCGGACAAAACCCAGCTCCGGGAAATAATGCAGTTAATACCCCTGTTTATTTTTCCTCCACTTTTGTGCAAAAAAGTCCCGGGATTTATGATACCTACGATTATGGGAGAACAGCCAATCCTACTCGTTCTGCTCTAGAGGAGAATTTAGCCTCACTGCACAATGCCCAGTACGGCATTTGTTTCTCTTCCGGTTGTGCTGCCGCGGACGCAATCATGCACCTGTTGGAAACAGGCGATCATGTAATTTGCTCTGATGATCTCTATGGTGGAACATTTAGGCTTTTTGATAAAATATTTAAACCGCTTGGCCTAAATTTCAGTTTTACAGATTTAACAAAGATAGAAAAACTTCAAGGGCTAATCAAAAAAAATACCAAAATGATTTGGTTGGAAACTCCAACAAATCCTCTTTTAAAGATCATTGATATCAAAGCAGTTTCCGCTATCGCTAAAAAAAACAAACTGAAGCTTGTCGTGGACAATACTTTTTGTTCTCCGGCAATTCAATTGCCGATTAATCTCGGTGCAGACTTAGTAGTTGAATCTTCGACAAAATATATTGGCGGTCACTCCGATATTATTGGTGGAATGATAGTTACTTCCGATAAAATTTTGGCTGAAAAAATGCATTACATTCAAAATGCCGTCGGCGCTGTTCCCTCTCCGATGGATTGCTATCTAATCCTGCGCTCCACCAAAACCTTGGCTTTGAGGATGGAAAGACATTCCAACAATGCCTTAAAAATTGCCCAATATTTAAGTAATCACAAAAAAGTAGAAAAAGTAATTTACCCCTTTCTTTCCACTCATCCGCAATACAAAATCGCCAAGCAACAAATGTGCGGTGGAAGCGGAATGATTAGTATGGTAATCAAAGGTGGGCTTAAAAAAGCCAAATCTTTTTTGGAAAATGTTCGGATTTTTTCCCTGGCCGAAAGTTTAGGCGGGGTAGAATCTTTAATTGAACATCCGGCAATAATGACCCATGCCTCTATCCCTAAAGAGACAAGAGAAACTCTAGGTATCTCTGATGGTTTAATTAGACTATCTGTGGGTATTGAGGATTCTGGGGATTTAATCGCTGATCTGGAGCAAGCTTTTAAATCTTAATGTAAGCGTAAATTTACTGTTTGTTCTTGTTTCATCACTGGAATTGTAAAGCTTGAAAAAGCTAATATCGACTTTAAAATCTCCGGTCGAACCATGTTATTCATTCCATAATAAAGACTTAATGAATGATTGATTTTAGCATAATCATTAGCAGCAAATTCCAGTTGCAGTTTGTTGGCAATTCTTCTCATTTTCGTCACTGAAGATTCCAAGGTTTTTAAAGAAACATTTAATTTTGATGCAAGTTCCGGTTTTTCTTGAGAAAGATCTTTTAACTTATCTAGATATTTTTCCAGATGTGTTAAAGAAGAATAAACGTAATAAATAATTTCTTTTTCCATTGCTTTAATACTAATCAGCGTCCAGCAGCATATTGCTTCTGAAGCTTATTAAGTAGCTGAAATTCTAGCAATAAATAAATTCAATAGGGGTTTTAACCTCCGGATGCAGGGACTTATGGGCTGGGCACTTTAAACAGGCTTCTTCAATTAATTGCCTTTGTTCCTGGGTCAAGGAAGAAGGTAGCTTTATTTTCACTATGATTTCAGCAATTCTTCTTGGTGGAGTACTGGACATTATTTTCTCCACATCGAAAGAGGATCCTGAAATATCATAACCTTTTTTATCCGCAACAATTGCCGCAATTGTCAGCAAACAAGAAGCAAGTCCTGCTGCTAATAAATCTGTTGGAGAAAACGAAGAACCATCTCCATTATTGTCTAAGGGAGCTGCTGTAATTAGCTTTGTTCCTGATTGTTCATGAAGGAGTTCTATTTTCTTGTTGCCAATGAATTTTCCTGAAATTTTAAGCATAGTCCAGCTCCTAATTTACAATCTAGTGATTTAACGGGCACCCACAAAGAGTGTTGATTTGTAATGTAGGGGCACCCTTTATGGGTGCCCGGAATTCCAAAATATATTGGTCAACCGGGCAGGCACAAGACCTGCCCCTACGGTGTTCAGCTAACTTAGTGAACATTTTAAAAACAAAAACGCATAACACTACTAAAACAGGAGAATGGATATATGAATTTCAATGAAAAAACAACTTCAAAATGTCTGCATTGTAACGAGAAGTTTGATTTGACGAGTATTGAATTGCGTTATTATCGAGAAAATTCCTTACCTACTCCGGAATTTTGTAGAAAATGTAAGAACAATTTTCAACAAGAAGAGAATGTTCCAAAAATTCTGGTCAATAAGTAACAGAGACTAGGGTTTAAAGATTTTTATTAGATAATCATCAATATTTGAGGCAATTTTTTTAAATGCCTGATCCATCATTTTTTCTGAAGCAAATCTGAATTGATTTTCCGTAAAAATAATTTCTGAAGGACTAATTGGTTCATTTTCCAAAGCGGACTGCGCCGTAGCAACTATTCTGGTATATAATCTGGTTCTTACAGAAAGTCTGGAACAATTCAAACGATTTTGTAATAGAACAACAAGTAGCTCTGTATGCAAAGTTAAATTACTAATTAACTCTTCCACTAATACGCTTAATTCAAAGTTGGGGATTTCGCGATCAGCGGCGATTTGTTCTGCAGCTAAAAAACCTTTATACAAAGACCAATAGCAATCACAAACAACATCACTGAGATCTTGGCTTGCTTTATTTTGTGGATTATAAAATGAAGTAGATGTTAATTGTCTAAAAACTTTTCTTGCCAAATTTACTCTTTCATTCTCTGAACGATATTCCAAACAACCATCGGCAACACCATAGGCAAGATTGGGAATAAATCGCGATTCATGAGCAACTAGGTTGGGATTATCGACAAGAATTTCCGAAAGAAAACAAGGAACCGCCGGATCCAAAAGCTGATGAATTAGTCCTAAAGCTGCCTCCCGTTCTAAGGGATCGCTGGACACGCGCTTGACTAAACGATCAATTTCAAACCTTGAGGGAATCACTATAAGTTCCTAATATTTAGATCTAAACTATAGTATTTAGATGCTGCAAATGGACAAATGATTCTTACCAGTATTTCTCCACATGGATATTTCCTGGGGTTTTTCTTTTGTGAATATGTAAGCCCTTAGACTCAAATAAGATCTGTAAATCATCGATCATTTGAGGATTGCCACAAAGAAGAATATGAGAATATTCTCGTGATAATTTTTCTTTTAATGCTGCTTCGATTACCCCACCTTCAAATAATGTTTGCACTCGGCCTTTTAATCCTGGCCAATTTGGCGCCCTTGTTAAAGCTGGCAAGTAAGTAAACCATTCTTTTTCTTTTTGCAGATCTTCTAATTCTTCACGATAACCCAAATCTTTTTCAAAACGGGCCCCATGTACCAAAATCACCTTTCTCCAGCTGGGATTATCTTTATGTTGTCTTAACATGGAAATAAAAGGAGCTAGGCCTGTTCCAGTAGAAACCATGATTAAGTCTTTTCCTTCAGGAACTTCTTCTAAAGTAAATTTGCCCTTTATTTTTGGGCCTAACCACAGTCGGGAGTTTTGTTGTAAATTCCAAAGATTTGTAGTGAGACATCCTCCTTCCACTTTTACAATATAAAATTCCAGTTCCGCTAAGTCTTTAGGAGCTGAAGCTATGGAATAAGATCTTCTTTCTAATTTTTTTCTTTCTCCAGTCTCATTCGGAACTTCCATCTCCGGCAAAGCAAGCTCAGCGTATTGACCAGGCAGGTAACTAGGGAGTTCACCAGAATCAGGCTTAATTTTAAAAATTGCCAGCTCTTCATTCAAATCGATACGAGAAGAAACTATTGCATTATTTTGATATTCGGACATACAAACAACAAATTATTCTTCGGAATATTCTTCTTCAGGCGGATTGCCATCATAAATTAGATTTTGTCTTACTTGATGATAAGTGGATTTAATAAAACCATAATAATCAACGGAAGCGTCTTTAGCAGTATCTACAGCTTCTAGTAAGCGGGCTCGGCTATCAATGCCTTCTAGAACATAAAGTCCCCAACCTGCCTCTGTTGAAGTAAGAGTTAATGTAGGATTTAAGCCGGCATCAATAATACGCCCAAAACCGTCTCTTAAATTTGATGGCCCTAAAAAAGGCAATACTAAATAAGGTCCTTCTGCCACACCTTGATACCCCAACGCTATGCCAAAATCTTCATTTTCATGCTTCATATTAAAGCTGCTTGCTACATCCACTAAACCCAAAAAACCGAGGGTGGAATTTATAAAAAATCTTCCTAAATGTGTTCCTGCCTCTTCAAATTTTAATTGCACTAAATCACTAACCACATAAATAGGTGTTTTAGCATTGCCAAAAAAATTCTGTACATGCTTTCTAATAGGAGCAGGAAAAACTGCTTTATATCCATTGCACACTGGAACAAGAACATGCGTATCTATTTTGTCATTAAACCAAAATATTTTTCTATTAAGAGGTTCTAAGGGATCACTAGTTTCAGCCTGAACCACTGGTATCTTGGAAATCAGCGGGCAGAATATCGCTATAAGAATAAAAGCTAAGCTATGTAATAATTTTTTCATATATAATAAAACCGTTAATTTTTTGTTCTTATAGCTGTAAGTAGATTTCTTGACAACATATTTGATAAATGTACATCTTTATTGTATTCTTTATTTAATTTGACGCTTTTCTTAGGAAAGTTATTATGTTTGACCATGAAAAATTAAAAGTTTTCTTTCGAGATGAAATCAAAGATTTTAACGATGCAAACATCTCCATCGCTAACTCCGGCTTATTATATGGTTTAGGCGTTTTTACGGGAATGCGCGCCCATTATAATGAAAAAGAAAAAAAAGTTTTTATCTTCCGTCCCGATGCCCACTTTAAGCGTTTTTCATTTTCCTGCAAACTACTTCGTTATGATACTTTCCTTAAAAAATATGATTACGCTAAATTTTTAAAAATAATTAAAGATTTAATACAAGTTAACAACATTAGAGAAGATGTTTATATTAGAATATCTAACTTTAGTGATGAAAATAAAATAACCCCCAAACTTGTGGGCTATAAGGATGTTTTAAGTGCTTTTTTATATCCTCTGGAAAATTACGTTCCCTCTGAAGGAATGAAATGTATTACTTCCAGTTGGGTCAGAGTTGCTGAAAATGCTCTTCCGGCAAGAGCTAAAATTCATGGAGCCTATGTCAATTCCGCTTTTGCTAAGGCTGAAGCTTTGATCAATGGTTATGATGAAGCTTTATTTTTGGATTCCAAAGGACATATCATTGAAGGAAGCGCGGAAAATATTTTTATCGTTCGCGAAAACAAATTAGTTACTCCGCCATTAAGCGATAATATTTTGGAAGGCATTACCAGAAATACTGTCATGCAAATTGCAAGTGACAATAACATTGAAGTTGTAGAACGAAATATTGGTCGCAGTGAACTCTATGCCGCAGATGAAGTTTTTTTAACCGGCACCGGTGCTAAAGTTTCTCCAGTGGTTGAAATTGATAAATATAAAATAGGCAATGGACAAGTCGGACTAATTTCTGCAAAAATTCAAGGGATCTACCATCAAGTTGTGCGCGGAGAAATTCCTCAATATCGAGCTTGGGTCGTTGATGCCTATCAGGATTAAGTGAATGCTTAAAATTCTAAATATTGTTGGCGCCCGGCCAAACTTTATGAAAATAGCCCCGTTAATCAGGGCTCTGGATAAAGAAAAAAATATCTCAAAAAAACTTGTTCATACAGGACAGCATTACGATCCGGGTCTCTCCGATATTTTTTTCAAAGAACTAAAAATTCCCGCTCCGGATATTCATTTGGAAATTGGCTCTCTTCCTCGTGAGGAACAAATCGCCAAAATCAGCCAGGCTTTTTTGAAAATTTTAACTGTGGAAAAACCTGATTTGGTAATAGTTGTTGGAGATGTTAACTCCTCAATTGCCTGTGCCCGATCTGCAAAAGAAAATAAGATCAAAGTAGCTCACATCGAAGCGGGTTTAAGAAGTTTTGATTTAACCATGCCTGAAGAACTCAATAGAATTGAAACCGATCAAATCTCCGATTTTCTTTACGTGACCGAGGAATCAGGGATGATTAATCTTGCTCAAGAAAAAGTTCCCGGCAAAGCCAAACTGGTCGGTAATGTAATGATTGATACGCTTGTGGACAGCCTGGACCAGATCAAAAAGTCAAATATTTTATCACAATTAAACTTAAAGAAAAAAGAATATTTTATTTCCACTTTTCATCGTCCCAGTAATGTCGATACTAAAGAATCTTTAAGATCTTTAATTTCTAAAATAAAATTAATCTGCAACAATCTTCCTCTGGTCCTGCCTCTACATCCCCGCACAAAAAATTCTTTGACCAATTTCGGTCTTTGGGAAGAATTTCGGGGAATAAAAAACCTGATTTTAATTGAACCTCTGGGTTATAATGATTTTCTTTCACTCGTAATTTCAGCAAAAGCAGTCCTCACCGATTCTGGAGGAATCCAGGAAGAAACAACATATCTGGGCGTTCCCTGCCTTACTCTTAGAGAGAATACCGAAAGACCCTGCACAATAGAACTGGGAACTAATGTTTTAATTGGCAATGATGAAAATAAACTAAAAGTTGAGTTGGATAAAATTATGCAGGGAAATTTTAAAAAATCAACTTGTCCCCCGCTTTGGGATGGAAAGGCGGCGGAAAGGATTGTGGCGGATCTTATTTCAGAATTTAATTAAAATGTAGGGACAGGTTTTATACCTGCCCGGAATTACCGAAGATAATAGTTAAACGGGCACCCATAAAGTCTGACTAT
>CAYOOT010000042.1:0-23057 GCA_964405665.1 uncultured Bdellovibrionales bacterium | reverse complement strand
TCTGATTTCTGATTTCTGATTTCTGATTTCTGATTTCTGATTTCTGATTTCTGAAGATCCCCTTTTAAAACTGTGTTCCAGAATTACTACCACCAGAACTCCCAGTTGCCGGAGCTTGCCCCTGCCCCGAATTATTCCCCAAATCCGCTGTCGGCAGCATCCATCTTTCCCCTTCTTTTTCTAAGATAACTTTTTCCGTTTTTTTCTCTCCATTATATGTTTGAGTAAGCATTACCGTAGCAATACCGCCTTTAACTTCCACTGCACCAACTTCATAAGACGTTGATGAAATTCTTTTTTTCATTTCATCCTCTTTCTTGGCAATGGCCGCAACAACTAATTCCAGATTTTTTTTCAAATTTTCTTGTTGTTCCGGTGCTGCTTTATTTATCTCCTGATTAATTCTTTCTCGAACAACTGCTGAAGGATTGCGGAGCATATTATCGAAAAACTTTTTAAGTTGATCGGGTGTACTGACTTTCAACTGTTCTTTTTGCACTGCAGGGAAACGCTGAAAAGCTTTTTCCCAATTGACATAATCAAGCACTACCACAGGACTTTGAGTTTCTTTCATTTTATTGATGATTTCCTGAACAGTGTGTGCCGGAGTGTTCTCTGCAAAAGTTGTTCCAATAAAAACCAATAAACCAAAGATAAAAATTAATTTTTTCATAAATTCGCTCTATTTTGCTGCGCTCTTTCTTTTTTTAATAAATAATGATGTGAACAATTATGAGAACATGTTCGATTTTCTTCTTTCGCCAAACATTGCTTACAAACTTTAACTTCTTTACTACAAAGCAGACAAGCAATTTCTTCTTTCCCCGGCTGACCACAATGGGGGCAGAGCACCCATATTTGCGAAGCTTCCATCTTTTGATCAACAGAAACTCGAGAATCAAAAACAAAACATTCACCATGAAATTTATTATCAGGAAATTTTTGTAAATAATTCAAAATACCGCCGGCCAGCTGAAAAACTTTAGAATATCCCAAATCCTGCATTTGAACTGCAGCTTTCTCACAACGAATTCCTCCCGTACAATACATTAAAACTTTTTTATCCTTGGGAATGTTTAATTTCTCTACTGCTGCAGGAAATTCACTAAAATGCTTAATCTGAGGATCCAAAGCTCCTTGAAAAGCTCCCAGAGCGGTCTCATACCAATTCCTGGTATCAATTAAAATAAAATCCTTTTCATTTTCTAAAATATCCTGCCACTCTTCTGGGCTTAAATGCTCGTTATTATCCTTCACCAAAACTTGATCTTTGCTTCTGGTGGAGACTATTTCCTCCCTTATTTTCACTCTAAAATCTCTAAAAGGTTTTTTAGTGCAATAAGAATTTTTAAAGATCCAATCTTTAATTCCAAAAACCCGGGAAAGTTCTTCTTCAAAAGCAGATATGGCAGCTTCAGATCCGGACATTGTGCCATTAAGACCTTCTAAGGCAATAATTAGCAAACCGTTTACTTTTAAAGTTTTCGCCAGACTCAAAAGCTCTGACCTCTTTTGCTCGAGTTCTAAAGCGGTAATATTAAAAAATTTATAAAATGAGCTTACTTTAATCATTCCTGGCATAGCCTATTGACCTTTTAAACCGGCAAATTGTATCATACCTTCGAAAAATTATGAAGCCATTACTTCTACAAGCCTTATATAACGAAAAAGTTCTTCGACCGCCTGTCTGGATGATGCGTCAAGCGGGACGATATTTACATGAATACCAAGCAATAAAAGCCAAATATGGTTTTATGCAAATGTGCAAAACGCCGGAACTGGCTTTTGAAGTCTCGATGCAACCGATTAGAATATTTGATCTTGATGCCGCTATTGTCTTTGCCGATATCTTGCTTCCTGCCGAATGTATGGGTTTTAATGTTAGTTTTAAACCTGGCCCTTTTGTGGAAAATACGATCAAAGATCAAAATGATCTTAATTTACTTTCTACCAAATTTCATAGCTTCGCTTTAAAATATGTTGCAGAAACTATTAGTATGCTTAAAACGGAATTTTCAAAAGAACCAGCACAGCAAAAAGCAGTAATCGGATTTGCCGGAGCTCCTTATACACTGGCCTGTTATTTAATTGAGCAAGGGAAATGGAAACATTTTTTGGGAACCCAAGTTTTTGCGCACCAACAAAAAGCGGCATTTGAAAAGCTGCTGAATTTAATCACAGAAGTTACTATTGATTATTTATTATTGCAGATTGAAGCTGGAGCCGATGTCGTTCAGCTTTTTGATACCTGGGGCGGAAATTTAAGTGCTCTTGATTATCAAAAATTATCTTTACCTTACATTCAGAAAATAATTGCTGGAATAAAAAAGACAAATGTTCCTTTAATACTTTATGTAAATAATTCTTCGCATCTTATTTCGGAAATGCTGGAAGCCGGTGCTGATTGTATCAGTATTGACTGGAAAACAGATTTGGCGGCAGTAGCCAAGTCCACTTCACTTGCTCTGCAGGGCAATTTCGATCCAACACATCTTTTTCAATCCAAAGAAGAGGTAATTAAACAAACAAAAGAAATGCTTACTGCGGTTAAAGGAAAAAATAATTATATTGCAAATCTGGGGCATGGCATTTTAATTAATACCCCACGAGAAAATGTCAAAGCCTTTGTCGATACTATAATCCATTATGAGTAAAACAATTGCCATTGTCGGTGCCGGGATTACAGGTCTGAGCCTGGCTTTCTACTTGGAACAACTTGGTTTAAACACAATTGTTATTGAAAAAGAAAAACATGTCGGTGGAGCAATTAATTCTAAAAAAATTAATGATTATTTGCTGGAAAACGGCCCCAATACTGTTTTATTAACTCCAGGGGTTTTATCTCTAATTAAAGATCTGGGTCTGCTTAAAGAAATAATTATTCCAGAACTAAGCTCCAAAAAAAAATACCTGGTTTTTAAAAAAAATAATAAATTAACTCTCCAACAAGTTCCTAAAAACTTATTGCAATTATTTGGCAGCAAGCTTTTAAGTTTGAAAGCAAAGTTATCAATTCTCTTTGAACCTTTAAGAAAACAAATTACCGAAGAAGATTTGAGTGTGGCAAGCTTTGTTGAAAGAAAATTTTGTAAAGAAATTTCAGAAAAATTTTTCTCTGCCTATCTCTCGGGAATTTGGGCGGCAGATCTGAGTAAATTAAGTGCCAGAAGTGCTCTGTCTGATCTTTGGTATTTAAATAAAAAATATTCATCGATTCTCTTAGGTCTGATTGTCAAGAGTTTTAAAAAAAACAAATCGAAAAAAATTGATTTTTTTTCTTTCAAAAACGGCTTAAGCACCTTAACTAATGGCCTGGTAAATAAATTAAAAAACTCTAAAATATACTTAGGAACAACTGTTGAAAAAATTGATTTCGCAACGGAAGAAATCATTAAATTATCCTTAAAGTCTCAGAACGGAGAAGAAAATTCAGAAATTATCGTCGAGGCTGATTTAGTAGTCTTCACTACGGCAGTGGATACAACAAAAAATATTTTGCAAAATAATTTTTTTAATCTTCTTATACCCAATATTTATTACGCTCCTCTGGGTATAATTCATTTTTCTGTTGCCAAAGATTCAATTAAAACAAATTTCGATGGCTTTGGCTTTTTGCTCCCGCAGACAGAAGATACCGCTTTATTGGGGGGAATTTTTACTTCTTCCGTTTTTGCAAATCGTGCGCCGCAAAATCAACACTTGATTAGCTGCTTTTGTGGAGGAGCGCTGAGAGAACAATATGCCGATCCAGGCAAAATTTCTACAAAAGAAAAAATCATAGCCGAACTTAAAGAAATTCTGGAGATCAAAGAGGATCCCCAAGAGATAGCAAGCGTTTTTTACCCTTCAGCTATTCCCAATTATCAGGTTGGACATTATCAAATCCAAGAAAGCCTTAATAACTTTCATCAATCTCAAAACAAAATTAGAATTTGCGCAAACTGGGAAGGTGGTATTAGTCTGGCTAGTCGTTTGGAAACAACAAAAATATTTGCCACTGAAATATTAAGAATCTGGGCCTATAAGTAATGAATAATTTTAAGTTCCTACATTTTTTTTGCTTTTGCTTTATTGTTTTATCTTTAGATTCCTGTTCAACTAAAAAAATCTCTTCAGAAATTTCCATGAAGAAGGCTCTGATTTTTATTCCGGGCTTTAAAGGAAGTTATTTAAAGGACGTAAATTCTAAGGAAATTGTTTGGATCACTGCCTACGAAGCGATTTTTGGAAATTCTACGCTTAATTATCAAAAAACTAAGTTAATACCAGAGGGGATAATTAATAAAGTTAATATCGTTCCAGGAATATATTCATTAAATATTTATCAACAATTTCTTCTTTTACTACAAAAAAAATTACCTGCTGATACCTTGTTAGTTAATTTCGCTTATGATTGGCGAAGCGACAATTATCAACAAGTAATAGAGCTTGCTAAGGTTGTAAAAAATTTAAAAAATAAGGGGATTAATAAGATCTCTCTTGTCGGCCATAGTATGGGTGGTTTAATTGCTGCTTATTATTTAAGATATGGCGAACAAGACCCCCGCCGGGCCAGAGAAAACTGGGCCGGAGCTAAAGAAATTAATTCTAGCGTAATTATTGCTTCTCCTTTTAAAGGCTCTCTGCTGATGGTGCATGATTTGATAAAAGGAGTAAAAACTTTAAGAAACACAAGTCTTTTAAATGCAGAATCGTTACAGAGTTTTCCTTCTTGCTATCAATTGTTACCACGATCGGATAATCCACAACTGCTTAATCAAAGTCTTGTTTCCGAAAATGTTGATTTCTTAGAAGAAGAATTTTGGCAAAAATATAATTTATTACATTATATCGATAATAAAACTTTAAAAAAATATTTAATTCAGGCCAGAAATTTTTCTGATTTATTACTTCAACCCACGGACCACGATCGACAAAAAAGCAAGTTACTTTTTATTCAAGGACAAGGCTACCCGACGCTAGATCGCCTAATTTGCCGGGAAAACCTCCAACCACCTTGTATTTTCCCTGAGGACAAAGAGAGCCTGCCATACTCCAAAGAAGTTTTTCTAAAAAATGGGGATGGCATTGTGACCACAGAATCTGCGACACTGCCTCTTGCCTATCAAGAAGATTTAAATTGCTCAACAATGAAAATTAATGGAGAACATTTGGAAATGATCAATGATTCTCAGCTCATGGAAACAGTTCTTAATTTTATTAATAAATAATTTTTGTTGTCCTAGAAATAATCAAAAACTGCCTACTGCGCTCGCTCATGTTTTTGCTAGTATTTATTTGTTAATAGACCAACTATTAAACATACTGTGTAACTTTTGGACGGTTTGCCAACTCTTTGAAAATAAGAAGATTTTTATAAAACATTTTTTTCTCAAAAAACTTTCTTGTATAAGTTTAAAACGTATGATTAGAAGTTTAAAAAGAATGCTCGCGTAATTACACATTATTTTATTTGGCAATATTATTGCTAAGTAAAATACTGCTTGTAGTTTGCATATTGAGTAAAACAATCAATACTAACAGACGAGCATGGGGGAAACACAGTGAATAAAGTAATAATAAAAAAGTTATTTGAGTCCTTTAATGTTTTAGAACAGGCAATTTTTAGCGCCAAAAATACGATAGAGCAAAGACCTGATGCACCAGCTTCAGTAATTGAAAGATTAAATTCCTATCATGAGATTCTCTGTAAACAAAGAGAGTTGGCAGAGAATCTGGATTTCCATTGTAAATTTGGAAATTGGGATGAAGTAGCAAGACACATTAAGTTAATCAACGGATTATCGGCGATGATTCGTGATGATGCAAAAGACATTTTATTTGCAATTGAAGAAACTCCTACTCCAGAGAAAAAATTAGAATACATTCCTTGTTGAAACATTTCGAAAAATTATTTAATAAAAGACCGCTTGTCCTGAGCTTGTCGAAGGAAGAGATTTTAATCGGCGATCACCATAACCAAGAGCAGGGCTTTGCTCTGCTCTTGGTTACTTTTATTATTGCGCTAATTAGTATTTTAATTATTGATTTTACTGAGGAAATAAATTATTACCAAAATTCTTCCCGACAATATGTCGAAAAAGTTCAAGCAGGATTAATTTTAAAATCCTCTGTTGCACTGGCCAGAACCATTCTGGAAACACCCAAACATGATAAAACAAAAGATCAAGATTGGCTTTATGAACCGTGGAATACAATTGCTGCTTCTAATTCCATTCCCTTAGAAGGCTTTATTGGGGAATTGCGAATCATGATTGTTGATGAATCAGGAAAAATCGATATCAATTCCCTTTCCAGTCAAAATACTTTTAACCCTAATCCACCAAATCCCGGAGATCCCTTACAAAGCGATCCGACGATATTTTGGAAAAATGCAGTTAAAGATTTATTTACAGATTTGGGATTTAAAAGAGAACAATATGAAGCAAAATCTTATCGCACTTTAGGAAATCAAACTTATGATCCCAGTTCCGAAGTTGCAATCATCACCGATTGGATTGATCAAGATAAAAACTCCTATCACACTGCCAGCTTTGATGGAGATGGAATAGAATCATCTGCAGAAAAAGGTTGGTTTTTTAATCGACCGCTTAAATCTCTTTCTGAGTTAGCTTACATCCCGGGTATGACCTTAGAAAAAATTCAAAGAAGCGCTCCCTTTCTTAAAGCTTCCCTCAATAATACTTTTGGAAATAGTACTCAAATTAATATCAACACCGCACCCTCTGAGGTATTAAAAGCTCTGGGTTTTACTGAAACAGAGGCAACTTTAATTGTCCAACAGCGGATCTCTTTTCCTTACAATACTCAAAGCTTAAATCTTTTAATTACCGGTTCTCAACAATTAGTTGGAAAGCTCAGTGTAAAAAGCAATGAATTTTGTCTTTATTCAAGGGTAAAAATGCCCCGACAAACTTATTGGCTAAAATCACTAATTAAAATCAAACAATACTACCCTCCCAGAAAAACTGAGATAATAAGCAATGAGTTTTATTAGCTTTCTATGCACTTGATCTTACTGCATTATTATGTTTATATGCCTCTCCCATTAAGATAGAGGATTTATGTCAAGAACATGTGATATCACCAATAAAAAGAAACAACGCGGCTGCAAAGTTAGCCATGCTCATAACAAATCTCTTAAAGCTTTCGAAGTAAACCTTCATAAGAAAAGAGTTTTTGATTCTGAAACAGGCAAATGGGTGACAATTAAAGTTTCCGCTCGTGGATTAAGAACTCTTAATAAAAAGGGTTTGAGTACTATTCTAAGAGAGCAAAGAGCCTAGAGATCAATTAGATATTATCAGACATCCGAAACCTGAATTCCGATCTCTGATTTCGGATGTCTGATCTCGGATTTCTGAATTCAGATTTCTGCTAGATCATCTTACTGCACTTTATTCAGCCTTTCCGCATTCAAACGTTCCACTTCCACATGTACATCCAGACGTTTACAATAAATCGGTTGACCTGTTGTAATGCTATCTTTTTGCACAGCCATTCTTAGTTTTTCCGTACTTACAACTCCATTTCTTTGCCCATCTGGAACAAAAATTTCTTCACAAATCGCACATTGGATAACTACTACAATACCTTCGTACGTAACTCTTGTCAGTTCAGTTTTAAAATCTTGATCCCCCTCTTCTCCCCCATCATGTCCACATCCAGGGCAGCGAATTGTGTCAATAAATGTTTCCGCCAAACCTTTTAACCTAAATTTTAGCGCCATAGATTTTATTTTGTTTTTTTATTGTAATTCTGAGTCTAATTGTTATCATCGACTTAAATCCTACTTTCCTTTAATTGATATATTTTTAATATTAAAATATATCTAATTATTTTCAATAGTTAACTTTCTATGTAAAATAATATTAAATGCTTAGTTATTTGTGAATTTGTTGTTGAAGTTTATTGAATAATTTTCTTTGAACTTGTCATCATTAGTCTAATATAAGTATATAGTTAGATATCCCAAGAAGTAAAAAATGTGAGATTTCCTTGGTACATAAAATGTTCCTGATGAGTCTTTGTTTTAGGGATAAAATTTTCAAATTAAAATTGGATAAAAAATGATTGATGCAAAAGTGCAAGAGCAGTTCCAGAAAGAAATGGAATCCAGAATTGCTCCAGATAAAAACTGGAAAGACATAGTTGCTTGGGTGGGAGATCTTCCACCATTGCCTCAAGTTGCCGCGCAAGCATTAAGTTTAATCGAGAACCCCGATACGACTGCAGCAAAATTAACAAAACTTCTTGGGGATGATGCGGCGCTTGCTGCACGTGTTTTAAAAATTTCCAACTCCGCCATGTTTTGTCGTCAGAGAGAAATCACCACATTAAATCAAGCGATAATGACCATTGGTTTTAAAACTCTAAAAGGTGTGATTGTTGCTGCAACATTAAGACAACTAAACAGAACTCATGGCAAACTGGAGCAAATGATTTGGGAAAATTCCACTTGCACAGGCGTTGCGGCAAGAGTTATCGCCATCCATATGAAGAAAGCTTTTGCTGAAGAAAGTTTTCTTTTAGGATTACTTCATGATCTTGGGAAAATGGTCTTTATGCGACAAGTTCCTAAGGACTATCAAAATGTGGTTGATCAAACAAAACAAGGGAAATATTACACAGACGTGGAACAAACAGTTCTGGGATTTGCTCATCCTTTAGTCGGAGCACTGGTTGCAAAAAAATGGAATTTTTCTTTAGAAATTTGCCAATGTATTCTTCATCATCACGATCCTGTTCCTGCTACTGGAAGAAATAATCTGTGGGAAAAAATAGCTATCGTTCAGGCTGCTGATTTAGTTGCTCATTGTTTAGGCTATGGGCATCAAGAAGGCTATCCTGATTGTAAACCTGCTGCCTTAGAACTATTTAAAAAATTAGGTCTGGATGAAGCAAGTTTTGAAAAATTACTTACAGAAATTGACTCGCTATTTAAAGAGAGTTCATCCGCATTTTAATTGGACTAGAATTTAGTTCCCCGCTATAATTGGCAAGCACGTTGCTTCCGAGCAGCGTAATCATTGAGCCGATAATTTCAATTTCGGGAGCCGCCTCTGAACCTCGATGTCATGCCTTAGGCTGCTTGCAGCTAGTTTGGAAGACAGCAAGGGTTTATGCAAGATTTCTTGCTGTGGCACCCACCTGATACTTTGAGGGTTCAAAGTATTCCCTGCTCTTTGAGTAACGTGCACTTTTTGTCAATTATCCTACCTCTCTTCTTCAATATAAGTTACTTATAATATTAGTTTTTAACTTAATTTATAGTTTTGAGCTTGTTCTTATTTTAAAATTAACTTATAGCTTCCAATCGGTTATCTGGTTTAATTTAATTTTATTTAGGTAAAAATGGACGGAGAAAAATTACTCTCATTATACCGTCAGATGTTAGTGATGCGTCGCTTCGAAGAAGAAGCCGCTAAGGCCTATACCGAAAGAAAAATTGGAGGCTTCTTACATCTTTATATCGGGCAAGAAGCTGTTGGTGCAGGGGTAAATGCTGCAACCCAAGCTGATGATTATATTATAACCTCCTATCGCTGCCATGCCTTTTATCTTGCAAGAAATGGTAGCGCTAGAGCCGGAATGGCAGAGCTTTTTGGAAAAGAAACAGGTTGTGCCAAGGGTCGTGGCGGTTCCATGCATTTTTTTTCCAAAAAAGATAATTTTTTAGGCGGACACGGAATAGTAGGTGCTCAAGTTCCTGCTGCAACAGGAACTGCTTTTGCTTCCAAGTATCGAAATGATGGTCGCGTCACTGTCTGCTTAATGGGGGATGGCGCCGTAAGTATTGGTCCATTTCATGAAGGGCTTTGTCTAGCTGCCTTATGGAAATTACCAGTAGTTTTTATCGTGGAGAATAATCATTATTCCATGGGAACACCACTTTCTCGCACAATGGTCACAGAAGATGCCTCAATTCGTGCCCTTGGTTATCCAATGGCAAGAGCCACAGTTGAAGGAGTGGACGTGGTCGATTGTTACAACGCAGCAAAAGAAGCAATTGATCGGGCCAGAAAAGAGTCACTTCCTTTTTTATTAGAATTTAAAACATACCGTTACCGCGGGCATTCTATGGCCGATCCTGGTAAATACCGCACTAAAGAAGAAGTGGAGTCCTGGAAACAAAAAGATCCTTTAATTCTTGCTCAAACAAGATTAGAAAAAAATTTCCCTGCACTTGCCAGCAAAATTCCACAACTTACTGTTGAAGTTGAAGAGGAAATTCAGGATGCAGTTAGATTCGCTCACGAATCTCCAGAGCCCGATCCGGCAACAGTAGAAAACTATACCTACATCGAATAATAAATTTATTTTAGGAAGAACTATGCGTGAACTAAGTATCAGAGAAGCCCTAAATGAAGCACTGGCCGAAGAAATGGAAAGAGATGATCGGGTGTTTCTAATGGGCGAAGAAGTTGGTTACTATGATGGGGCATATAAAGTTTCTCGTGGGTTGTTACAACGTTTTGGCGAAAAAAGAATTATTGATACGCCGATCTCAGAAACAGGATTTGCCGGAGTAGGCGTCGGTGCAGCACAAGTAGGATTGCGACCGGTTATTGAATTCATGACTTTTAATTTTTCACTGATTGCAATCGATCAAATAGTTAATTCTGCTGCAAAAATGCGTTATATGTCTGCAGGAGAATTTGATATGCCAATTGTCTTTCGTGGACCTGGTGGCTCTGTGCATCAACTGGCTTCTCAACACTCTCAAAGTCTGGAAAGTTATTATGTGCACGTTCCTGGAGTAAAAGTAGTAATGCCGGCAACTTCTTATGATGCCAAAGGTTTGTTAAAAAGTGCCATTCGCGATCCTAATCCGATAATTTTTATTGAATCGGAAGCAATGTATTCAGTAAAAGGCCCTGTCCCTGAAGGTGAATACTTAATTCCAATTGGACTTGCCGAAGTAAAAAAAGCAGGTACTGATTTAACTATGATCTGTTGGTCAAAAACAGTTCCTACTTGTCTTGCTGCTGCTGAAAAATTGGCTGTTGAAGGAATTAATGCCGAAGTCGTGGATTTAAGAACATTACGACCTTTGGATAAAGAAACTATGTTTAATTCCGTAAAAAAAACAAACAGAGCAATTGTGGTCCAAGAAGCTTGGCCACAAGCCAGTGTTGGAAGTTGGATTGCCGCAATGATCCAAGAAGAATTGTTTGATTATCTGGATGCACCGATAAAAATATTATCCGGAAGAGATTGCCCTTATGCTTATGCAAAAAGTCTTGAAAAAATGATGTCCCCTACTCCGGATATTGTTGCTGAGGCGGCAAAGAAGCTTTTATAATTTTGGTATCGTTGTAAAGTTTATCCTTTTCGAGCACCCGAATTCTGAATTCCGATATCTGATATCAGAATTCAGAATTCGGGTGCTCGAAAAATATAAATTAAAATCAACAAAATCTCGTTTTAATATGATCATCCCCTACAAAGAAATTTATCCCAAATTAAAAGACAATATATTTATTGCACCCGATGCTTGGATTATCGGCGACGTTACAATCGACGAAGAAGTTTCAATATTTTACGGAGCTGTTTTAAGAGGAGATATTTTGCCAATTAAAATTGGTAAATGTTCCAATATTCAAGAACATTCTGTGTTGCATACCTCTCGAGGAAGAGTTCCGACAATTGTCGGAGAAAATGTCACCGTCGGACATCGAGCAATACTTCATGGCTGCACTGTCAACAATAATTGCCTAATTGGCATGGGAGCAATTATTCTAGATGAAGCGGTAATTGAAGAAAATTGCCTGATTGGCGCGGGCTCCATGGTTACTGAAGGCAAAAGAATTCCTAAAAATTCCCTAGCCTTTGGCTCGCCGGCAAAAGTTATTCGCGAACTTACTACCGAAGAAATTCTGAATATCAAAAATAGTGCCGAAGCATATAAGAAAGTTGGAAAAAATTCCTTGGAATATTTCACTAGGGTTCCTTAAAAATAACCTTTTACATGGAATTATTTAACGGATAAAGAAGTAAGCATCTGTTCTAATTGCTCTTTGCAGGGCACATCCTTTTCGTCTTTAATTGCCATGCTTAAAAGCTCATGTGAGGTTTCTTTATCCTCCAACAAATAAATCTCACTATAGGCAAAGAGTCTCGTGAATTTGTCTGGATGAGAAGAGAGTTTTCTTAAAACATCAACTGTCGGTTTCCAATTTAACATTTTCAGCTCAGAAGCAATAGCAGTATCCATGGCAGTTGCTTTTTCTAAACCGGAAGATCCAAGCAAAATTGTTTTTAAAATTTCTGGATCTGGTTTTTTCTCCAGCCATTTATTAAATGTGTCCAAAGTTATCTTATCTGGATTCATCAAAAAACGAATCAATTCCATAGTCTGCTCTGCTGTCAATAAATTTGGGCTTTTTTGCAAAATCTTTATTACTTCAATGGAAGCGGGATGCAAGAATTTAACTTGCAGTAACGCCATTGCCAAAGCAGCTGAACGAACTTCCAAAATAGGATGTGTAATTAACTTCAAAACATTTTCCGAAGAAATATTTTCAACATTCACATCCCCGGCAATGAGCGAAAGTTTTTGATTGTCCGAGAGTTCCGGCCAACTTATTAAGGAAAAACCTTTAGCCCAAGATAAAGATTCTAAATTAATTCCTGAAAAAAGCGGATTGTTGATCAGCAATTCCAGAACAATATGAGAATTTTCTTTATCCAAGGAAAGAATTTGGGTTAATGCTTTAAGATGTAAAGGTGGATTGCTTTTGATAAAATCAGAAAGCTTCTCCAACTCTATTCCCTTTGTTCCCAAGGACGCAAGTTGGGCAATCGCCGGACTGGCCAAATTTAGATTGGGATTGGCATCAATTAAATATTTAAATGCTCCACCGAAAGGCACTGGAAGTCTCAGTAAAATTTCGGCTGGAATTTCATTGAAGAGTGCCGGTGGTGAATCGACTTTGTCATTTAAGCTGGCAATAATCGCTAATACGATACCCGGATGCAAACTTTTTGGACCAGGTAAATCAGCAATACTTTGTTTTCTGAGAAGTCCTCCTAAACCTAAAACCAAGGCCGCGCGGCGATCTCCGGGGCTTAGTTCCAATTCCCAGGAATCTTTAAAAGCAATCTTAATCAAAGCATTATTTACACCTTCTCCATTTTTTTCATCTTTTTTAGCCGAGCTGATAATGACCGATTCCGCTTCCCGATGATTTGATCCTGCAGATAACGCGACCAAAGCAACATGTAACATTCTGGAAGGAATTTTACTTGCCCATTGATCTCTAAAATCAGAGTTCATTGACGGCTCATCAACTGCAGTTCTTTGTTGAAAATAATTGAAAATCTTGTCTTTTGTAAAAAATAGAGTTGATCCCAGTATCCCCAATAAAAAAACATAAAAGATTGCATTGTTTTTGGAAATGGTACTCGCCGGCAAAGATTTATTTTGGATAACAGAATTCTCCAAAGGATCTCTTTGCTGAAAAAATGTTTGTCCCTGACTTGAAGAAAATTTTTCTTCTTTTGGGGAAGTCGAAGAATTTAATACCCCTGCTACAATCAGATTATTCGCGGAATTGGCAAGGCAACTTTTCAATAAAGTAATAGTCAATCTTTTTTCAGCTTGTTTGTCTAATAATAACTCATAAATATTTTTCAAAGAGCGGCTTTCTGCCAATTCTAAAGCAGAAAAATTTATTTGATTCTTTTCTAAATTTTGATGTAATGCTTTTAAAACCAAACCAAAGCCGAAAAGATCCAGATAATTGGTTAATTTCTTGTCTGCAAAAAATTCCGGCGCAAAAGTCGATAAATCATATTTAAAATAGTTTTCAGGATTAAGAATTTGATTAATAGAGATAAAAGGATCAAGTATTTGGGTATTTTCTTCGGAACTATAATAAACATTGGATGGAGTAAGATGACCATGAATCAATCCATGTTGTTGAAATTTTTCTAACTGTTCAACCAACTCAATTGCGATACTAAAAGCCTGATATGGAGCAAGTAAACTTTGCTTTAAGATTTGGTCCAAAGTTTTATCAAATAATTTTCGGCAATACCAAATTTCCTTATTTAATATTCCCCAAGAAAAGGTGTTTTTAGAAAAATCATTGAGAATACTATAACGAGAAAAACTTTCCCCTAAAACAGCAAGCGTATTTTTAAGATCATTATCTTTTTCTCTGACCACGCGAAGTACAGAAGGAGAAGACCCTTCGGATAAAAGTATCACTGGATGAAATTCATTCCCAGTTAATGTTTTGATTGTTGCTACTAAAATACTATTTGGAAAAATCTCTTGACTAATCTTCGTTAAATTACTGCGCACCTCGACTGTCAGACTTTCTACCGGCAACAGTTCCTGAGCAGAAACACTTCTATTTTGCTCAATGATATTACTGATTAATGTTAATTTAGGAGGCTGCTTCACAAAAACCTTTATTTATTAATTTTAGACTGATTTCTCTATATATAGTTTCGTTTGAATTTTACTTCTTAATTAGACTTTATTTCCGCCCTTTAAGTAGCTGAAATTAATGATTTTTTTCTTTGATCAGCAAGTTTACTTGCTTTAAAAGCTGAGGAATCACTTCCTCATAACGAAATGCGCCTAATTCTTCTTTACCCTTTTTTAGATTTACAAAATTTGGCGCGCACCAAAGACCTAAATCCGCTTCATCAGTTTCTCCGGGACCATTGACTCTACATCCCATTACGGCAATGACCAGATTATACTCTTTTGCATATTCAGTAACTTTTTTAACTTCCTGAGCTAACTTTACAAATGCTTTATTTTCCACCCGAGAACATGAGGGGCAGGAAATCACATTTAAACCTTTACCTAATTGTTCCGGAACCGAACGAAATCTACCTTCTTCAATGTCTTTAATAATTTCCTTTGCTGTATCAATTTCCTTATCTTTCTCTTCATCGGGTAAAGTCAAAGACACGCGAACGGTATCCCCAATTCCCAAGGACAAGAGTTGCTCAAAAGCAACTCTTGTTTTGATTGCTCCATCGGGCAATAACCCGGCTTCGGTAACTCCCAAATGTAAAGGAATATCAGGACGCTTCTGAGCAAAAGCTTTATTAATCTTAATCACCGAAAATGGATCAGAACTTTTCAAGGAAAGAACAAAACTTTTAAAACCTAAAGATTCTAAAATATCAACATGAAAAAAAGCAGAACTAAGAGCTACTTCTATCGGATCTGCACTTTTGTTTTTTTCATTAGGATCCAAAGAACCAAAATTAACTCCAATTCTTATTGCACAATCATTTTTAGAAGCGACATCAACTAAGAATTTTACCTTGTCTTTGATATCAACTTCTTTTTGATGATGATGAAGGTGTCCGGGGTTATAACGAAATTTTTGCACATAGGGAGCAACGAGCTCAGCTAAGCGATAATTCTCCTGTAAGTCGATCACCAGGTTGGCGGCAGTTTGTTGGCGAATTGCTTTTAGTGCCTCCACCTCTTTTTTACTATCGACGGCAATGCGGATTAAATCTGCTCCGGCTTTTTCTAAAAGTTTAATCTGCCAGAGAGTAGCCTGAATATCGCTTGTTTTGGTAGCGCACATACTCTGAACTGCAATCGGAGCATCTCCCCCAATAAAGACAGTTCCGACTTTAACTTTTCTGGTCTTTCCACGTGGAATTATGGGCATTTTCTATCGCTTAAAAGTAAATAATAAAGGGGTTTACTTATACCCTTATTGAAAAAAAATAAACTATAATTCAATATTTCCTTACTTTTTTTAGGCTAATATGCTAAGATTCCTGCGCTTAGAAAGAAGAGCAAAAGCTAGTGCTTTAGAATCCTAAAATCACAGAATAATCCTCAACCCCTTCTCGCCGATTAAATCGGAAAGAACGGGTTGGCCCTGGATTTCCGTCAGATTTTTTGATTTGTATGGCGGTTTAACATCTGGAAAAATCATCCTTATTTATTGCAATAAATAAGGAAGGACGGGTAAACAATTATGGGTATGAAAGATATTAAAGAAATTTTCTCCAGAATCAGCGAATATCATGATACGCCAATTAGAGGCAGTAAATTTTGGGAATCAAATGTTTATTATCGAGTTGAAGATTTAAGTAATGATGAAATAGAAATCTGTGCTGCCTATTTGGCTGAAAGAATTATCAATGTCTGTAGTCCCAATCTGCCTAAAATAATAATTAACATCAAAGGTTCTTATTTGGGGCTTTCTTCAGTAATTGCAGAAAAACTTAGACAACTAGAAGACATCGATCCGGAAGTTGTAAAATATGAGCAAATTATCAATGGTGCTTATAACGGCAAAAGTTTAAAAAACATGGAAGCCATTTTAGTAAATGATGTTATTACCACAGCAAAATCCTGCCTGGAAGCTCATAGTAAAGTTACCATGATGGGTGCTTATATTTATTGTTGGGTAGCTTTGATTGACAGAACTTTCGGCCCGGGACCAGTGCCGATTGTTGCAGCTTTCACTGGAGAACCAGTAACTTTAACTGACACCAGGTTTCTATAGCTCTTTCTATAAGTTATGCAACATTACTGTGTTGCATAACTTATAGAAAAGGCTATATCCTCCGAAGCGGTAGCGTAGGAGGATCTGTATTGCCAGTTGAGATATTTTTATTCATAAATAGGTCCCAATGAAAATCTTACTTTTAGTTCTTTTTTGCTCGATCCTTAGTTGCAAAGAAATAAGAGATAATACACCCCAAGAAATTTCCAAACTTAAAGACCAAGTTACAGAATTAACAGATTCGATGAAAGAATATTTTGACTCTCCTTCTGCCCCGTCAGAAATAAAGAAACTATACCAATATGAATATAAAGTTCTGCAGTACCCGATAAAAAATCTTCCTTTGATTGAACAACATTTAGCAGAACTGGGAAAAGAGCGGTGGGATTGTTTTGATACGGAAAAATTACTTATTGAAGAGAAAGAACCTTTGTTAATTGTTTTTTGTAAAAGAAAGCCCGAAACCCCCTTAAAATATATCCCTAAAACTCTAATCGGCAGTTAAGTTACATTTTTCTGCTAAAGCTTAATAACAATATTGTTATAGACATAAGCTGATTTGCGGCAGCAATTTTATGAATATCAAATTTTTTATTATTTTATTACTTCTCTTGTTGATTAATCTCACACCAAGTTCAGCCCAAGAAATCTATATGGGCAATAAACTACGCAGTCTTCCCGAACAAATAAGAGAATTAAGAAAAGAATGTCAATATCAAGAAGACCAAATAGCATGCTCAGAAGAGATAAAACGCTTGCAAGCAAGCCAAAAACAACTTCATGTTTTATGTCATCAGAATCCTGATAATCCTCTTTGTGTGAATATTGTCCAAGCCAAAAAAGAACGGGTAGATAATATGAGAATTCTTTGCATGAATCGTCCCTATGAACGAAAATGCCAACAGATAAAAGAGCAATTAAAGAAAAAACAAAAAAACTGCCAAAATCCAATGTCTCCTAATTGTCAGTTTTCTTCACCAAAAAAACCTCAAGGACAAAACGAATTATTGGAACATTGTACGATCTATCCTCGAAGTAAATACTGTTCCAAACTAAATAGTGCTAATTCGAACAACAATCAAAAGCAAGAATCTTCAAAAGGACTAAACACCTTCTAGAAATGCTGTGATTTTAGAAGCTTAGCTTAACTGAAGCAAAACTCGGGAAAAGTTGAATATATTACATATGTTCAAACTTAAAGAAGAAATATCGACATTTAACTATTTAACTGACAATTCAGATTTAATATATCTTAAAAACTCAATTGAAATAAGAACTTATACAGATTTAAAACTTGACCCGGTTAAACTTTATCAATTCATCAAAAAAATTCTGGATTTAAGTATTTCATTAATTCTTCTTACAGTATTAAGCCCCGTTATTCTTCTGGCGGCATTGATTATAAAATTAAGTTCTAAAGGTCCAGCATTTTTTACACAAAAAAGAATGACTCAAAATGGAAAAATTTTTAAAATGTATAAACTTAGAACTATGCATTTAAGTTCGGCTAAAAAAGAAGAATTCCTTTGGACGCAAACAAATGACAGCAGAATTACGAAATTTGGTAAATTATTAAGAAAAACTAGAATTGATGAATTACCACAATTAGTCAATGTGCTTAAAGGAGAAATGAGCTTAATTGGTCCAAGACCAGAACGCCCTGAATTATCAGAAATTTTAGAATCAGAGTTTCCTAATTTTAAAAACCGTCTTCAAGTAAAAGCAGGCTTAAGTGGCTTGGCCCAGGTAACAGATGGCTATGCTCATGATTTTAAATCTTACAAAAAAAAATTAGACCTCGATCTTGAATATATTAATAACAAGGGATTTATCCTTGATTTAAAAATTGCATTAAAAACAATTTTAGTTGTCTTTACTTGTCGCGGCTCAAGATAGAAAATTCATTAACACTTTTAGAAAATTTCTCTTGGATAATATCTGAAAAACTAAGATTTTTTGCACTCATTTCTTGATAAATTGACAGCAATTGTGCGATCCCTCCTTCTGCTATAATATATTTGATAATGGCATAGGCATGTAAATAGTCGGCTTTAGAGCCGGAAAAAGTATAGACCGACCAATTTGTTTCTTTGAGATTGATAACTTCTTCTGCCAATTTTTTAGAGCCAAAGTATTTTGCCAAATTCTTATTTTCCAATAAATCTACGCCTACTGATTGAAACCAAAGTGCAAAGCCTTCGGAATGCCAACGCTCTCTGCGCGGATATGCTTTGGCCATCAAATGATATTCAATAACATGCCCAATTTCATGAATCAGTGAAGAAAGAATTTGCAAATCTAGAGATAAGCTTTCAATACAAGGTTTAGCAAAACTTCTTGCATCAAAAACAATATCAGCTGGTGGGCCCATTTGCGCCAAATGGCAATAATTATTTGCAATTCTAGAATTATTTTGATTTATTTTCTTAGAAACAACAATTCTCCAATCGAAGTTTTTGGTAATTAAATTTTCTTCAAAATTATTTTTTCTTAAAATCTCCGCAGAGATCTCAAATGCTTGGATAATAATTTTTTTTAAATCCAAACCTTTAATTTCAGTTTCTTTAATCAGACTAACTTGACCCAAGGCTGTATCAAGGATCATGCCTTTTTCGATAATTTCTTTCCGATCAAGCCGCAGAGCTTGGCTAAATTCTTCCACAGTATAGGAATCATCTGCATCAGCTAACGAAAGATTAAACAAAAAAAATACTGAAAAAAGAAATTTCATAGATTTTTAAACTTCTAAGGATGCAACTCTTTGGTCATCCGAAATAACCTTAATAACTGATTAATTTGGGCACTATAACCATTAGTATCCCTTATTTATTAGATCATTTGTGCCACTAATCGTCTAGAATTAATAAGGAAAGCATACTTGAATAATTCATTCATGTATTATATAATTTGGCCTCTCAAATTAAAAGCAAATAGAACAATAATAATTAGTTTATGGCAGAAAATCTCGACCCGATTGAATCATTTACCACACAAGATTACAAGTGGGGTTTTTCGACAGATGTGGAAGCGGACACAGTGGCTCCCGGTCTTAATGAGGATGTGATTCGTTTTATTTCCAAAAAAAAGAATGAACCGCAATTTCTTCTGGATTGGCGACTAAAAGCTTATGAAAAATGGCTTTCTATGAAAGAGCCTACATGGGCTTTTATCAATTATCCCGAAATTAATTATCAAGACACAATTTATTATAGCGCCCCTAAAAGTAAAAAAGTAAATAGCCTGGATGAAGTTGATCCAGAAGTTTTGAAAACCTATGAAAAATTAGGCATTCCCTTAATCGAACAAAAACGCCTCGAAGGTGTTGCCGTAGATGCCGTGTTTGATAGTGTCTCTGTAGCCACCACTTATAAAAAAGAATTGGAAGCTTACGGAATTATTTTTTGTTCTTTTTCCGAAGCTGCTGAAAAACATCCTGAGCTGGTAAAAAAATATTTAGGAACTGTTGTTCCTTATACTGATAATTTTTTTGCTACTTTAAACTCTGCTGTTTTTACTGATGGTTCTTTTGTCTACATTCCCAAAGGGGTACATTGCCCATTGGAACTTTCCACATATTTCAGAATTAATGCTGAAAATACGGGACAATTTGAAAGAACTTTAATCATTGCTGATGAAGGAAGTTATGTCAGTTACTTGGAAGGTTGCACCGCACCAAAGCGCGATCAAAATCAACTGCATGCTGCAGTGGTAGAATTGGTTGCTCATGAAAACGCCACAATCAAATACTCCACAATCCAAAACTGGTACCCAGGCGACAAAGAAGGTAAAGGCGGAATTTATAACTTCGTAACCAAACGAGGAATCTGCTTAGGAAACAATTCTAAAATTTCCTGGACACAAGTAGAAACAGGCTCGGCAATTACTTGGAAATACCCCAGTGTAATTTTAAAAGGCGATAATTCTGTTGGCGAGTTTTATTCCGTGGCCCTAACCAATAACCGTCAGCAAGCAGATACCGGAACAAAAATGATCCATATTGGCAAAAATACCAAAAGCAATATCGTTTCCAAAGGAATCTCTGCAGGTAAAGCTCATAACTCCTATCGCGGGCTGGTAAAAATCCTGAAAAACGCAGACAATGCCAGAAATTTCACACAATGCGATTCAATGCTACTGGGCGATAAATGCGGGGCCCATACTTTCCCTTATATTGAAGTAAAAAATCCGACTGCCAAAACTGAGCATGAAGCTACAACCTCTAAAATCGGAGAAGATCAAATTTTCTATTGTGGCCAAAGAGGAATTTCTAAAGAAGACGCCGTTTCCATGATTGTTCATGGATTTTGCAAAGAAGTATTTAAGGAACTTCCGATGGAATTTGCTGTAGAAGCAAGACAATTATTAGCAGTAAGTCTGGAAGGCAGTGTCGGATAAATATACAAATAAGAGGAAATGATGTTAACAATAAAAAATTTACATGCAAAAGTTGAAGAACAAGGAACAGAAATTTTAAAAGGCCTGGACTTGGTAATCAAAGCTGGCGAAGTTCACGCCATTATGGGTATCAACGGTTCCGGTAAAAGTACCTTGGCTAATGTTTTAAGTGGCAAAGATGGTTATCAAGTAACTGCTGGAGAAATTACCTTTAATGGCAAAGATCTTTTGGAAATGGAAGCTGATGAACGTGCCCGAGAGGGAATTTTCATGGCCTTTCAATATCCAGTGGAACTTCCCGGAGTAAACACATCTTATTTTTTAAGAACTGCTTTAAATTCCGTTAGAAAACACCAAGGCCAGGAACCTCTTGGAGTAAGAGAATTTTCTCAACTGCTTAAAGAAAAAGCTAAACTTTTGGAGCTCGATGAAAAAATGCTTAACCGAGCAGTCAATGAAGGCTTTTCTGGAGGAGAAAAAAAACGAAGTGAAATTTTGCAAATGGCTTTATTACAGCCAAAATTAGCAATTCTGGATGAAACTGATTCTGGACTTGATATCGACGCTCTGCAAATTGTTGCCAAAGGAGTTAACTCCTTGCGCAGTCCTGAGCGGGCAATCATTATCATCACTCACTATCAGCGATTATTAAATTATATCACTCCTGATTATGTGCATGTGATTATTGACGGGAAGATTGTAAAATCCGGGGATAAAAACCTCGCCCTAGAATTAGAAGATAAAGGATATAATTGGATCAAAGAAGATCTAAATATCGGCACTTCAGTTTAACATAATTTATTATTGATTTTTTGAAAAAAAATAAAATGACTTTAATCGAAAAAATTAGCAATTGCGATTTTTCTAAGAATACAGCTTTTTCTGCGATGCAAAAACTAGCCTTAGATAATTTAAAAAACAACGGCCTTCCTTCGACCAAGGATGAACGCTGGAAATTTACAAATATCCAAGAACTGAACAAAGCTCTTTTTTCTTTAATTAATCAATCAGAAGAAACCAAGCCAGAAATTAATCTCAATAAATTATTAAAAAAAACTAGTTACAAAATTGTTTTTATCAATGGTAAAATTGCCAAAGATTTATCAACTATTGATGTAGAAAATGGCGATATTTCCATTGCTGATTTATCGGATATTAATAATAAAAAATCACTTCAGGGTTTGGCAAAACTAAGCACCTCAAGAACTCATCTCTTGGCAGACAATCCCCTTTTGAACCTAAATTCGGCAATGATCTCTGATGGCGTAGCAATCCGTGTTAATAAAAACAAAACAATTAACCAACCGATTTATCTTGTTTTTATTACTACAGAAGATCAAAATGAAAAAATTATTCCCTTGAGAAATATCATTCAATTGGAAGAAAATTCCGAGGCAAAAATAATTGAACACTTTATTTCAGAAGGAAGCCACAGTTATTTGACAAATACTGTAACGGAAATTTTTTGTGGAAAATCCTCGCGCGTGGAACATGACAAGATCCAAGTAGAAAGCAAAAACAGCTATCACTTGGCTTCCTTATATGTCGATCAAGAAGAGAAGTCCCATTTTAAGTCTAATTATTTTGCTTTTGGAAGCAAGCTTTCTCGAAATGAAATTTATCCCACCCTTTCCGGAGAAAACATCGAAACTTTACTTAATGGTTTAACGATAATTTCCGGGAAACAACATATTGATAATTTTACGGTAATCGATCATGCCCGGCCTAACTGTTTTAGCCGCGAATTATATAAGGGAATTTACTCTGATCATTCCAGCGGGGTATTTAGCGGAACAATTATTGTTCGGCCTGATGCTCAAAAAACCAACGCGATCCAATCGAATAAAGCAATTTTACTTTCTGATAATGCCAGTATTAATTCTAATCCTCAGCTTAAAATTTTTGCTGATGATGTAAAATGTACTCATGGGGCCACTGTGGGGCAATTAGATGATGAGGCTATGTTCTATCTTCTTTCTCGGGGAATTAATAAAAGCGATGCCCAAAAAATGTTGGTCCGTGCTTTTGCTGAAAATATTTTAGAAGAAATTAGTATAGAAGAAATGAAGGATTTGATTGCTGAACAGTTAAATATTGCGCTTTCCTAGAAATCAGAAATCAGAAATCAGAAATCAGAAATCAGAAATCAGAAATCAGAAA
>CAYOOT010000041.1:0-24011 GCA_964405665.1 uncultured Bdellovibrionales bacterium | reverse complement strand
CATCCTAAACAATTATTCTACCTAATTTTTAGAGATGCCCTAAAGTCCGCGCTCCGTACGTTTATTGGAAATTACACAGTTTAATTTACAGTCTCGTTTTTTAAGGTGTTCCACCAATGAGTTCCCTTTTGTCATTCTTATTGCGTAGATATCTAAATTATTTTATGCTTCTAATCTTCGTCGACTAATCCTCAATCGTTAAATACCAATGACAATTAAGCAAAAGACGCCTCCAACTCTAAGTTTATGTATGGTTGTAAAAAATGAAGAATTATTAATTGAAAATGCCTTATCCAATGCCAGAGAATTCGTAGATGAAATAATTGTTGTGGATACTGGTTCTAGCGATAAGACCCCTAAGTTAGCAAAAAAATTCGGAGCTAAAGTAATTTATTATAAATGGGATGGAAGTTTAGGAAAAGCAAGAAATGAATATCTTAAACTGGCTAAGTCTGAGTGGATTATTGTTTTAGATGGCGATGAAAGAATCGCAACCAGGGATTGGAAAAAAATAAATAAATTAATTAAAGATCAAAAAGTTCTGGGATATAATTTATTATGTAGAGATTATACACGGAATCTGAACTTACTATATAGCTGGCACCCCAACGATGCCCAATACCCCTATGAACAAAAAATATCAAAATGCCCTGGTTATTTTTCTTATAAAATATTTAGAATTTTTAGAAATCGAGATTTTATACGATATGAAGAAGGTTATTCTGTACATACAAATCCTCTAAAATCATTGTCTCAAGAGCAAGCAAAAAAAATTAAAGACTCAGACATTACAGTGCACAATTTTCAATATTTAAAAGGACAAGAAAAATTTATTGTAAAAAAACAAATTTTACGTTTGAAAAATGAAATAAAACATTTAGCGCTCTATCCTAAAGATGTCTTAACCCATCTTAATATTGCAAAAACATATTTTAGTTTAGCTAAAGATAGTGAAGCGCTGAAATACTTAAATCATCTTAAAAAAATTGATCCTAAAGAATTTCAAATTTATTTTTTATTAGCAATGATTGCTGCCAATAAAAATGATTTTCCAAAAGCAATTGCTCATATCAAAAAAGCAACTCTCTTAAAACCTAAAAATGCTGATGCTTGGGCATTGTTGGCAATAATTTATGAAAAGGCCGAAATGATTAAAGAAGCAGGAATGGCCGTCAAGAAAACATTGAAATTTCATCCGCAGCATTTAGTGGCGCATAACACATTTGGTTTAATAGAATGGGCAAAAGGAAATCTTAAATCCGCAGAATACTGGTTTAAAAAGGCTATTTTAATTCATCCTTATTTTGCAGAAGGAGCCAGTAATTTAAAACAGCTGCAGAAAGAAATAAAACATTCGAAAACAGCAAAAATAAAACTCTATAATTAAAATGATTAATGCTTTTTAGAAAACATCTTTAGAAGAATAGTTATATGCTAGACACCCCTGCAGCTGCAAATTCTCAGATTGTCCTTCTTGGAAAGACAATTGATGAAATAAGAACCATTCTGCATCAAGCCCAAAAGAATTTTCCCTCAATTATCAAGGCAGCAGGAGAGTTTGCTATGCATACAGCTTCCAATAAAAATGTACGCTTTCTTACTCCAATAAAGGGTCAAGGAGCCTTTGCTTCGGAACTTCTGAGTCGGGCAGGAGGGCTGGCCAATTTGGAAAGTCCACATTTGAAAAAATATCAGCAATTAAGAAAATATTTTTCAATATTAACTAGAAAAGATCTACTGCTTCTTGCAGTTAAATCTTGGTCCGAAGATAAAGAAAATATCGAAAAGCATCTTCTTGATTGGCGATATCTTTCACGAAAGGTGATGCTTTTTGGCCCAGGTGAGGGAATGCCTTACGATCTTAAGGTGGACCATGTAATCGACAATGGTTTTTCTAACATCAGTGAAGATTCCCAGCGTTATTTAAGTGGGCTGGCCAATGTGATTAATGCTTGGATCTTTATTGCTGAGTATTGTGCCCAATTGACGAGATTAGGTTTTTATCCCCCAGTCTTAAGCTCTGTGCATCTAGCTGGAGCGAAAGCCTATAATCAGCCTCTGCAAACTTCCAAGATATCCAAGTTGCCATTGCAGAACGTTACTTCTGCATTAGAAGATGGGCAGCTTGGAACAGCCTATCTTTCTAAAGTAGAAGATCTCTTAGAAAAGATTGCCTCAATTAAATATTTAACTGCCATTGAGCATATTGCAATTTTAGTTGCGAAACGAATTGGCAAAGGTGAGGAAGTAGTGATCGCTAGTCCAACGCATATTTTAGAGGAAGAACTAGAGGAAGAGAAAAAAAAGGGGATATCACTTTTTAAGATTTATAGAATGCCCAAGGAATTTCCTGAATTATTACAAACAAAAGGTCTTGTCGTCTGGTTTGGCTATCTTGGAATTTCTAACTATTACACAAATTATTCAACTCTTCTTGGCCAGTCAGCGGCGGATCTGATCACCGTCTATGCTACTCCCACTCCTAAACAAACAAATGAGGAACTACCTAATATTATTGCTCACCTTGAGCAGCATTGGTGTTTGCCTGATGCTGCAATCAGTGTGCCATTTCCTCCTGGAGTTATCGCTCCACTCAGCGGCATTGATACCGGATTAACCTATTTTCTGTTTAAAAGTTTAGTGCAATATCATCTTCAAAATGACAGCCTGAATAATCAAATATGAAAAACACTAAAAAAATTAACATAGTCTTCTCCTGCAACCCCAATATAATTGGCGGTACTGAAAATTTTCTCTTTAGATTATTGAAAAATATCAATACAAAAATTTTTAACCCTATAGTCTTATATTATGGCAAAGGCGTTTCCAAAAAAAAATTTAACGATATGGGAATAGAAACAATATCTATTCTAACTAAAGATCCAACGGAGTCAGCTAATAAATCAATTGAAATCTTAAAGACAAAAAAGATATCACTGGCCCAGTCTAATTCCTTTTCTCCAATCCTGGCCTTAGCTTGCAAACAACTTCAAATTCCACATATTTGGCGTATCGGAGGGCATATCGATATTGCTTGTCCAACCCTAAATAAAAAAGAGAAAGAAGATTTTCTAAAATTAATAATTTTATGCTCAAATAAGATTGTTTGCAATTCTAAATATTTAATGGAGCAGTTTTCTAAGTTTAAACAAACTAAATGTCAGCTTATTTATAATGGTATTGACTTAATGGAGATGCGACAGCAGCTTAAAAAAAATCTTAAAATAAAATGTGAAGAAAACTCTTCTGTTATTTCAATGATTGCTCATTTTATTCCACAAAAAAGACATTATGATTTTATCAAAGCAGCTGAAATACTGCTTAAAAAAAATCCTCAAGTTAATTTTAAAATTTATGGAAATGTTTATCCTCATTATGAGGAGAGTTTGAAATATTTTAGAATGATCAGCGAAATGATCTCTAAATCTAAGTTCCGAAATAATTTCCAGATTATTCACAATTGCCCCAATATTCTTGGCGCTCTGCAATTATCTGATATTCTTGTCCTCCCTTCCATTAAAGAAGGCTTTGGCAATGTTCTGTTAGAGGCAATGGCAATGGGCAAAGTTGTTCTTGGTGCAAATTCTGGAGGGATACCGGAATTAATTGAAGCTGGTAAAACAGGTCTATTATTTAAAGTAAAGGATCCTCAAGAACTGGCAAATGCCCTGTTCAGATTACTCAATAATTTAAAATTGAGTCAAAAACTAAGTTCTAATGCAAAAAAAATGATTGAAAAGAAATTTAACATTAAAAAAATGATTTCCTCATATCATCTTCTCTATGAAAAAATAATTAAATAACTTTTAAAAAATCAATCAATATAGTTACGTAACCATTGTTCTAAAACAAAAATAGACCAAATTCGATACTCATGACGGGCTTCTAGTTTGTCATGTTCAGAAAACATCCGGTCGACAATTTTATAGTCAAATAAGCCTCTATTTATGGTCTTTTTATCGTAAATAGTATCATAAATAATATTTCTAAAAGAACCCTTTTGCCAAATCCAAATATCCATGGGAATAGCAAAACCCATTTTTTTTCGATTAATAATTTCCGAGGGCAAATATTTCTGAAAAGCCTTTTTTAAAATATATTTGCGAATGTTTCCTTTAAATTTAAATTGAGCAGGAATGGACATGGCATATTCCACAAAAGGATGATTCAAGAAAGGAACTCTCCCTTCCAAAGAATTAGCCATAGTCATGCGATCGAGTTTAACCAACATATCCGAAGGGAGATAGGTTTTTAAATCGGCAATCAATGCCCGATCCAAAGGATTTTTTGCCTTAATGTTTTTATGAAGATTAGGAATTGTTTTTTTAGAACTCTGGAAATCAATTGCTTTTAAGAAATCTTTAGAAAGTGGGAGAGGGTGGTTGGAGGGATTATAGATTAGTTTTGCCGGAGAATTAATTAAGGCACTTAGACTTTTTTCTTTTTCAGCAGCTGCTTTTTGCCAGGAATAACCGGCAAATAATTCATCTCCCCCTTCTCCAGTTAACACTACTTTTACATGTTTTGCAGCGAGCTCACTTAGTAAAAATGTCGGAATGCAAGAAGAATCAGCAAATGGTTGATCGAGAATTTTAAATAATTTAGGAAGAATATTTGTTGCATCATCTTTTGTTATTTTTAGAGAATAATGCTTGCTTCCTAAGAGTTTGGCCATTTGTTTGCTATAAGGCGACTCATCGAACATTTTTTCGGCGAAAGAAACAGAGAATGTTTTTAGAGGCCGAGATGAAATTTTACTGGCAACAGCAGCAATAATACTGGAATCAACTCCTCCACTAAGAAAGACCCCTACCGGCACATCACTGCGTAAAGTTAAGGCGATACTTTGTTGTAATTCTGAAAATAGTTCTTTTTGATAAACAATTTCTTTCTTTTTGGGAAAAGATTTAGGAGTTGAGATATCCCAATAACGTTTTATCTTAAAATCATTTTTTTTAATTGTTAAAAAATGTCCCGCAGGTAATTTATGAACATTTGAAAAAATTGTCTGAGGATCATTAATATATAGGTATTTAAAATATTCTTTTAAAGCCTCTGGAGAGAGAGTTTGTCGGAGAGCGGGATGCAGTAACAAGGATTTTAATTCTGAGGCACAAGCAAAAACATTATTTTGCTTAAAATAGTATAATGGTTTAATCCCCATTTGGTCGCGTGCCACAAAAAGTTTTTCTTTATTTCGATCCCAAATACAAAAAGCAAACATTCCCACCAATTTCTCTACGCAACTTTCTCCCATTTCTTCATATAAGCGAAGAATAACTTCAGTATCACTTTCTGTGGTAAATTTATGACCACGAGAGATCATTTCTTTCCTCAGCTCGATGTAGTTATAAATTTCATTATTAGCAACAATCCAAAGAGATTGGTCTTGATTGCACATTGGTTGTTGGCCGGAATTTAAATCGATAATAGACAATCGTTGATGTGCAATTCCCAAAAAGCGATCGCAATAAATTCCTTCTTCGTCCGGTCCACGATGAGATAATACCCTGCTCATTTTAACAAGTAGTTGTTTATTGATCGGTTTTTGATTGAAATTTAAGACAGCAACTATTCCGCACATAAATTAATTTTTTCCTACAATCCCGATTTGGGAGCAAATTTTGAAAAGTTGTTTAACTTTGAATATGATTTGCCGGTTAGACATTTATCTAATTAGACTTTTGTCAAACAGTCAAACTACCTATTATTTTAGATTAAATCATTAGACTAATTTCCCAGTTAAATCAGGTAGTTGCAATATTCTATTAAAAATCTTACCAAGTAGGACAAATTATCTTAAAAAATTTGTCCTGTCAGGTAATTTATTATTTAGAGCACATCACAAGCTAGAAAAAACTGTGCATAACAAAAGGGTTAGCTAAGTTTAAAGGTTGTAACAGGTTGAAGTAGTTAATGGGTCGAGTTGTAAAAACATCAGGCGGAGTAAATGCTGTAACTAACAGCGAACATCCTCAACTTCCATTATGCAAAGAAAATTCTGCTGCTGGCGCAAATTTACCAGGAATAAAAGATTTTTCAGAACAACAATTAGCAGCGCAAAAAATTGCTCAAGCTGAAATCAATAATAAAAGTTGGTATCAAAGAATAGCCGATCCTCTATATCGAGTAATGCATCAAAGCCCGGAGATTGTAAGACAACAAGTAGGAATAATTTATGGAGGTTACCGCGAACTAGTCATTGGAATGTTTCAATCTTTAAAGGAAGGAAATGGCATCAAAGAATCCTGGCAAAAGGCGGTACTAAGATCCGGGGAATATATCAATAGCTATCGAGAGCAATGCGAGCAAGAAAAAAGTATTAATGGCATCGGATCAGTTCTAGGAAATAACGAACAATTTTCTCAAGGTAATGCTGTTAGTGATTTAATTAATCTTCACCCGATAACAGCCTATGCCAACCCGATTATGGAAGTAGCTGATGCCGCCTATGATGAGGCAATGCTGGGGACAACGAATGTTCTTACTAAAGCTCTGGGAGGAGAAGAAAGTTTAACTTACCTTGAACTAAAAAAACTACAAACCACCGATGTCAGTTTTCAAGTAAGTAAAGCTACATTTGATGGACTCAAAATTGCGGGAGCACTGGCGATTAATCCTCAGCTTGCTGCCACTCAAGGTGTTCTCGGAAAACTAAAAGTTGCAAGCAAGGCCTTAAAAAGCAATGTCCTTTTTTCTGGAACTATTGCAACAGGACAGGAATTCAAAACTATCAGCCTTCCGTCGACTGAATCTGTTTCTGGCAAAAATGAATTTAACTTCTTTGGTAGCATCGCCAACGTTGTAAAGAACACTTTTAGTAACACGGCAAATTCCATGGGAATGGCTGGGGTAACAAATGTCTTTGGAAAAGGGTATTTGGGAATAATAAATTTAAAGTTACCCAAAGCAGCACCTTTTGTTGGAAGTAATGTTGCCTTAAGCAATCAGTTAAAACAGCAACAAGCTTTGATGAAATTTCAACTGGCAAACTCGCTTTATCAAACAGTTGATGATTTATCTGATTTTCTAGATTCAGCTAAAGATTCGGCATTAAACATGGATTGGAATAATCCGCTGAATGTTTTAGGGCATCTCTTAGTAATGGGTGCCAGCACTAAAGACTTAATGGGTAATGGTCCCAATGACCAGCAGAACCTGGAGTTTCAAAATTATATCAATAATGAAAGCAAAACTGTAAAAGAAGAAAGAGCTATTGCTCATTTAATAGATACTAAGCAGATTAAGTTTGTATCTGAGTTTGAACTTCGTAGAAAGTCCATTGAACTGGGAATCGATCCCAATAATAGTTCAACATTTAGAGGATTGCTAGATAAAGGAGATAAAGAAAAAAATGAAAAGCCGGTAATTTATATTGATAAAAATCTTCCCCCGGAATTACAGCGAGCTGCGATCTCTCATGAGCTAAGACATTTAATGGCGCAGGTGCGATCGCCGAGGCAAGATCAAAGAAAAGAAGAAGTAGGAAGACTGGTCGAAATCCGAGCCCATTATCAGGAAGAAATGAAACTTAGAGAGCAGGGGTTAGAAAGAATATTTCATTTTAATCATGAGGAGATGAAACTTGTAAAGCATGGGCTTAGAAAAGTCGTATATTCTGGTTTGAATTATGTTGTAGTTGAACTAACTCCTAAAGAAAAATTAGAGATAGCAGCATCTCCATCTCCGCAATTGAATTACCATTCAAAAAGAGAACTATTAGCTAACATTACTAAACATGTAGATGAAAATTATGGGCCAAAAGACTATTCGGCAAGAGCAGCGGCTGCGGCAACGATTGATCCTTTAAGTCCAAGAATGATTGAAGCAAGAGCTTTTTTTAATGATTTATCGGCTGATTTATTTTCTAATAGAAATAATACCTATGTAAATAGACTATTGGAACTAATGCAGCGAGGTATCTCAATTAATGAGTCAGAAAGAGAAAAAATATCAAAATACATCTTAGGTCTGAGGTTTCCTGAACAATGTAAAGCATTATTCATGGCGAGAAAATTAGGACTAACAACGAAAGATCCAAATACTATAAAAGAGAGAATGCGCACAACTGCAAATCTAGGTTATTGGCAGATATACGGAGAATTAATAATCGGAGTGATCGAAGAAGGAATAATAGATTCAGATACAATAAATGAAGGACTTCAAAAATTAGCTGAACATAAAAGGTGGAACATCTACAAAGACTGTTTCATTAAGGCCATGGAAGCAGGAAAACTAGATTCTGAAACAGTAAGAAATAGATTGGAAAAATTAAGATACATAGATCCACAAACATACTATATTGATTGCTTAATCCTGGCGATGGAAACAGAGAAAATAGCCAAGGATCCGTTTTTGATACTACAGCAATTGAGTTTATTAGAATTTACTACTGGAAGTTATTCTCAGAGTAATATTTTTTTAATTAAGGCGATGAAAGCAGGCATAATTAAAAAAGATGCTAATAAGTTAGAGATGCAATTAAGGAAAATATCTGCTCCAGCGCATTCAAATTATTGTGGCATTTTAATCCAAGCAATGAAAGCAGAGATAATTCCAAATGATCCGGGAATAGTAAATGAATGGTTAAAACAATATGCAAGGCAACATTTATGGTCTAATTATGCTAGCTGTTTAGTGGATGGCATGGAAGGGATAATTGATGCTGATACTGTAAGGAAAGGATTACTAAAATTAGCTGAAGCCCAACGCTGGGATGAATTAAACGAATGTTTGATTAAGGTACTTGAAAAAAAGATATTAACAGACAAAGAACTTATTTTAAATTATCTTAAATTACTACGAAAAAACAACAAGCTTACTTTTGATTTAGTAGTATCATTTTTTGATCAGCAAGGTTATGCAGAGGAAATAAACTTAGTTCAACAACCGAACTCTGCTGACTCAGATATTTCAACCTTTTATTTAGCTACTACAAAAACCCTAGAACATGAGTTGGGAGTACAAAAGGCAGAAATTGTTGTTTGGCAAGAAAAAAGCCGCGAACTTGTAAGAGAATTGGAAGAAGTTAATGAACAGGCAGAAAAATATCAGCAAATAGATCTTCAAATATTTCAAAAGTGTATTCTCCAAGCTTTGCCAAAAATGAGATTCCTATCCGAAAATGTAACTTCTGAATTAATTAATAGATATCTAACAGACAGAAAAAATCCCAAAATTTTACAAGATGCAATGAGTCTTTTTGCCTTTTTAAGTAGCGAAAAGTTAAAACTTCTGAAGGATTTTTATATAGCGAACCCTACCTTGGAACAAAGTAAAAAAGGTTTTTCTTCAGTAGATTATATCCAATCATTAGTTGGCTATTGCAAGGCTTATCAGGTTTTAGGGATCGGCAATGAGCAGTTTAAAGCAGACTTAAATGAGAAAAGAGATGATGTTCAAAATTGTCTTTTTGCTCTTGCAAAAAGATGTCTTACAAAATTAGCAGATGATATCGACATTAGTATTAATGAAGAAACTTTATTTCTAGAAGGAAGAGATATTTTAGCTGAATGGGATACTCGTTATTTAGGATTATTAGCAGCAACTCAATCTCTCTGGCCTGAGAACCATAAAAACTTTTTTAAAGTACTTCTCAAATCAGCAATCGAAGGCACAAGTGATGGATTGCTTTATCCTCCCAGTTACAAAAATTATCCTATAACAGAGACTTACGGCAAAGAAAATTTTGAAATTGTTCAAAGAATTAGAAGGCATAATCTTCAGTTGCTTAAATGTTTGGAAGAAAAGGGTTTAAATATTGAGGTAATACTTCATCCGGAAAGATATTTCACCATTAAGAACATTACGGCTCAAGTGGGAGGAGTAAAACCTGCTGATTTGTTAAGAAAGTTTAAAAGCAGATTGGATAGTTTTTTGCCTTGGCTGAATGAAAATCAATCAATTTGCAAAGAAGAAGCAAGACAAATTAGAGCATTTCTTCAAAGAGATCAAGCTTGGGCAAATATTGATCAAGCTGTTCCTAATGGGAATCTGCTCAGTAAATCCGAGAGAAGAGATGCTCTTAATAGCCTAAGATCTCAGCTGATAAGAATTGAAGAATTAATGGTTGGTCATGTGCCGGAGCAAGTTGCCGACCTAACAATAGTAATTGATGAAATTGCAAAATACGATCCTAATCAAAAATCCAAAATTGGCTCAGCATTCACTCGTTTTTGGAGAAGACAAGTGGGGAGAGATGCTTTTGCCGGCAATTGCGCCGGAAGTTGTACGGCTTTAGAAAGTAATGCTTCTGCAGTATTCGAGTTTATTCTTGATTTAGGAACAATTTATCAGTTCGTAGGAAATACTGAAGATGACATTGGAGGTTATAGAAGATTTTTTGTTGCTTTAAATGATCAAGATGAACCTGCGCTATATATTGATACCACTGACGGAACTCTTGCTTATGCTTGTGAAAATGTTTTGGATGAGGAAATTAAGGAATTTGCTAGAAAGTTAGGAATCAAAGAAAATAATATTAAACCTCGATCGGAGAAAATTAAAACAAAATTAGGCGATGCCTTAACAGAAGATTACTTTCAACACTCCGCTATAGAAATCAGAGAAAGTGAAGCTAATGAGGATATCGATTTCTGGGAACCTCAAGGGGGTTGGGACTGGGAGATGTATGCAGATATGGATCCAGTTAATAAAATTATTCAGGATCCCACTTACTTTGGAGAAAGGGTTTTTGCTGCTCGGGATATTGCTCAGTCTTATAATGATTCTCAAAGAACGCAAGCAGCTAAATTATTTGATCAAATTGTTTGTGCCACAAAATTACCGCTGCAAGGTGGCCCACATTTGTTGGGAAGTTGTATCAGCGATATTCAGAAAAATATTGATCGATTGGAAGCTGAGTTGGAAGTTAGTTATCCGAAAGAATTCCCAATGTTTCAAAAAACTATTGATGCTTTAAGAGAAGAAGGTTTGTCATTGAATTCAGAATTCAGACTTTTTACAGATACGATAGATAAGTTAGAAACAATAGTTTCAACAAAGATTGTGGGCCTAGCTTTTTTAGAAGAGATTAAGAGTGCTTATTTAGAATATTTACAAGAATTAAAAAAATATTTTGAAAAGATCGAGGGATTAATTCAACAACTAGAAACAAATCCTATTTTAGTTGGAGATTCCAATTTGACTGAAATCTCGGCAGCGTTAAGGGGAAATTCGGAATACAAAAGTGTAATTAGTTTTCTTTTTGAATTATTGGATGGAAGTTATAAAGAAAAAATTACTTCGATAAGAGAACTAATACAAAGCATCCGAGAAAATGATATATTATTTAATTTTGAAAAAGAGTATGCAATTACTTCAGATGCCAATAGAAAAGCTTTACCTTATTCTATTGCACTTGAAATCCCTGCTGACATCAACAATATTCCGGATTATCAGCTGCAAGGTAGTAAAACAGTTCTTTTTGAGATTGTAAGAATAATTACCTTAAATGCCGGATTTGGTATGATAGAAAAAAAAATCACAAAAGAAGATCAAATACTATCCGTCGAAAAAGAAAATCGAAGAATATCCATCGGGATATCTCCAACGGAATCGGGCCAGGCACTTTCTCTAAAATTTAGTAATCCTGGTATTATTTTAGATGCAGACGAACTTCTTGCCTTTGATCCTCTAACTGGAGAGCAGGTGCTTGCCAGTATTAATCCACAACGCGCCTATAAAAGTAGAAGAATATTTTATCCGACAATTCAATATTTAGTAGATAGTTTAGGAGGCAGTCTTAGAATTTATATCAAGGACGCCAGTGCAGAGAATTTGGGGCAAACTAAAACGAGAGTGGAAATAGAAGTTATTTTGCCTGTGATATAGAATTTATGTGGCAATTAAATTTTAATCAGAATATAAAAATCATGGCTCTAAAAATACATGCCATTCCAATCAATTATTTAATAAAATGACTAAATAGAAAGAATCTTATTATCGAGACTGTAAATTAAACTGTGTAAATTTCCAATATACACAGTTCTACGAAACGTCGGAGCGCGGAGTTTAGTCCGCTTAATACCGAACTTATATTCTGCTATACTAAAATATTTGGAAATAAGCGGACTAAAGGAGATCTCTAGAAATTGTCATTACGAAGCGAAGACAAAATAACCTGTCGTTGCGAGCGAAGCGAAGCAATCTCCCTGTGTTTACCCGAATTAGTCCTTCCGTAAACACAAGGAGATTGCTTCGCTTCGCTCGCAACGACAGATAATTCTGTTTTCTCTTCGCTCGAAATGACAAGTAATATTAATTTTTATGACAAGTAATATTAGTTTTTAGAGATGCCCTAAAGTCCGCGCTCCGATGTTTTATGCTTTTAATTAAGTATATGGGATTTCCAAATCATTAATTACACAGTTTAATTTACAGTCTCTTATTATCATTTAAATGTCTAAAAGATAATAAGAAAAGGTTTTATTATCACTTAAGGGCTTAAATGATAATAAGGAAGAAAATATTTTCCCTAAAATTAATGCCTTTTCTGCGGAGCTGATTGCTGCTGCTGCGGTTGCAATTCTTGATCACTCTTATATCCTTGTTTTTCAGCAGATAATGTAACTTCTATTTTTTTATTACCAATAGATTTACCTTTATAAATCAAATCTAATTGATAAGAGGCTGCGGTAAAAAATTCTCTTTCTTTTATTTTGCTAAAAATATCTGTTCCCAAGCGAATTGATTCTTCATAACTACTGCCGCGGGAAACAATTTTTACTGGAGCAAATTTCTTTTCACTGCTGTTTGCTTTGCTTAATGTGACTTTGAATTCTGAAGGGTCGGCCAGATTGCGTTCTGATGAAGATAGGTTGTTTATTTGAATAATCACCCTTAGCTTAGAAATCAGATCAACTGGAATTTTATCGCTAGTTATTAAATTGCCATTTTCTTCTCGCAACATAAAACTGACATTGGCAGCCTCTTGGGTAGCTATCGTTTGTTTGATGCTGGTGCTTGTTGTCGTTTGAGAAGTGCTGCTAGTGCTGGTTTCCGTAGTGCTGCTTGTGGTGCTGGAAGTGGAGGAAGAAGTTGTAGTAGTAGTTGGTATCGTCGTTGATGTTGTGGTGCTAGTGCTTATACTGCTGCTAGTAGTGGTAGCGCTTAAAACAATTTTATTCTCAGTATCTTTCTTCTGCTTGTTTTCTTTCCTGTTTAAAAGGATATATCCGGCATAAATCAATAAACATAGTAAGATTAAAGAAACTAGGCTAATTTTAGTTTTTTTGCCGGGAGTTTTTTCATTTTTATAATTACTGGAGATAATCGTTTCTTTTTTTTCAGTAATTGCTTTTAAAAATTCTTCTGCGGAATTAAATCTTTGATCTTTATCTTTGTGAGTTGCTTGAATAACTGCGGTAATGAAATTGGCAGGCATCAGGAATTTCTGTAAACTTTCTTCGGAAATTTCCAGATTTAATTGTTTATACATCGCCACCATTTGATTTTCAGCTTCAAATGGTTTGCTGCCGGTAACTAATTCATAACTGAGGATACCGATGGCATAGATGTCGCACCTGGCATCTACTTTTTCTCCCCGAATTTGTTCCGGAGACATATATAAAGGTGTTCCTACCGCTTGTCCGGTAACAGTTAAATCCAGATTCTTTTCCAATAGACGAGCAGTTCCAAAATCCAGGAGTTTAACTTTATTATCTTTAGTTAAAATAATATTAGCAGGCTTAATGTCCCGATGGATCACTCCGTTTTGATGAGCATAGCTAATTGCCTGCAATAATTGCTGAAGAATTGTTGATATTTCTTCAAAATAAAAAAAGGGTTTGGCCATACCGGCCGAGGCCATTGTGGATGAAACTTCTTTCTTTTGTCCTTCCAGTTTTGTTTTTAGAGTTTGTCCTTCAACATACTCCATTGTGATATAGTAAAAACCTTCTTTGGCCTTGGCTAAATCATAGACTTGCACAATACCGGGATGAACCAAGCTGCGAGCGATTAAAACTTCGGAGCGAAAACGATTAAAAACACTTTGATCTTCGGCCAGATCCTCTCTAATGATCTTTAAGGCCAGAACTTGGTTATATAATTCTATATCTTCAACTAGATAAACATGACCCATCCCTCCGGAGCCCAAGGTGGAGATCACTTTGTATCTTTCGTTGATTAAATAACCATTCTGAAATTCTGAAGACAAGTTATTGACCTTCTGTCTGCTGTTCTTCTTCTGTTTGCTTAGGTGAGGAACTGGTTTCTTCAACAGCTTTTTTCTTGAGGATTAAAGAATACTCCACAGAATTGTCGTTATCGTAACCGACTTCCAGATAATAGGTGCCATCTTCAGGAATTTTAACAGCAGTGGATTTAATGCCAGAATCAACTGCAGAGCTTCCTGAAAAAAGGGATTCTTTAAATTCATTATAAACTCTTAAGTCAATCGGGCTCCTCGCTTTGGAATTGGGGATTATGCCGAAGAGATAAACCTCGTTGGTCTTTGCCGGAAAAGAGAAAATATCCAAATTATCATTTTCTCCCAAGTAATTTTTTTCGTAGCGTTTAATTTCCACGGGCATTGCCGAATCAATAGTATCTCCGGCATCATTTGTTGTTCCCAAATCTCCTTTTCTTTCTACTGAAATAATAAAGCTCATATGATCCTTATTCATCGCTTCATAAGTATTGCCTAGTAAAATATAATATCTTCCCGTTTCTTTGGGGCTATATGTTATAGATTCTGTTTTATGTGCTCCACCGATAATATTGATGTCTTTTTGTTTATCGTATGTCGGATCATGCAATTCCAGTCCGGCATAAGGGTGGTTAGTTTCTCGAACAGAGCCATCATCTTCAATATCAATTCCTTTTTCTCTTGTTTTTAAAGTAATGTTTAAACGCTCCGCTTTTTTCAGATCAAGGTAAAAATAGTCGTAGTCTCCTACTTTTTGATGGTGGTCCAATTTATATTCCTTGTCTAATTCTAAGGGTACGGCTTTCTCGTAACTATCACCGCCGCGAATTTCGGTGCCGTAAGATATTTTTGTTTTTTCCAATAGTTGAGCCGATTCTTTAGTAGCTTCTTTAAAAGATTTCTTTAATTGTTCGGCATTTTTGGCATCAAAGTATTTGCCACCTGTAAAATCAGCAATTTCCTTTAATTGCTTTCTAGCAACTTCATTGACATTAAATCCTACGGTATGAACTTTTAATTTAAAACCTTCATCTTTTAATTGTTTCAGCACAGCTAAGGGATCTCCGCCGCAGGTTTCTTCGCCATCAGTCATTAGGATAATCACTTTTTCTACTTCTCTGGCCAGTCCCACATCTAAAAGATCATTTCTGGATTCTTGTAAGGAGTAGGCAATGGGAGTCCAGCCCTTGGGAGTGAGTGCGGAAACCTTAGTATTAAATTCTTTGGTATCAAGTTGCTTAAAGGGGATCAGTAATTCTGTGTCTTTACAGCTTTCATCTTTTTTAGATTTATCAATTCGATGACCGTAGACCCTTAAGGCGACTAGTTGTTTAGGATTAATTTCAACTAAGGAATCAAGCAAAGCTTTTTTGGCCAGATCAATTTGTGCTGTGCCATTTAGTTTCTCTACCATCGATCCGGAAACATCCAGAATAAATTCGACATCAGCTTCAGCAAAACTTTGCGAAGAAAAACTAAGTAAAACAAGAATTATCAAAAATGATTTTCTCATTGGATCTCCTGGGGACTTTTGAAAAATACTATAGAGTTACTATTTTACAAGCATTTTTGCAATTGCTTTTGCCAGTTCTTTCTAGGCTAGTTATTTCTTTCTTTAAGAGAATTGGCCCCGGCGATTAAGGCTTTTCTGGCTGTAGCGAGATTGATAAAGAATAATAAAAACACAGAACAGAGAATGGACATCCAGTATTGGTAGTCGCTCATTTTAGAAGTAAATTCCGGAAGAGTTCCGATAATTAAAAGTAGCATTGCCGGGATTATGCTTAGTCCAATAATGCAAATTGCAATAAACATATAAACCAGACTACCGAAACTGGCTGTAATTTGGGCTGGGGATTCCCAATCAAATTTTGCATAAACTGCTCCGATTCCTATTCCTAAACCGACAATACCGATACTGAGAGCAATGGCAATTAAGTTTGTCCAACAGAGATTTTCCAAGCTCCCATCAATCGCCATAATTCCGGAATCAAGTAAAATGCAGCTAAGAATTATTGTCGGTAATAACCATGTATAGAATTTATATTGTAATATTTTTTCTATAGTAACCGGTGTGGCACAAAGCAAAGGGAAAGATCTTCCTTCCAGACTAATTGAGGGATAGATAAAACGAGTGGCAATGGCTACAATTACAAAATTACCAAAACCAATATTAGCAAGAGATAAAATAATTTTCCACCAAACTACATCAGTACCGGTTACTTGAGAAGAAGCGTTGAGAATGCGAAAGTTATAGAGATAAATAAAAGTCAGCACCAAAAGCATTAATAGTTGTAAGGCCTGAGTGGTGTCACGGATAAAAATCTTTGCTTCCTTGAAAATCATCGCGCGCAATTGTTGATTAAGAGGAATAATTATTCTTCCGATTGATGAAAAAAGTTCCGAAAAATAAATTTTAGGAAATCTTGTGCTTTGAGAGGAGATGATTAGGCCTCTTTTGAAAAAAAGATCAAAAACAAGAAAACTTAAAGAGCTAATTCCCAAAGTGGTAACGATGGTAAGTAGCCAGAAAAGAAGCAAATTGTTGTTGTCATTTAAAATATAGCTGTTCAAGATTCTGCTAATCCAATAACTGGGAAGCCAAACAGGGTGGGGATCCTTGAAGTTTTGCAAAAATTCAATCATTTGTGTCAATCCCGCTTGGTGTTCCAGGATATTTTTTTGTCTGATTTCATGATCAAAAGACAAAAGGTAGCAGGAGAGAAAAAAGAAACCGAGGATTAATACATCCTTGATTCTTTGTGGCGGAATAAGATTGACGAAGATAGTTGTAATGATAATACCAATTGCCGATGAAATAATTAAAAGTAAAAACATTAACAACAAGCAGCTAATTATAAAAATTGCCGGTAGTTTTAAAACTGTATAATAAGCAAAAATAGTCGGAGTAATTAATAAAATAAAAAACCAACTGGCCAGTGTAAAGATTTCAATCATCTTTGCCGTAAAAAGTTCAAATTTGCTGATTGGCAAAGAAAGAAAAAGATTAATTTCTTCGGACATGAAAATGGAAGAAATCGCGATGATTGTATTGGAAAATACCAACAAAAAAAAGAAGCTCATGAAAGTTAAGCTTATTGTGTTGGTTAGAATCTCTCGATATAGAGATCCCCCTTCCAGGATTTTTAGAATAAAAGTTTTTTGTGTCCCATAAATTGAAATGACAAGAAAAATAGCAAAAAAGAAAGTTAAAATATCTTTATTGAAAAAACTGCTTCGAAACTGCAAAAGAGTTTTATTTTTCAAAGAGAATATCTTTGGTTTTAATAAAACAAGGGACATTTTAGTCTTCCGTAAATTGACTTAGGCCATTATTATCAGAAGTAATTTGCAGAAAAATTTCTTCTAATCCCAAATTGATGTTTTCGGCAACAGTTGATTGAAGTTCTTGCAAAGTTCCTTGGGCGATAATTGCTCCTTTCTTGATGATGGCCAAATGATCGGCAATTTCCTGAGCGACAGAAAGACTGTGTGTGGACATGAAGATTGTTAGACCGGCTTTGGCTTTTTTAATGAATGTTTCCTTGAGTAATTTCGTGCCGCCGGGATCTAATCCGACCAGTGGTTCATCTACAACAAGAATTTGTGGGTCATGAATTAATGAGGCGCACATTGAAAGACGCTGTTTCATTCCGTGGGAATAGGTTTCGATGAGATCGTACTGTTTCTCTGTTAAACCGAATTCTTGAAGTAACTCTGTGCTCTTTTCTTTTGCCCGGCGATGGGGAACTTTGTAGATATCGGCCATAAAATGCAGAAATTCTCTACCGGTTAATTTGTTATAGAGATAGGGGCGGTCAGCGATTACGCCCATTAGCATTTTAGCCTCAATCGGGTTTTGACTAATATCATAATTGCCGATTTCAATTTTACCATATGTAGGTTCAATTACGCCGGTGATCATCCGGATGGTTGTTGTTTTGCCTGCGCCGTTGTTGCCAAGAAATGCAAAAATAGAACCTTTTTTGACATGGATATTAAGATCGCTTACTGCGGTGGTGTTGCCAAACTTCTTCGTTAAATTTGTTAATTTAATCATTCAATACAAGTCTTAAATCTAAAGAATCTATTTTAATTTTAGGGGCTGCTTTATTTTTATTAGAATCTTTATTGTTATTATTCTCTTTGTCTAAAGAAAGTATGCCAATAATATAAAAAACAAGCCAAAACAAAATGAGAAAAAGACATAATATACGAGATCGCGTAAAGCTGCGCGGAAGAGGCTGATTTTGTAAATCACTTTCGCCTTTAGCTAGCCCTATGCTATTACTTTGTGTTCCTGGGTACATTTTATGTATAAACAATGGATGACCAATTCACAGTGGATGTTCCACATATATTTAGAGTCTTTTTTTGCTTATTAGTAGCAGCTTTTATTCTGATGATGCCTATAAAGGTTTTTGCTGATCAAAATCTAGGTATTTGGGTAGAAGCTGAGGGCAAGAATCAACCCTTTCGTTCTACTGAAGAGACATTAAAATACTTAGAATTTATTGCAAATAATGAATTTAAAGAAATATATCTCCAAGTTTATCGTGAAGGCAGAAGCTGGTTCCCTTCAAAACTTGCCGATCAAAGACCATATGAAAATTCTTTAGAGAATGGTTTCGATCCTTTAAAACTCACATTGGAGGTGGCGCATAGTAAAGGAATTAAGGTTTTTGCCTGGATCAATGTTTTAAGAGTGGATAAAAATGCTCCTCTCTTAAAAACGATTGGTAAAGAAATTGTTTTAGAAGATAATCTTCAAAATTCTGTATTGGATTATGATTCTTTGGGCAGACCGCCGAGACGTTCCATCAACGAAGACACTCATTTTTCACATATAGATACCCCGGGAGTTTGGTTAGATCCCAGTTCCGAAAAATTACAACAATACCTGACCGTCTTAGTTCAAGAAATTATTGGAAGATATCCGGAGCTTGATGGCATTCATTTAGATATGATTCGTTTTCCATTTTTTGAAGGAAGTAGTGTTTTAAGTTTTCCTTATGGAACCTTAGCAAAAGAAAAGTTTTTTAATGAATATAAAAAATATCCGCCGGCAGATAATCGCTGCAAAAGAGAAAACCTTTGTGCAAGTAAGGAAGAATGGAATGCTTGGCGTCGAGAAAAAATAGCTGATGTGGTTAAAGTGATCAGATCGACTTTGAAAATGTATCCCAAGAATTACGAACTCTCCACTGCAGTAATTGCCAATCAAGAACGGTCCTATAGTCATGCGATGCAAAATTGGAAAGCCTGGCTGAGAGAGGCTTTAGTGGATAAAGTTGTGATTATGAATTACGCAAAAGATAGGAGTATTTATGAAATGAATATCAGGAAGGCAATCAAGGATGTTCCTTCCAATCAGCTTGCTGTAGGAATTGGAGCCTGGTTACTTTTGGATTCTCCCCTTGCATATACGGAGCAATTGCGCTTAGCAGAAGTATTTAATACATATGGGCCGGTGTTGTTTTCTTATTCTAATTTATTAAACTCCAAAGGAGCACTGCTCTTGAAGTCGGATCTGGCGCAATGTCGGGTTAGGTAGATTTTTTTATTAATACTATCACCCGTCGCTTCATTCTGCGAAACGTACGGAGCGCGGACTTCAGTCCGCTTACTTCCAAATATTTTATTATAGCAGAATAAAAGTTTGGTATTAAGCGGACTGAAGTCCGCGCTCCGTACGTTTTTATGCTTTATAATTACGTATATATAATTATAAAATAATTAATTACACAATTTAATTTAAGGTTTTACTATTCATTAAATCCATTAAAACATTGTGAGTGATGAAGTTAGCTTCTTCTTCATCTCTGGTATTAAATTCTTTTACAATTTCGGAAATTGTAAATATTAAATCACCGATTGTTGTTTGAACCTGAATTTTATTCATAAAGATAAAACCTTCCATGTTGTGTTGTAGTTGCCCTGAGGGCCACTTGTTAAAACATTTCTTTTTGCTATTCGAGACAAAAAGAATGACTTATTAAATATGATGTGTGTCTTTAAAAAGAGGAGCGCAAAAAGAATGATAACCGACTATAGTCCTGCGTGTTTTGCTAAGTTCTTTTAATTTGAAGTAATTCCCTTTAAAAAGGAAACAGGAGGAACATATTCTTTGATCAATTGTTGCATTTTTCTTTCTAATACATATTGGGCGCCAACAAATTTACTATCCAGAATAATTTTTTTTCCATTGGATATTTCTGTTCCTTCAATTACCACTGCAGTTTGCGAAAGCGATTCGTTTTTTTCTGCTTTTCTGCAAGTAGTCATATTAGTAATTGCGGTAATAAATAAAAGTTTAGCGCCTCCAAGTTGTTCTTTGAGCACTACTAAACCCCCTTGAAATAAACAAACCCAAACATCTCCTTTTTCTTCTATTTCTTGATTAGGTCCAATTTGCCAAGCTTGAGCACGATAAATAAAATACAATTCATTTTTGGAAATTCTATAAGCAAAGATATATCTTTTAGCCAGGGCTCGTACTGCAAGATAGGCAAGGATTAATGCGGGTTTCTCTTTACGCCAATTATAATTTGTAAATATTGGTGTTGTAAAAAAAGCTACACACAGACCAACAAGCAGTAGCATTATTTGGTCAAGACCATAGGCTATTGAGGCAATTACCAAAAAAGAAGCAGTCCCGAAGAGTATTCCTTGAGACTGGACTTTAGCCATTAAATCGATACGTTCTTCCACTGCTACTGTATTCCAAGCGAGATCTTCGTTTAAAATTTGTTTCTTGATCTGCATAGTGCTTGAATTTTATCCTTATAATAAGCAGTTTTTGCCGATTTTCTTAATTTTGGCCTAATGAATTCAATTAGTTGGATGCATAATAATTATTAACAGCAAGACTTGTTCCATTCTTTTGGGACAAAGAATTTTTAAAGACGAAAAAAGTTTATATTAACCTTAACCAAGTCAGGAGTCATTCAGATGCTAGGACATTCTTATTCAACAACATTACTCGGCGTTGAAGCGTCTTTAATTAATGTTGAAACACAAATTAACGGTGTTTTAAAGAAGTTTGCAATGATTGGTCAAGCTGATTCGGTGCTTAAAGAATCAAAAGAACGAGTGCGCTGTGCCTTGGAACATAGTGGATTTTCTTTTCCTTATGGCGATGTTGTCATTAGTTTAACACCAGCCACACTGCCAAAATTTGGCTCAGGTTTTGATTTAGCAATTGCTCTTAGTCTGCTTGCGGCCCAAGGAATTGTTAACACGGCTCGTTTACAAAAATTTATTGTCATCGGGGAACTTGCTTTGGATGGAAAAATCAAGGCGGTTCGGGGTGTGATGGCCGCAGCTTGTCTTGTCCGGGAATATCAAGGATTGGAATTATTGTTATCGGAAAATAATTACAAACAAATAAGAAAAATGCCAGGCGTAAAAGCCTGGGGACTGAAGAACTTATTTCAAGCAGTGGCCTTTATTAATCAAGAAATTGAATTGGAAAGCATTGAAGATGAAGAAGAAATTATTGAAAAAAATGAGGAAGCAGAAAATTTCTCAGATGTCGTCGGACAAAACACTGCAAAAAGAGCTTTGGAAATTGCTGCTGCCGGGGGACATAATTTATTAATGGTTGGTCCGCCAGGATCTGGAAAAAGCATGATTGCTAAAAGAGCGTTGAGTATTTTGCCTGTTTTGAGTTTCGAAGAGCAGATCGAGGTTATAAAAATTTATGAAGCCCAGCAGCATCTGATCAACAAACCTGCTGCGCTAAATTATCAATCCAAAATCAGACCCTTTCGGGCCCCGCATCATTCTACAAGCAGTGCCGGATTAATTGGCGGAGGAAGCATTCCTCTTCCTGGAGAAATCTCTTTGGCTCATAAAGGTGTATTATTTTTGGATGAGTTTACAGAGTTAAGAAGAGAGGTGATTGAGTCCCTTCGGCAACCGTTAGAGAATAAAAATATCGTCGTTAGCAGAGCAAAAATGCGTATTTTATTTCCCGCTGATTTTATTTTGATTGCGGCGATGAATCCTTGTCCCTGTGGAAAAAAGGGAATTGGTCCGGGAAGCTGCACTTGCTCTGCCCAATCAATTAATAAATATTTAGCAAAACTTTCTGGTCCGATTTTAGATCGGATTGATCTTCAAGTTTGGGTTCCCCAATTAAAACCGCATGAGCTTAAAAATAAAGACTCAGTGGATCAAACTGCAGAAATGAAAAAACGAGTTTCGCTTGCTCGAGAAATTCAGAAAAAACGTTTTAATTTAGCCGGACGTTGCAATGCCTCATTCTCTGTTGCGGAGATAAATAAATTTTGTCGGCTTCATTTGCCAGCTGAAAAAATGTTAATTGCGGCAACTGAACGTTTTAAATTCAGTGCGCGAGCTTATCATCGTATTTTGAAGGTTTCTAGAACTATTGCGGATCTTGAGGGAGTGGAGCAGATAAAAGAAGAACATCTGTGCGAGGCTTTGGGTTTTCGTATGGCGGTGGGAGGGGAGTAATGATTAAAGTTGAAAATTAAACTGTGTAATTAATTATTTGGAAATTCCATATCCGTAATTAAAAGCATAAAATGTACGGAGCGCGTATATTGGATTATCTATGTTGGAAATTACACAGTTTAATTTACAGTCTCAAACTAACTGTCATTGCTAGCGAAGCAATTGCCCTGCGTTTACCCAAATTATAGTTAAAAGAGACAGGATAAACACTTGGAGATTGCTTTGGTCGTCCTTTGACTCACTTAGTTCTCTCGGCTCGACTGAGCTCGCCGAAGTCAGGGCTCACTCACAACGACGGGTGATTTTGTCAAGATTTTACCACAATTAATTTCACATTTTCAAAAACAATTGATATAAGAAAACACTGATTAATATTTTTGGAGGCCTTAAGTTATGCAGCGAAATGATTCCAATAAATTAGCAATATTTCAAAAAACAATATTTACTTTCAGTTTATTTTTTCTTCCCACAATTTGTCTGGCTCATCCCGGTCATGAGGGACATGATTCCATTTTTAGTTTTGGTAGCGGTCTTTTTCATCCGCTTTCCGGTTTTGATCATCTTTTGGCAATGATTGCTGTTGGTCTTTGGGCAGTGCAGCGGGGTGGACGGGCTGTTTTTTTAATACCACTGTCCTTTGTTTTTTTAATGATCTTGGGAAGTATTCTTGGCAGAGAAGGAATCTGCCTGCCATATAAGGAAAACGCGATACTTGCTTCTATTTTAACTTTGGGAGCATTAATTGCTTTTGCAGTTCGTTTTCCTACTTTGATTAGTGTTATAATTGTAGGTATTTTTGCTATTTTTCATGGACAAGTCCACATCGCGGAAATTCCCAAGAATGTTTCAGCATTTCAATATATTTCCGGTTTTGTTTTAACAACTATCTCTTTGCATATTTTAGGAATTTCATTGGCAATCTATAGCAAAAAGTTTTCTGAAAAAAATTTTGTTAGATCTGCCGGAGTGCTAATTGCCTCTTGGGGATTTTATTTGGCAGTTATTTAAATATTAATTGAATAACTGCATTGATCCGTTTTTTCTTAGTAGGATCGCTTGATTCTGCTTTTTTTATAAAAGAACTAATCATTTCAGCTCTCATTTCTTTTGAGTTGTTTTCTTCTCGTAAGCTCTCTGTTTCTCCTAAATCCAACCAAATTCCACCACAATTAAAGCAGGAATCAATTTCGATGTTGTTTTCATCGGACATATTTTTATCAAGAGGTTTTCCGCTGCATTTCGGGCAATACCTTTGTTTGCTTTTGTCGATCACAATATTTTGATTTTTAATCGGCCTTAAAACATTTGCCGGAAGAGATTCTGAGTTGTGATCAATTTTATCCAATTCGCCATGATCGAACCAAATCCCACCGCAGCCTTT
>CAYOOT010000040.1:0-24615 GCA_964405665.1 uncultured Bdellovibrionales bacterium | reverse complement strand
CCCTACCTTATTTCTCTTCTCCAAGCAACACCAAAATCTTTGTAATTACCTGTTCCACAATGGTATCCGGGCAGCTTGCCCCAGAAGTAATCGCAATCTCCAGAGGTCTTTTTGGTGGAAGCCAATTTTTAGTTATTTTCAAATTGCTACTATGCAAATCAAAATGTCTGATTTGTCCTTGATCAATAATTTCCGAATCATTTTTAATATAATAAGTAGGCACTTTTTCTTCCGCTAGCTCAACAAGATGTGAAGTGTTTGAGCTATTATAGCCACCGACGATTATTGCCAAATCTGCTCCCGTTTCAATTAAAGCAGCAGTAGCTGTTTGATTTTCATAAGTGGCATAACAAAGCGTATCTTTAGTGTCAGCAAAGTGATCTGTTAAATGTTCTTCCCCATATTTTTTCAGCATTGCTTGACGGATTTTTGCAGCAATATCTTGGGTTTCCGAAGCAAGCATTGTTGTTTGATTAACAACGCCCACTTTTTCTAAATGTATTTTAGGGTCAAAGCCTGCTGAAATACAATCAGCGAAATACCTGTAAAAATTTCCTTCAGACATTTGACCATTAATATAGCTAATCAAAAGATCGGCTTCCTTCATATTTAAAATTACGATAGTCGGGGAATTTTTTCTGCTATGAGAAAATGTTGCTCTGGTTTCTTCGTGCGTTTTTTTCCCGTGAACTATTACAGTATGCCCTGCTGTTCCCAATTCGGTTGATCTTTTCCAAACTTTTTGCACGAAGGGGCAAGTGGTATCAAATTTATAGGGGTCAATACCAATTTCTTCCAGTTCTTTTTGTAGTTCAATAGTAGTGCCAAAAGCAGGAACAATTACTATATCCTCAGGGCTTAAATTCTTAAAATCGACTAATCTTGTTCCATCGGTATGCATCAAAAAACGAACTCCCTTAGAAATCAGATCGGCATTAACTTCCGGATTGTGAATCATTTCGCTAAGCAAATAGATCCGCTTTCCCTGATTCTCTTCCAAGGCACGGTAAGCAATATCAATGGCATTTTCCACTCCATAACAAAAGCCAAAGTGTCTTGCTAATTTGAAACTGACATGAGGATAGGAAATTACGGTCGGACTTAAATCCTTGCGTTTAGGATCACTTTCCTTACGTTTCTTTTTAAGCTCAACTAAATTTAAGCTTTTATAAAATGAAGGCACATTGAAATTTCTACTCATGGCCAGAGAGTATATTATTAGATCGAATAAATTTCAAATCAGAGATAAATGCTACGAAGTGACTAGCGGAGCGAGAGAATCTCTAGTTTTTAGAAGCAAAAAATGTTAGATCAGGAAGGTTTGACCAGTCTCTTTAAGGAGAAAAGAATGATTTCAAAAATATTATTTTTGAGTTTAATAATTTTATTAACTGTTAGCAATAAGGCGGTTTGCTTTGCTGAAAATTTAGAGGGAACAGGAGAAAATTTTGGCAGTGGTTGGAGAGAAGATAGTTCGGGAAATATTGAAGGAACTGGAAAAAACTTTGGCAGTGGTTATCACAATGATAAAAATGGCAATTATGAAGGAACAGGAGATAATCTCGGAAGTGGCTGGAGAAAAGATAGTTTAGGAAATATTGAAGGAACTGGAAAAAACTTTGGCAGTGGTTATCGCCAAGATAGTCAGGGAAACCTTGAAGGAACTGGTAAAAATTTCGGTGGGGGCTGGAAAAAAGATAGCACTGGTAATTACCAAGGAACAGGAAATAATTTTGGTAAGGGTTGGAACCACGGAAACTAAGCTCTCTGCAACTTTTGATTTAAAGATTAATTTTACGGGCAAGTATGATTTCGGGAAATTTTTGGAGTGAACGTTATAGCGCAGAAGGGATGGTCTGGGGAGAAGGCCACAGTCCGACTGCGGCTTTGGCAATTCAGCATTTTCCTGCAGCTTGTCGGGTTCTGGAAGTCGGTCTGGGTTATGGAAGAGATTTGCTATTTCTGGCAAAGCAGGGTTTTAGAGTTTCCGGTGTTGATCCTTCTATCGAAGGCATCAAAATGGTAGAGAAACTTTTGCAGGCAAATGGCCAACAAAGTGAAAAACTTTTTCCTACAACATTGGAGAAAGCAGATCTTCCTTCTTCTAGTTTTGATGCGATTTTGAGTCATCGAACACTGCACCTGCTAACTTCAGCGCAAGCCATTGAACAATTTGTTGAAAAGCTAGCTAAGATTACAAAGCCTAATGCAGTATTATGTATCGCTGCTCGCGATCTGAGGGATCTTGATCTAACTCAGATGCAAGCCCGCGAACCTGGAATATATGAATATCGTGAGCGACCCGGCCATTTGGTAAGTTATTGGGATGAAAAACGATTTGAACATGTTTTTAAAACTGCATTTGAAATAATTTCTTTTCAAGAAGCGATAGAACAAGAATCAGAGAATAATCCTGTACCATGTTACTTGACAATAATGTTGGCCCGGAAAAGAGAAGTTTAATAATGAAAATCAATGTTGCCCATAGTCCTGATGCCGATGATTTTTTCTTGTTTTGGGCGATAAGAAAGGCCTTGATTGATACAAATGGTTTTGAGTTTTCCTTTGTGGAAGCAGATACGGAGGACTTAAATAATTCCGCGATAAACTCAGAGTTTGATGTTTGTGCGATTTCTTTGGCGACTTATCCTTTAGTAGCTAAGAATTATTTAATTTTGCCTCATGGGGCAAGTGTAGGAAGAAATTTTGGCCCGGTAGTAATTGCTAAAAAAAATTTTGCAATTGAGGAATTAAATTCTTTAATTGTGGGAATCCCCGGAAAAAACACAACAGCAGCTTTGTTGTTTAAGCAAATTGCTCCTCAGGCTAAAACTAAAGAAATTCCGATTCGACCTTATTCTGCTGTTTTTGAAGCTTTGGAAAAGCAAGAAATTGCTGCTGCCGTAGTGATTCATGAAGGACAAATTGATTATGCCAGCAAGGACTGTGTTTTACTGCTTGATTTAGGAAAATGGTGGTATCAAAAAACAAAACTTCCGATTCCTCTGGGAATAAATGTGATTAAAAAATCTTTGGGAGAAGATATTATTTTTAAAGTCTCTTCATTAATTCGGAATTCCATTAACTATTCTTTGAAAAACCAGGATCTTTTGCTTCCTCAGTTATTTGAATTTACGCAAAAGTCGACAAAAAAGTTGGGAACATTGCAGCAACTTAAAAAATATCTTTCAATGTATGCCAATGAGGATTCAGCTGAATTAAAAGAGGATTGTGCCTGGGCTATGGAAGAATTACTGGGGCCAGAAGTCAGGCTGCAATATTCTGCCTAAAAATAGCAGATCATTACAATTGCTAAATAAACAATACTAATCATTCCGTTTAAAGTAAAAAAAGAATGATTAATCCGTTTTAAATCAAAAGGTGAAATGATCCAGTGCTGAGAAAGAATAAATAAGCCAATAAAAAGCATTCCTAAAAAATAGCTAACTCCCAGTCCGGCACTAAGTCCGACCAGTAAAAACAAAATAAAACAAGTTGCATGAAAAAACCTGGAAAAATAAAAAGCACGATGCACTCCCACACTGGCGGGAATGGAAAATATCTGATGTTCACGATCAAAAAGAATATCTTGGCAGGAATATAAAACATCAAAACCGGCGACCCAGAAAAAAACTGCAAGCATTAGCAAGACAGGAAGTGTTTCTATTTGGGGTCTTAAGACCCACCAAGCACCTCCTGGTGCCAGAGCCAGAGCCAGTCCTAAAAATAAATGAGCTGTTTGGGTGAAACGTTTAGTAAGGCTGTAGAAGAACAAAAAGAAAATCACTAGTGGGGATAGAACTAAACAATGCCTCCCTAATAAAAAACTCACGTAGAAAAATAAAATTACACAAAGCAGGCAAAGGATGCTTGCCTGCATTTTACTGATTTTTCCTTGCGGGATTTCTCTTTGATCTGTTCTTGGGTTTTGAGAATCTATTTTTGCATCAACTAAGCGATTAAAGGACATGGCTGCAGTTCTTGCTAACACCACAGCCGCTATAATTAAGATAATTTGTATTGAGTGATTGCTAGAAGGTATTAATGCTCCTTTTTGCTGTGCAAAAATAAAAGAAGCTATGGAAAAAGGCAGAGCAAAGACGGTGTGGGGAAGAGCAATAAGCCGACTAATATTTTTAAATTTATGCAGTATTTTCATCTATGAAATATTTTAAGAAACACCTGAAAAACTATAACATCATAATAGAAAAGCAAATTACAATTTATCTTTAAAAAATTGTAGTGTTTTTTCAGGATGTTGTGTTAGTTATTCAGAATAAGAATAATTAGCAGTTCTGCACAAGGCGGAACTAAATGAGATGTTTTTGTAAATTAAGTTATTGCTCAATAAAGGTTAAAAAGCATGAACCAGAACAACGACATAAACTGCCTCACAAAAGCTGATTTAGTAGATGCGATCTATGATAATTTGCCCATTGATAAACAAAAAGCTACGCAGATTATTGAAGATTGGGTAGAAATTATTAAAGATGGCCTTGAAAAAGATGGAAAGGTAATGATTTCAGGCTTTGGTGTTTTTGAAGTTAAAAGCAAACATGCCCGTCCCGGAAGAAATCCACAAACCGGAAGCAAAATTACTCTTTCTGCTAGAAAGGTAGTAAAATTCAAAGCCAGTCAAATTTTACGCAAGGCACTTAATGGAGAGGATGCGGAATAGTAAAGTAGTTTTTGTTTAAAAGAGCATTGAAGTTTGGAAAATAAAATTCATTCAACGGAAGAATCAATAGGACCGAAAGAGAGGATTTTACAGGCTTCTTTACAGCTTTTTGTAGAGCAAGGTTATTTTAATACTAATGTTCCTGACATCAGTAAACTTTCTCGCTGCAGTGTTGGTTCCATTTATCATCATTTTATAAATAAAGAAGAAATTGCTGCGCAGTTATTTAAAGACGGACTTGCAAAATTTAGAGCCGCCCTTTCTAAAGTAATGGATGTCAATCAGGATGTGGAAAAAAATATCAGAGCAATAGTTGTTGCTTTTTTGGATTTTGCAGAAAGTCATCATCAATTATCGAGATACCTTTGGTTGGCAAGACATAATGAATTTATTGGTTCCAAAGTTAAGCATCCCACAGTAATTGGTTTTGATGAACTTGGCCGAAAGCTGACCGTTATGTTAAAAAAGGGCATTCGCACAAAGCAAATACCAAATTTAAAAGCCTATATTTATTGGAATATTATCTTTGGAATTCCCTTGAGTTTTATTCGCGATTGGCTAGATGGCTATACTCAAAATAGCCCCCGAGAGGTATCTAAAATACTTGCTGATGCTTGCTGGGGAGCCCTGCAAGCGGCCCAACCATAAAAGTCTAATAATTAGAAGGACTTCCTCTTAAATTGAATTATCTTTTGATTAGACACAGATAGAGTGATAAATACATTTTATATTTGGATAAAGTTTATATGTCGGAATTATTGATTGGAAAATTACTGGATTCTTTTAATGAATTAGAAAAATGTATTGTTTATACAAAAGACGTGCTTTCAAAAAAAGACGGAGTTTCAGATGATGTGCTCAGCAGAGTAAATAATTATTTTGAAATTGTTAATAAACAAAGAGCTCTTACAGAAGAATTAAGAGAGCATATGAAAAGCCAAAATTGGGATGAAGTAACCAGACATATTAAGATTATAAATGGTCTTTCATCGATGATTAAAGAAGATGCCCAAGCAATTTTAACTTCAACAATACAGCCGACAATTGCCGGAAAGCCTGAAGATAGTCTGGTCTAAGTGAGTTTGCGAAAAAAGTCATTATAGTTTAATATCCTTGAAGTAAAAAGTTTAAGAAAACATCAAAGATCCTCCTTCGCTAAAGCTTCATCCTACGCCAAGGCTTCGGATGACAAGTCGGAGGATAAGTAACTTTTGAAAAATACTATAGGATATTAATGCAGCTCAATACAGAAAATAATAACCAGCTTAATACCTTCGATCCTTACTCCTTTGCCGTAAGTTTAGATTTTTTTTCCGGACCAATGGATTTGCTCCTGCACTTGGTTCAGCAGCAGGAAGTAGAAATTGCCAATGTGAGTATGAGGCTAATTGCTGAGCAGTATTTAGCTATTATTTCCAAAGTTGAAATCATTGATATTGATAAAGCTTCTGAATACTTGGTAATTGCCGCAACATTATTAGCCATTAAAAGTTCATCGCTACTGCCTTTAAATAATCTGGAACAAGAAAATCCCGCTGAAGAGCCGCGCGATGAAAGATTCTATCAAGAACTTCGCGAAAAACTGAGAATTTATCAACTAACAAAACAACGAGCCCAAGCATTAATGCAACTTCCACAGTTGGGGGTTGATGTTTATTCCAGAACAGATCGCCAAGCATTGCAAGCGACGGGAGAAATGCTGGCTGAAGCTGAAGAAGTGGATACACTGGCGATGAATTTTGCTCGCTTACTTAAAAAAATTGGTGGACTTGCTAAAACCTATGCCATTCGTTTGGAGGAAGTTTCTGTTGTCAGCTACATGATGAAAATTATCGATGGACTTTTTGAGCAAAAGAAAAATCACGTGAAAAGTTTTACTTTTAGTTCAATAATGCAAGGATTTTTGGGTTTGAAATTTAGAAAATTTAATTTATCTTCGTCTCTTAGTAAAAAAGCGCGCAGCAACAAAGGGGTGATTATCGGTTCTTTTGCTGCCGTGTTGGAACTGATGAAAAGAGGAGTATTAAAGGCCTCACAAATTAATGAATATGATGATATCTTAATTGATCTTTGTATTAATGAAGAACAAATTAAAGAAGTAGATTTGCTAAGTTCTGAATTTGATCAAACTCCAGAAGAGGAAAAGGTTCTGCAAATGGCGGATTACCGTGGTTCCATAAAAGAAAAAGATTATCCTGAAGAAGAAAAGATTTTAAAAGAAGCCAATAGAGGTTAGAATGCAAGAACAAAATTCCAAAGAAGAGGAACTTTTTGAGGATTTTTCTGAAGAGATAGAAGAAGATCTCTCATCTTCGGAAGAAGATATTGAGTTGCCTCTAGAAGCGAAAGTAGGAAGTATTTTATTTGTTTCAATCAAACCGGTAAGTATTCAAGTAATCGTTGAAGCAACAAAAGCATCAGTGGAAGAAGTTGAAGAAGCATTAATAAAACTAAAAGACTTTTTTAAAGCAGAGGTGAATGGCTTTTCTTTGGAGGAAATATCCGGTTCATGGCAGTTACGTACTGCAAAAGCTGCAAGAAAAATAATTAACAGAATGATTCCACCGAAAGCCAGGAGACTGACCAAAGCTGCTGCTGAAAGCTTGGCAATTATTGCCTATAAGCAGCCGGTGCAACGAGCAGAAGTAGAAGCAATTCGCGGTGTCGATGCTCTTCCCACCTTAAGAACTCTTTTAGATGCAAAATTAATTCGGATTGTAGGAAGAGACAGTTCGCCCGGACAACCGGCCTTATATGGAACTACCAATACTTTCCTTGAAAAATTTGGCATGAAAGATTTATCTGAACTTCCCTCTATTCGTGAGCTTGTAGAAATCAGCAGTGATCCAGGGGAATCGGAGATTGCTGGCGCTGAAGAATTCTAAATGAAAGATGAACAATTAAGGCTACAAAAATATCTTGCCTCTTGTGGATTAGCTTCGAGAAGAAAAGCAGAAGAATATATTTCTGAAGGCCGAGTAAAGGTTAATTCTGTTGTTGTTACTGAGTTGGGAACAAAAATCAATCCGCAAAAAGACAAAGTTCTTGTCGATAACAAACCGCTTTCCATCTCCGATAAAGTTATTTATCTTTTTAATAAACCCAAAGGGGTCTTAACTACGATGCACGACCCTAGAGATCGCCCCACTGTGGGCGATTATGTCCGGAAACTGCCGCAACGCGTATTTCCGGTGGGTCGTCTTGATTTTGATGTTTTTGGTCTTTTGCTTTTAACCAATGATGGAGATTATGGGCAGCGGGTTTTACATCCCAGTTATGGGGTTACTAAAACTTATTGGGCGGAAGTTGAAGGAGAAGTAACGAAGAAAGCTATAGATCAGTTATATGAAGGCGTAGAATTGGATGACGGCATTGCTAAGGTAAAGAAAGCCCGGATGCTAAGGCCTACTGATAAATATGTCCAAAAATTTTTTAAAAACAAACATGAAAATTCCTCATTCATTGAAATTAATATTTCCGAAGGGAAGAAACATATTGTAAAAAGAATACTGGCCGAAGTAGGATTCCCCGTATTGCAATTGTGTCGCGTTGCTTTTGGTAATTATATCCTTGGCGATTTACCGTCGGGTGATATAATTGAGGTGGACTTTAAATAATTCTCCCCTTTTTCGCGCATTAAACTATAAGTAGTACTAGAATATATGCAGCGCGCGAAAAAGGGGAGAAAAATATAGGTAGCAATTATGGCTCTCTCCAAAGAAGATATTCAAAAATTAATTAACGAAAAAAAAATAGTAGTGCAGCCTTTTGATCCGGCATTGTTGGAGCCTGCAGGAATTACTTTGCGCTTATCGGCTCATCTTTTAAAACCAAGATTCAATGGACAAGTTGTGGATCCGGCCATAGAAAGCTCTGCTCCTGATTATGAGGAAATATTAATGGGTGAAGAGGGTTACGTAATGGCGCCAGATGAGTTTTTATTAGGCTGCACCATGGAAGCTGTTACTATTCCCAATAATTTGCTCTCGCAAGTTGATGGTAGAAGCACAATGGGAAGAATTGGTTTGGTACCGCATCAAGCGGCGATGGCAATTTGGCCCGGACATGGTGCCAATGCTCCGCGAGCAATTACTTTGGAATTAAAAAATAATGGACCTTATTTAATTCGTCTGCGCACTGGTTTAAGAATTGGCAATCTCGTTTTTCATCGATTAGATACCGCCTCGGCAGAAGTCTATGATGCTTCAAAAAGTAAATACCAACATGATGGAATGCGTCCGGGAAAACCTAAATTTAGAAAAGAGATTCTTCTTCCTGCTAAATAAAATAAATGTCTAAACGTCGGTAATATGTTATAATTGACTTAAATATGGCATTTATTAGATTCTTATTTACTTTCCTTTGGACAATTGCGGTATTTCATTGCAATTTTATCGATACTGCTTTTGCTAAAGAACAACATCATTGTTGTGATAAAGCAGGGGATTCCAAAGCTCCGACTAAACAGTGTAATTGCGGTCTATGTTACAAATCCACTCCTTCAGGAAATAAACTTTTAGTTAAGGATACTTTAGTAAAATTAAACTTTTTACCCTTGGTAGTTTCATTATTCAGCGAAATTAAACAGCCTGATTTAACTTTTATTTTTCAGCTGCAAGAAAACTTTTTTAAAATAGATTCTTTATCGCAACTGCTATTCTCATTGACACAAGCTCCAAGCGGCCCTCCATTTTCTGTTGTTTAATTTTTAATTCAAAGTTTTTTTAAACAAAATTTTTACAAGGCTTTTATGTTTAATTATTTTATTAGACTTATTTTCTACGTGTTTTTAACTGCGTTGTTTCTTCCGGAATTATTATGGGCGCATCCGGTTAGCTTTAAGGATGGTTATGGGATAATGCCGACATATACTAAAGATCGGCAGGATCTAGAGCTTAATTATTCTTTTGCAGTGGATAAGGCTTTAGCAATCAATACCATTAATATTAATTACAAAGATAACGATGCCTTATTTATTCTGCCGCAGTTTAATTACAAGCTTTACCGGAAAAATGAATTGGAATCTCAGACAAATCTCTATCTTTCGCTAGGTTTGGGAAATGTCAATTATCAATCAGAAAACAGACTTTCTTCGCTAACCGCCATCCAAGCAGATTATGAAACTAGAAGAGTTTATACTTTGCTCAAGACTGAGGCCTTGCAGTCAGAAGGAGGTCTGGATTTATATAATGTACGTTATCGCGTTGGCCTTGCTCCCTATCTGGCTGATTTTAAGGATTTCCATACTTGGATTATTTTGCAGCTAGAATACACACCGGAGTTGGATCATAGCTTTACCGTGACACCGCTTTTTAGATTTTTTTATAACAACTATCTTGTAGAGATTGGCTCCAGCACTAGGGGAGAACTTTTTCTTGCAGGAATTTTTCATTTTTAATTTATAGGAGGAAATATGAAAACAAAAAAAATTATTTTAATTCTCGGGTTAATTCTTTCTTTACATCAAACAGCCTTTGCTGAAGTAATAAATGTGACTGTAAAAGGTATGGTTTGTTCATTTTGTGCTCAAGGTATTAAGAAGAGTTTTGGGAAAATTGAAGCCGTAGAAAAAGTTGAACCCAATTTGGAAAATAAAGTGGTAGTGATTAACACAAAGAAAGATAAGAATCTTTCTGATGAAGAGATTACTAAGACAATTACCGATTCTGGATTTGAAGTATCTAAGATTGAAAGGAAATAAGATGCGAAAATCAGTTATTTTTTTAACACTGTTTAGTTCGCTCAGTACTTTAATCTGCTGTGCTCTGCCGGCCTTGTTTGTAGCCTTGGGAATGGGTGCTAGTTTGGCGGCGGCAATTAGTAGTTTCCCGCAGTTGATTTGGTTTTCCGAGCATAAGAGCTTAATTTTTCCTTTTGCCGGTTTGATGTTGGCATTTAGTCTATACTTTAATTTTTTAGGGAAAGAAAAATCCTGTCCCACAGATCCAGAACTTGCTGCCGCCTGTAAAACAGCAAGGAAATATTCTTCGCTGATACTTTATTTTTCTTTAGTCGTTTATTTGATCGGAGCGTTTTTTGCTTTTGTAGCGCAGTATTTGGTGTAGGGGCAGCCTTTATGGCTGCCCAGAATTCCAAAATATATTGCTCTACCGGGCACCCATAAAGGCTGCCCCTACAATTAATTTCTCGTAAGATAAATAAAAACAAAGCAATGCTTAATGTTTTGAAAAGTTTAACAGTTGACATAAAAGCCTAACCTGCTAAGTATCTGTGCGCGGGGTAGAGCAGCCTGGTAGCTCGTCGGGCTCATAACCCGGAGGTCGGTGGTTCAAATCCACTCCCCGCATCCAAATAATTTCCCAAAGGAAATTATTTGCCTCGACTCCTTTAGGAGGCGGGCAGGTTCCTCCTGATATTTTTCACATCAAAGTTCAATATATCCAGACAGATAGCAAAATTTAAATATTTCCCACATACTTCTACTCTACTATATGTGCTAATTTTTTTTGAGTTGAACACAATATATTGTGTTTTTTGAAGCTTTTTTCTATTGACGAAGGAAGAGATGATACGTAAGACTAGGGTAAAGGAAAAGTTAAAAATTTATTAGAATAATTATCACAACTAATGAATTTTTGGCTGGTTCTAAGAACATTTTTTATAAAAATGTTCTTATCCCAAGCGAAGCGAGGGATATAGTTTGATTAAATTTAAAATAAAACATTAAAAAAGGGCATAAAAATGAGCGCAAACTTAGAAATCGAAAATTCCGGCCTAAAAACATCTAAAAATTTCGATCGTTCTAAAACTTCTAGTAATACTGGCTTAAAATTTAAGAGAGTTTTTAGTCAAGAAGGAATAAGTCCATATGATGCCATTGAGTGGGAACTGCGTTCAGCTAAAATCACTAATGAGAAGGGTGAGACGATTTTTGAACAAACCGATGTTGAAGTCCCCAAGTTCTGGACACAAATGGCAACAAATGTTGTTGTTTCAAAATATTTTCGCGGAACAATCGGTACTCCGGAAAGAGAAAGAAGTGTTAAGCAATTAATTTCGCGAGTTGCCGATACTATTGCCAAGTGGGGAACAGAAGATTCCTATTTTACCACAGCCGAGCAATATCATGTTTTTAAAGATGAGTTAACAGCAATCCTGGTTAATCAGTACGCAGCATTTAATTCACCTGTTTGGTTTAATGTCGGTGTGGAACAACATCCGCAATGTAGTGCTTGCTTTATCTTATCAGTAAGTGACACCATGGATTCTTTGTTAGATTTACAAAAAGCAGAGGGCATGCTTTTTAAATTCGGCTCCGGTGCTGGTTCCAATCTATCTTCAATTCGCTCCAGTAAAGAATTACTCAGTGGAGGAGGAATTCCTTCCGGTCCGGTTTCTTTCATGAAAGGATATGACTCTTGGGCGGGAACAATTAAAAGCGGTGGTAAAACAAGACGTGCCGCTAAAATGCAAATTCTAAATTCAGATCATCCTGATATTAAGGAGTTTGTAAATTGTAAACGTACCGAAGAACAAAAAGCCTGGGCTTTAATTGAGCAAGGATATCCTGGCGGTTTTAACGTTCCTGGTGGGGCATATGATTCAGTTTTCTTTCAAAATTCTAATCTCAGTGTTCGGGCAACAGATGAGTTCATGCAAGCAGTGGTGGAAGGAAAGAAATTTCCCACAAGAAAAGTTACGGATGGCAGTGTTTGCGAATATCTTGATGCTCGAGAACTATTAAAAGATATTTCTGAAGGTACATGGATTTGTGGAGATCCGGGATTACAATTTGATACGACAATTAACGATTGGCATACTTGTCCCAATTCCGGACGAATTAATGCCAGCAATCCTTGCAGTGAATACATGCACCTTGATGATTCTGCTTGTAACCTTGCTAGTATCAATCTGCTTAAGTTTCTAATGGAAGATGGTAGTTTTGATGTTGCGGCTTATAAACATGCAGTTGATATTTTAATTACAGCTCAAGATATTTTAGTGGATAATGCAAGCTATCCTACAGAAAAAATTGGAATTAGTGCTCGGGCTTATCGTCAATTGGGACTTGGTTTTGCCAATATCGGAGCTTTGTTGATGTCTCTGGGCGTAGCCTATGATTCTGATGAAGGCCGATCTCTTGCCGCGGCAGTAATGTCAATTCTTTGCGGTGAAGCTTATTTAATGAGTGCTAAAATTTCTGAAAAGCTAGGATCCTTTGCCGGCTATAATAAAAATAGAAAAGAAATGCTTCAGGTTATTAAAAAGCATACTAAAGCAGCAGATGCACTTCCTCGCATGCTTGTCTTGGATAGCTTAACTGATGAAGCAAAAAGTGTTTGGCATCAAGCTTTAGCTCATGGAGAAGTTCATGGTTTCAGAAATTCTCAAGCAACAGTTCTGGCACCTACTGGCACAATCGCTTTCTTAATGGATTGTGATACTACAGGAATTGAGCCCGATATCGCCTTGGTAAAATATAAAAAACTAGTAGGCGGTGGAATGTTAAAGATTGTAAATCAAAGTGTTCCGCGAGCCTTGACTAAGCTGGGATATAATCAGCAAGAAGTTAGTGAAATTATCAAATTCATCGATGAAAATGATACTATTGAAGGTTGCCCAACTTTCAAAGAAGAACATTTATCTATTTTTGATTGTGCCTTTAAGCCAATGAAAGGCACACGATCTATTCATTACTCGGGGCACATTAAAATGATGGCCGCCACACAACCTTTTGTTTCAGGAGCAATCAGTAAAACTGTAAACTTGCCTGAAAATTCCACAGTAGAAGATATTTACAAAGCTTATGTGGAAGCATGGAAATTGGGAATTAAAGCGATTGCTATTTATCGCGATAATTCTAAAAGATCCCAACCGCTTGCCACTAAAAAAGACATGAGTCATGAGGATGCAGCAAAACAGTCGGCTGAAGAAATAGCTGCGGCAATTAGAAGAAGAAGACTTCCGGATGAACGTCACGCTATTACTCATAAGTTCAACATTGCCGGACATGAAGGCTACCTCACAGTGGGGCTTTATGAAGATGGAATGCCTGGAGAAATTTTTATTGTAATGGCCAAAGAAGGTTCGACCTTAAGTGGAGTAATGGATGCTTTTGCAACCAGTATTTCCATGGCATTACAATACGGTGTTCCGCTAACGGCCTTAATTCAGAAATTTTCTCATATGCGTTTTGAGCCTTCTGGATTTACCTCCAACAAACAAATTCCTATGGCCAAATCTTTCTTGGATTATATTTTTCGTTGGTTGGCCACAAAGTTTTTAAGTATTGAAGAGCAAAATGCTCTTGGTATTATGCAAACTGAAACAGTGGATTCAGCTTCTTCTTTAACAAAGACTTCACCTATTGTTTTAAGTAATAGCATTTCTTCAAATGTGACTTCTTCACTAAAGACCACAACAATCGGCTTCCATGTAAATGGAGCAGATATGAATGCAAAAATAGAAGAGAATTATAGCAGTAAAACTACTTCTCTAAATGCTCTGGCATTTCAAATCAGTGATGATGCTCCTCCATGCTCCAGCTGCGGTTCTTCGATGATGGTGAGGCAAGGGGCGTGCTACAGATGCATGAACTGTGGATCACAGGGCGGTTGCGGGTGAAATTTCCGCTTTTTATCAATTTCTTCGTTGCGGGAAATTTCTCCGCTGCGCGCGTAGGTTACTACGCTTGTGCTGCTCGAAATTCCCGCGCCTCGAACTTGATAAAAATCAAAAATTTCACGGTTCAATCTCAGCAGTCTGTCTATTGACGGAATAAATCAATAAGAGCTAAAATACCTTTATTATTAACCACTTTTTTGCAAGGAAATGTTTTATGCAAATGAAAGGACAAAAATTCCCAGGCGAAATACTTCGCAGCTTGGGTTCAGGGAGTTCACCTCCGACTGAATTGAGTAATACCAATCTCTTTTCTTACAAACACTCTTTCAGCCTAATCTTAAATTGTATTTCAAAAAAATTTCTACTTAGATGCCTTCCCTGTGGAAGCCCGCATCTTATAACATAGATTTTACTTAAAACTTTTTATTAATTTTTATATTATTTTTATTACTTATATTGGAGAACAATCATGTCAAAAGGAAGTTATTTATTTACCTCAGAATCAGTTTCAGAAGGACATCCGGATAAAGTCTGCGATCAAATTAGTGATGCGATCTTAGATGCAATTCTAAAAAATGATCCCACTGGAAGAGTTGCTTGCGAAACTATGGCTAAAACCGGAATGATTATGCTTGCTGGTGAAATCACCACAACACATCCGGTTAACTTTGATAATATTGTCAGAGAAACATTGAGAAATATTGGTTATACATCGGCAGCCTGTGGTTGTGATGCCAATAGCACTGCAGTGCTCACTAACCTTAGTCAACAATCTCCTGACATTGCTCAAGGAGTAAACGAAAATGAAGGAGCCTTTACTGAGCAAGGAGCAGGGGATCAGGGATTAATGTTTGGGTTTGCTTGTAACGAAACCACCGAATTAATGCCTTTACCGATTGCTTTGGCGCATAAACTGATGCTTGAACTATCGGTACAACGCAAAAAAGGAGTGGTAAATTATCTTCTTCCCGATGCCAAATCACAGGTGACTATTAACTATGAAAATGGTCAGCCCAAATATGTTGATACAGTAGTAATTTCTACTCAACATACAGAAGAAGTAAGCAATGAAGAACTACATAGCTTTGTAATTAATAAAGTTATCAAAAAAATTGTTCCTGATAACTATTTGACTGAAAAAACCCGCTTCCTAATTAATCCTACCGGACGTTTTGTTGTTGGTGGACCCAATGCTGATGCCGGACTAACTGGAAGAAAAATTATTGTTGATACTTATGGTGGTTATAGTCGTCACGGTGGTGGAGCTTTCTCTGGAAAAGATCCAACTAAAGTGGATCGTTCTGCCGCATATGCCGCTCGTTATGTTGCAAAAAATATAGTAGCAGCAGGACTTGCCGCAAAATGCGAAATTCAAGTGGCTTATGCCATTGGTGTTGCCGAACCGGTTTCTATTTTAATTGAAACTTTTGGCACAGAAAAAGCAGATCCGGAAAAGATCGAAAAGGAAGTGCGCTCGCTTTTTAGTTTCGCACCGCGAGCGATTATTAATCAGCTTAAACTTCAAAGACCAATTTATCTGCCTACTGCAGCTTACGGTCACTTTGGTCGTGAACCAGGAGCAAATGGCACATTTACCTGGGAAAAGACTGATTTGGCGCAACAGTTGAAGGGTCGGTTTTAAATAAAAATGTAGGGGCACCCATAAAGGGTGTCCCTGCATTTATTTTGCTGGAGCTGTAGTCGTCCCGACAGCCTTCTGCAGCTTCTGAATCTCAGCTTGAGATTTTTCAAGAATATTTGTTCGTGAGCAAGAAGAAGTTTTAAAATGAGCTGGATTTCCTTCAGCATAGACCAGATAATCTAATCCGACACCGAATCTGTAACCACAATATTCAAAATCAATCGGCGTATAGATTAAAACCATATTACCCGGAACTTCTTCAAAGCCTTTTATTTTTTTTGTCACTTGAAATTTTACTTCATATTCATTTTTTTTTAAGGGATGAATTTTCTTATATTTTACCTGACCAACAAAAACGATAGTGGCTTTGGCTAAGGCAGCTTCCGTCTCATCGTTTTCAGTACAATTGCAAGCATAGACTGTGCTTAAGGGACATAGAATTAATGCGAAAATAGCAAGTAATAAGTGCTTAAACATAGATTTTACAATAGAGATATTTTTTAAAGACTACTATTCATATTTTTGATAACTGTAACAGATATAGCAAAATCATATTTTATGTCCAAGAAAAATTAATATGTCAGAAAATTCAAGTGTAATTTTAAAAATTAAAGAAAAAATAGCTTTTTTAAAGTTAGGCTCTGCAGAGGAAAAAATTGCTGTACTCAATGAGTCTAGGATGGCTTCCTTGATTGAGACCTTAGCTGAGTTAAAATCAAAAGAGAGAGAAATAGACTTTTTACTACTCACGGGGGCAAGTCCTGCCGGGTTTTGTGCTGGTGCCGATCTTTCGGCGATTGAAAGCGTCAGTGATCCCCAAGAGGGAGAAAGGCTTGCCAAGCGAGGACAAGATCTTTTTAATACTTTGGAGTCTTTAAAATTCCCTAAAATAGCGCTGATTCGAGGAGCCTGTGTCGGTGGTGGTTGTGAGATGGTGTTAGCCTGTGATTACCGAGTATTGGTTGAAGTGGATGAAACTAAAATTGGTCTTCCTGAAGTCAAGTTGGGAATTCTTCCTGGCTTTGGCGGAACGCAGCGTTTACCCAGATTAATTGGCCTACCCAATGCTTTGGATATTATTTTAAATGGCAAACTGCTTAATGCTAAGCAAGCATACAAGGTCGGTTTGGCTAATTATCTGATCCAAGAAAATACAAGATTAAATCTTAAAGAAAGATTTGAAGAAGCGGAGAAAGAATGTATTGCCGCATTTAAAAATGGTTTCCTTCAAAAGAAAAAAAGAAAAGTTGGTTTTATAGAAAATTTCCTCACAAAAAATTTATTGGGAAGATCTATTGTCAAAGCAAAAGCCACTTCCACTTTGAACAAAGAAACAAAAGGCCATTATCCCGCTCCTTATAAAGCTCTGCAATGCACTCTTTACGGACTTACCTGGGGAACGAAAAAAGGTTATTTGAACGAAGCTAAAGAGCTGGGAAAGCTTATTCCCAGTCCTGAATGTAAATCTTTGGTTCATCTTTTTAAGGTTTCTGATTCAGCGACAAAAATTGCCAAATCTCAAGGGGGAGCGGATTTAAAAAATACAGAGGTTGGGGTGATCGGAGCAGGAGTAATGGGAGCTGGGATTGCTGCTAGTTTTATTGCTCGAGGGTTTTCCGTGGTTTTAATTGATGCTTTCCCTGAAGCTTTGAATAAAGGAAGAAAACAAATTCTTGATTCAATCAGCAAACGTCGCAGTATTCCTAAAGAGAAAAAGAAAGAAATTATTGCCAGATTACATTGTGACTCCAGCATGATTGCTCTTAGAAATTGTGGATTGGTAATCGAAGCGATTATTGAAGATCTTAATATCAAAAAATCTTTACTAACTACGGTCAAAGGAATTGTCGATCAGGAGACAATTATTGCCACAAATACTTCTTCACTTTCCGTCAATGAAATAGCAGCCAGTTTAGGCTGCCCGGAGCGGGTAGTGGGAATGCATTTTTTTAACCCTGTTGAAAAAATGCCTCTGGTAGAAATTGTTCGGGGAGAACACAGCTCAGAGAAAGTGACGATGAAAATTGCTGCCCTAGTTGGCAGCTTGGGAAAATACCCGATTATTGTGGAAGATGTTCCCGGATTTTTAGTAAATCGGGTTTTAACTCCTTATTTAACTCAAGCGGCGGTTTTACTTTCTGAAGGAATAAGTATTGAAAATATCGATCAAGCGGCTTTGAATTTTGGAATGCCAATGGGGCCGATACGTTTGTTGGATGAAGTGGGCTTAGATGTTGCGGCAAAAGTTGCAGAGGTTATTGGCGGAGCTTATGGCGAGAGAATGCAAGGACCTAATTACGCGGCAGAGTTATTGAAACTAGATCGCAAAGGAAAGAAAAACAAAAAAGGCTTTTATCTCTATGAAAACGGAAAGGAAATCCTAGATCCGGAAGTTCCGAAGTTGCTTAATTTACCCGCAAGCCCCAAGCATCATTTGAGCGAAGATGAAATTGCCCAACGTTTAATTCTACCCTTGATTAATGAAGCTGTTTGTTCTTTGGATCAAGAAGTTGCCGGAGTCCCCGGGAAAGAAGCTTCAATGCAGATTGATTTAGGCAGTGTGATGGGTTTTGGATTTGCTCCTTTTCGCGGCGGGATAATCTTTTATGCCGAAAAAAGAGGAGCCAAAGAAATTTTTGATTTAATGAAAAAATATCAAGAAAAATTTTCTTCCAAATATTACCTGCCTTGTGAAGGAATAGAAAAAAGAGCCAAGGATAATCTTAGTTTTTATAGCTCTTTTAACAAGTTATGAAACATTACTGTGTTGCATAACTTGTAGAAAAGGCTATATCCTCCGAAGCTTTAGCGTAGAAGGATCTCTACTGGCTGTTGCGATATTTATGAATAGGTCTTTATCACGCAAGATGGCTGATGATGCTAAGCGAAGAAAAAGTATTTGAAAAAATATCTTTGATTTTTAAGAATTTTGCCCCACAGGCAGTCATCGAAGCGATCAAACAAATCACGCCGGATGCTTCTTTAAGAAGATACTTTAGAATTTTTTTAAAAAACGAAAAAAAAACGCTAGTAGCAATGCATTTTGATTCACTGGCTTCTCCCGAAGCCAGTGGAAGAAATTCAATAACTTCGGATTTGGCCTTTGTCGAGTTGGCTGAATTTCTAGGAAATAATAAAATTGCAGTTCCCAAAATTATTTTCAATGCATTGGATCAAGGAATTTTAATTCTTGAAGATTTAGGAGATGTTCAGCTCTTTAGTTTGATTAAAAAATCAGTTCCTGAAAGAATTGAAAAGCTTTTTAAAAAAGCAATCGATCAAATTCTACTTCTGCAGAAAATTCCTCCCCAAAAAGATTTTTTTCCATATCAGCGAAGTTTTACTGCCGAACAATATTATCGCGAAATGCTTGAGCTAGTGGATTTTTCTTTACAAAATCTCAATCCCAAGAAAGAAGACATAAAAAAACTTGATAATTTTTACAAAGAGCTGGCTCTTTGTTTGGAAAAAATGCCGAAATTTTTGGTGCATCGAGATTTTCACGCTTGGAATTTATTGGTGCAAAAGGATAATATTAGGGTAATTGATTTTCAAGATGCCTTAATGGCGACACAAAGTTACGATTTGGTGAGTCTTCTAAACGATCGGGATATGGACAGTCTTTTAGGTGAGAATTTGTATAAGAAATTAGTCCATTATTTTTTTGAAAATATCAATGTGAATAAAAAGAATTTTTTTGCTGACTATGATTTAGTGTTATTACAAAGAGATCTAAAGGTTTCAGGAAGATTTTATAAATTGGCAAACGCCCGGGGTTTGTCAGCCTATAAGCAGTGGATTCCTGGAACACTAAAACGACTCGGCTCAACTTTGGAAAGAATTTCTTCTTATAAAAAAGAAAATTCTTTCTCTGAAATTTTAGAGATCCTTAGTTTATATTATTCGGAGTTAAAAAGTGGCGCAGAAAAAAAACTCAGATTCAATTAAAAATATCGCTGCTGATACCGATGCACTTTTGCTTAGCGCGGGATTGGGAGCAAGGCTCAAGCCGCTTACAAATAAAATTCCCAAACCTTTAGTTAGAGTTTGTAATCGACCTCTTATTGACTGGAATTTAAGTTTACTTGCCAAATCCGGTTTCAAAAGAGTTTTTATCAATATTTTTTATAAAGGTGATCTGATCAGAGATTTTGTCGGAGATGGCAGTAAGTGGAATTTAAAAATTATCTATTCTCAAGAAAAGGAATTACTGGACACAGGCGGAGCTATAAAAAAAATTGCCGACCAAATCCAAACTGAAAATCTTTTAACTTTTAATTCCGACACACTTTTAGACCCCAAATATCAATTAAATTTACTACTAAATACACATGTAAATAATCCCAATAAACCCTTGGCCACCTTGCTTTTAAGGAAGCATGAACGTTCTCAGGACTATGGAGAGATCTTCATCGATTCATCATCGAGGATTGTTCAATTTCTTGATGTGACATTACCCACTTTTCAACAAAATTCTAGTGACAAAAACTACTATAATCATTTAATTTATATTGGGGTTCAGGTGTTAAGCAAAGAGCTGATCTCTAATTTCCCGACAGTTAATGTTTTTAGTATTACAAAAGATATTTATAGAACGTTAATTCGAGAAGGAAAGTATTTGAGTTCTTTACTTTACAATGCTTATTGGTCTGATGTCGGCACTCCTGAGCGCTTAGAAAAGGCATCTAAAGAGTATCAACAATTTTTGTAGTTCTTTTCAATAGTTTCTTTTGCTAATGCTTGAGGGAACAATTGAGAAGTCTAAGCATCCGTAATTAATAAACTCGGATGTTGGAAATTAGTATTAAAAAGAGAGTTTTAAAATGAGAGTCAAGTTCCTGCTAAAAATATTTTTATTTTTCACATTTTTGTTTTTTTGTTCGGAGCAGACTTTTGCTGCAAACCCTAAAAAGAATAAAAAGCAGGTTATTGCAAAAAGTGTAGTTAAAGTGGTGGCACACAAAAAAACCGCCAAAAGCTTTAAAAAGCCCAACATTAAAAAAGAAGAAATTTTTGAAGAAGTGAAATTACAGGAAATAAACAACCTGGTGTCTTTGCAAGCAACAAAAGTCAATCCGATAATAAACTTTGGTTTAGACGGTTTGCCCATTTTGGAAAATCTGCAGGCCCTAGATTATTTAAATCCGGTAGATGAAGTCCTTAAGGATCAAAATGGCAATAAGGTTTTTGTTACTATTGATGCGGAATTGCAAAATAAAGCCCGCTCCATGCTTAAAACTTACAATATACCCTGGGGAGCGATAGTGGCAATTGAGCCCAAAACAGGAAAAGTAAAAACTCTAGCCGGATATTCCACTAAAGAAAAAAATGGAGAAGAAGTTGTCAGCAGAGCAAGTTATCCTGCGGCTTCTTTATTTAAGTTAATTACTGCATCTGCAGCAATAGAACAGAAAGGTTTAACCGGAGACGATACAATTTTCTTTCGCGGTGGAAATTATGCTTTAGAAAAATATAATTATTATCCTAACGATCAACTTGATCGACGAAAAATTACTTTTGCTGATGCTTTAGGAAGATCAATTAATCCTGCATTTGCCAGAGTTGCTCTGAATAATCTTTCTCCTTCTTCCTTAGAGCGCTATGCTCAGAATTTTTCTTTTAACAAGGCTATTCCTTTTGATGCCTCAATTGAAACCAGCCAATTTTTACGTCCGGAAAATGACTATGATTTAGCAAGAACCTCTGCCGGATTTGGGCCTGTCCTGATTAGCCCACTGCATGCGGCAATGATTACTGCGGCAATTGCTAATAATGGAGTAATGATGAAGCCCTATTTTATCAGCAAAATAAGTGATCGTCAGGGCATAATAAAATATCAATCGCAAAACATTCCGATTAAAGTTTCAATTCTTAGTTCTACTGCCAAGGAGTTAATGCAGATGATGCAAACCACTACTGAAACAGGAACAGCCAGAAAACATTTTGTAAAACTTAGAAATCCATTTTTAATTAATTCCAGTATTGCTGCGAAAACAGGGACTTTAAAGGGAACAAATCCTCAAGGAATGTATACTTGGTTTGTTGCTGCAGTGCCTGCAAATGACCCGGAAATTGCTATTGCTGCTCTTGTAATCGATTCTGGAGGGGCTAGAGTAAAAGCCGCGTTCTTAGGCAAGGAATTTTTAGAATACTTTTTTAGAAACAGAGATATTTCCTTTGGTAAAACTTTACAAACAAAACAAGATCAAAGCACACGTGCAAAATCTTAGCTTGGTTTTATTTGCTTTATTGATCTTGAGCAGTTGTTCCACAATTACCGCCAAAGATGCGGAGCAGGGTGATCGCGTAATTGATTTAAGTAATGATCAGATTGTTTATAAATTAACGACAGTATCTGATGATAGTGTGCCGGAAGTTAATTTAGGCACAGAGTTCTCTAAGTATAATAAAACAAATAAAGGTGGGAATCCCGCTGCGAATAAAAATCAAAACGGTGTTGTGCACAAAGTTTTGCTTTATCTTCCTAACCGTTTTTTGGATTTGTGGGATATTTTTAGAGCAGATCTGGGAGTTGGTCCGGCAACTGGTGCCGTTTTGCGAATCACCAAATATGGACAAGTTGGTTATCGCACTTTTAGTCCTGCTTCCATTAGAGTTGGTTTAAATGGCAGAAATTCTCCGGTTTTTATGGAAACTGAAAATGAATTTGGAATTGGACCGGCGTTTGTTCAGTCTAGTAAAAGAAAAATTTCCGAGAGTGAAGTCGGGGCAGGAGTAGATCTTTTAATTGTCGGTGCTTATCTGGGAATTGATTTTTTAGAGATTGCTGATTTTTTTACAGGAATATTTACAATAGATTTAAAGCATGACGACATATGAAACAACTCTGTAAACTAACGGGTAAAAATTTTATTATTTCTTCGGAAGAAGAGAACGCTTGCCTGGAGTTTGGAATAGATCTGCCGCAAATAGTTCCTGAAGAAAGAATTAGGAAATGCCTCGCTTTTTTGCCATCAACAAATTTCTTTAAAAGGTATTGCGATCATACTAAAAAGGAAATTTTTAGTGTTTATCCAGCCAATACTTTTTTCCCGGTTTATGACTTTGAATATTGGAAAAATAAAGAATTCAATGCTCAAAGTTTTTTTCTCGATTTTGATGGTAGCCGTACTTTTTTAGAGCAGTTACAGGAGATTTGGCAGGTGGTTCCCCGGCCGGCAGTAGTTAATGAGTCAATTAGCGATTCCACGAATATTCATAACAGTATTAACATTAAAAATAGTTATTGGATTTTTAATAGTTTCAATCTTCAGAACTGTCTTTATTCGACAAATCTGATTGAGAGTAATAATTCTCTGGATTGTTCTCAGCTTTATTTATGCAATAATTGTTATGAATCAGTTCATTGTTTTGAATGTGATAATTTGTATTATTCCACACAATGTGTGTCTTCAAAAAATTCTTGGTTTCTTTTTAATTGTAATAATTGTGAAAATTGTCTCTGTTGTGTGAATTTGGAGAATAAAAAATATCATGTTTTTAATAAACCGGTAAGCCCAGAGGAATTTGGAAAATTAAAAGAGAAAATGGGTTTTTATGCTCGACCGCTTTTGGATTTGGTAAAAGATCGCTTTCAAGATTTCTTACAACAATTTACCTTACCCCATTTGTTTTCTTTTAATTCTAAAGGTAGTAGTGGAAATTATCTCAGAGATTGTAAAAAAGTTATTGATAGTTTTGAATGTTATTATTCCAAAGGCCTGATTAATTGCCAAAGCATGCTTTCTTCTGAAAATTGTTTGGAAAGTGTTTATTGTACGGGAGTTAAAAATTCTGCTTATGCAGTAGGTTGTGCCAATAGTAAAAGAATTCATTCTTCGGTGAGTTGCTACAGTGTGGAAAATGCCAGTTATTCCTTATATTGCGAGAACAGCAAAAATATTTTTGCCTGTGTTGGTTTGAATAATCAAGAATATTGTATATTTAATAAACAATACACAAAAAAGGAATACCAAAATATTGTTTCTAAAATAAAAAAGCATTTAAAGGAGAATAATTTACAAGGGACTTTTTTCCCTTTAGGATTTAGTGATTATGCTTATAATCTTTCCTTGGCAGAGGAAGTAATGCCCTTAACAAAAATCACTGCTCAATTAATGGGTTTTCGTTGGGATGAAACACAAGAAGATGCTTCTTTTTCTATTTTAAATGTCAAGGATCTTGATTATTCGGTAGTCTATTCCGATCCTCCGGAAGATTTAAGAAATTTGTCCTGGCAGGAAATCAAGGATTCCATTTATGTTTGTATTTTATCGGGACAACCCTTTACACTCACGGAAGCAGAATTTAATTTCTATCAAGACCATGGACTACCTGCCCCTAATCAGTGTTATAAAGAACGTCTGCGCGAGCGATTATCCAGAATTACTTCTCCCCAAATGTTTCAAAGAGAATGCGGAGAAACCGGCAAGCCTCTGAAAACTGTTTTCGGATCTAAATGGAAACAAAAAATTATCCAAGCCGATCTTTTTAAAAGACTTTGATGCGGAAAGTTTTTTTTCAATTACTGCCTAAAAATTTAATAAGCTTCATTTTTGGAAAGTTTGCTGCAATTCAATGGCCAGGAGCAATTAATAAATTACTCCTTAGAATATTTATTTCATTTTATCAAGTGAATTTAAAAGAAGCTGCTAAGCCTTTGGAAGCTTATAATTCTTTAGCAGATTTTTTTGTAAGAGATTTAAAAGAT
>CAYOOT010000039.1:0-25144 GCA_964405665.1 uncultured Bdellovibrionales bacterium | reverse complement strand
TGTATCTCCCTGATTAAATTGTTTACTTGATGTAAACCTATGTCAGGGAGATACCACTATCGACCAAGGCCATGACCAAGACAGAGGCTGAGATGAAGGCCGAGACAAAGACTGAGAACAGGCGCCCCCACAACACAATATTCCATTAACCCCCCACAAATGCTATGATCCCTTTCCTATGAAACCTTTTTATTTTTGTTTAATATTTTTATTAAACTTATCCTGTGCCGCTTCTCGTAAACCAATTCCTATTGGAATTGTGCCGCCAGCAAAAAGATCGAGCATCACGGATGAACAGTATGGACACCAAATTCTCACAGCACTTACGGAAAAATATCCACTTGATTATAATCACCCTCGAGCAACTGAAGTTTATAGCGTTGTTGATAGATTAACGAAGGCTGCAGGAGCTGGAGCTGATCCTTGGCACGTTTACATTTTTAGAGATCCACAATTTAAAAATGCCGCAGCAACACGAGGTAATCATGTATTTATTTGGACAGGTTTGTTAGATAGTACCAAAAGTGAAGCGGAACTTGCGGCAATACTGGCCCATGAAATTTCCCATGTACTGGCAGGACATACCGATCCCGATCCCAATGAAGAAATCAGAAAGCTCTTTATTGGACTTGGTTCTTTGGCCGCAGGAATTGCCGTCTCTACCGTTGCCGGTAATCCGACAATCGGGGATAGTTTGGGTAGAATCACTGCCGGAGCGACCCAAGAGTTGGCCAGCGGTTTTTTGCTTTATCCCTATTCCAGAGACAATGAATTAGAAGCCGATCGTATTGGATTACTCTTGATGGCTCAGGCCAAATATGATCCCCAAGCGGCAATAGATTTTTGGACGAGGGCGGAAAATGATCCGAATTTTACGGCATCCATCGCTTTTTTTTCAACACATCCTCCGGCCAAGGATCGCTTAGGCAAGTTAAAAGAAGTTCTTCCTCTTGCATTAAAAAAATATAATGATTCTTCCGGTATTGAAAAAGCTGTTCCTTATGTTACTCAAAATGATCAATCCCAGAAAAGAACAGCAATTACATTTGAGGCGAAACAGAATTTTTTAAAGCAGAGAGATGACAGTGATTTTGCTTTTAATAATATCTGGCAATTGGAGGCAACAAAAGCGGTTCTTTTTCAAAGGCCGGATTTAAAAAGTCTAAAATTAGGGGAATTCTCTAAGGGAGCATTATTGGAAGTAACGAATGAAGGAGCCGATTGGTTGGAGATTAGTAAACCCGATCGAGGATATGTGCAAAAAGAGTTGTTTAAGAAGAACTCAGATTAATATTTTCTAAAATACTATAATTTCTTGTTTTTATTTTCCGGAAAATGATCCTTGGTTCTTGGCTTTAAAACCAAGTCTTTTTCCAAGGAGACAATATTGGCCAGTAAAGTTTGTCCTTGTCTGAAGTAAATAACTTTAATCGGATCATCAACAGCAAGCTCCTTGATGCTTATTTTTTTCCATTTTATTTTAAAAATTGTTTTCTCATCAACATAAAATATTTTTTCCATGCCCGCAATTGTGGGAGTTGCCCTAAAATATCGTTGTTTCTCGTCGATAAAATTTATAATGCCTGGGAAAGTGCCGGTGATTACAGAAGGTGGGGAGGTGACTATTTTTTTACTTGAGGGTTTCTTAATTTTATTATTGTTTTCTTCAGCTTGTGCTGTTTGAAGTAGTGAGCAGCAAAGCAACAATATTTGTGTAAATAATCTTATTTTTTTCGGAAGGAAGGGTCTGTCCATTTTCTTTCAATTTCCGGTTCTTTTTTCCCGAACTTATTAAATACAGGAATTGCAATCATTAATACTAAACCCACTATAAAAAAGAACACTGCCAAAGTTAGTAACATATATTAAAATTATCCCTCTTTGACTATGGTCAGATGTCTTTTATAATTTTTATCTTCAATACAATGACCAACTTTTTCTTCTAAAACCATTCTCAATCTTGCACTGATATTTGAAGAAATTGTACCTTCCATTAAAGATTGAGCAATTTTTTTAATATTTTGACAATCTTCAACTAGCGATTGGCAGTCTTCACATTTTTCCAAATGTTTTTCAAATCTTGCTTTTATTCCCGAAGTTATCTCAGCATCAAGATAAGAGTCTAGCAACTCCTCTATATCAGAGCACCTTAAAATAAGACGTTCCACTATTGATTGGTCTTTTTCTTTCATAAACTTCATAAATACAATCTAGTACCCATTGTTCAGATGCCAAGTATTAGACTGCAGATTCTATTAAAAAATTCAGTGTAAACAATGAGTTATATCTAAGGAATGAATTTATAGCCAACTCCATGAACAGTTAAGAAATGTTTTGGTTTGTCAGCCTTTTCCTCAAGTTTACTTCGTAGGCGGGCAATAAAATTATCCACTGTTCTTGTTGTGGGATAACTATTATATCCCCAAACCTTATCCAAGAGCTGATCGCGGGTTACAGGCACATCGGGTTGGCTCGTTAAAAATTTTATCAGTTCAAACTCTTTTGCCGATAATTCGACTTCTTTACCATTTCTCAAAGCGCGGTAACTTTTAAAATCAATGACAACTTTACCGAAGCTAATTTCTTCAGCATTGGATCCGGATCCGGAACTGGAACTGGAATTTTCTTGGAGGATATTTGTATATCGCCTGAAAAGAACTTTTACTCGGGCGAATAGCTCTCTCATTCCAAAAGGTTTTGTTAAATAATCATCTGCCCCAAGTTCTAATCCAAGAACTTTATCAACTTCACTCGATTTTGCGGTCAAAATAATAATCGGAACGCTGGAATCAAGGGATTTTATTTTTTTACAAACTTCCAATCCATCCAATCCGGGAAGCATTAAATCAAGAATTACCAAATGTGGTTTTTCAGATTGAAATAGAGAAATTCCTTCTGTGCCATTATCAGAGCTAAAAACTTTGTAACCTTCAAAACTTAAATTATCGACTAATCCGTCGCGAATGGACAATTCATCTTCGATTATTAAAATTTTCTGTGACTTCTCCACCATACTTAAGCCCTAAAAACTATATCATTCTATACAAAAGTAGCGGTTGAGTAAGCGACTTAAATAAGAATGCAATTTTTGAATCGGGCATTCCCTCGAAAAACATTTCAAAATTTGATTTTTTCTTAGGCATGATAATTTCCGGTTCGGCATTGTCATTGATCAATTCCAAAGCGATTTTTGCCGCTTGTTTTATTCCACCGATACCATCGATTAAACCTAAGATTTTTGCCTCAGAACCTAAAATTACTCGACCATCGGCGAATTCTTTAACTTTGCTGATTTCCAACTTTCTTGATTCGGCAACCATCCTAACAAATTGTTCGAATGATTTATTAATTAATCCTTGTAGAAATTCTCTATCTTCTGGAGTCATTTCTCTAAAAGGTGAACCGGCATCTTTTAATTTTCCACTTTTAACAACAGTCATTTCTACACCAACTTTTTCCATAATTGATCGTAAATTTGGACTCATCATAATTACGCCAATTGAACCAGTAAGCGTACTTTCGTTAGCAATTATTTTTTGACAACCCATTGCCGCCATTAAACCACCGGATGCTGCAAGATTACCCATGGCACAAACGATCGGTTTTTTCTCGGTGCCTTCTTTGATGGCTCGGTAAATTTCTTCAGAGGCTCCCACAGCACCTCCGGGGGAGTCTATTTTAACAACAATTCCTTTTACTTTGGGATCATCTATTTGCTTTTTCAAATCTGAAGTAAACTTTTCTGAAGTCATTATTTCTCCAGTAAGCTCAACTACGGCGACTGCATGCTCAGATTTAATTCCTATTGAGGTCAAATCTTTGCCATTAAATTTTAATATTAAAGCCACTGTGGCCATTACAAAAAGTAAAAAAAGAATGGTGACAGTAGCTCCGATAAAAGTGAAAAAATATTTTATAGCTTTCATATATAAATTTTATTCTTCAAATAAGGAAATTAATCAAGTTCAATACTTATGATCCTCACAAATTACAAAAGGTGGCAAAAATTTTACAAATTCTTTTCTCTGTAGAATGATGTGCAAAACCTCATGCTTTTGAAGTTTATTATCATACCTGCCGATTAATACAGCAATGACTATTGTAGAACCAGCAGGTACCCAACAAGTAATTCAAGTGGCCAGTGATAAGATCTCTGCCGCTGCCGCTCAGGTAATCACTGTCGGTGAGGTGGTGCGGGTTACTGTGCGCACAAAAGATCAAAGCGGAGAAGGGCAACTTGCTATTCGGGGTAATATTATTAATGCCCAGCTGCCTACGACTTTGGAAGTCGGGGCAAATTTTTTTGCCAAAGTTATTGCTGAGAATAATAAGCTGATTTTTCAAATCGTCGATCAAGCTTTAGAAGCCCAGCTTATTTCCCAAGAACTTCTTTCAGTTAATTCAATGTTGGAAGATTTACTGCAAGATGCAATTCTCAAAGGCATTACTACTTTAGAGCCATATACTTTGGAACAACCTGATCAAGCGGAAGAAAAAAACACTCGGTTGAAACTTAATTTTAAAGATGTGGGAGATATCTATAAAAGTTTGCTTAAAGAACTTGGACTTAATGAGGAAGTTGCCAGCAGCGCTGACTTAATTAAACTTTTGCAGAATTCCTCATCAGGAGAATCAACAAAAATATTAAAAAATTTTTTGGAAGAAATCAATCAGACGATCGGCAGTAGTGTTCAGCAAAAGCAAATCATGCTTTTAAAAGAATTAAGTAACGTCTTTGAAAAATTTATCCATTTGGACAGCAAAAATTTTCCTTTACAAAAAGAATTGCTCAATCAATCCTGGGATATTTTAAATAAATTGCAAATAACTCAACATAAACAAACAGAATCCAACAAACCTCAGGAAAAAGAAACTGTAGAAAAAGAATTGGTGGAAAAATTAAAAATTAATTTTAGAAATATCAAAGATTCTTCTGAAAATAGCATTAAGATTGTCCAAGGATTAAATAATTTAATTCAGGAGGAGTTGAAAAATTCTCCGGCGGCTCAAAGTTTACTGAGCGAAAAAACAATTTTTGGTTTGCAACACTTGCAACAACATTTGGAACAAATGGTCAATACTCAGGAGTTTGTCAACAACTTAAATCCTGTAATGCAATTAATGGGAGAACCGGCTCTGGTTTTGTTTCCTTTTATTTTTCAGGGATTACTTAACCAAAGTGAAATTAAAATTAATCCCGATGAAAATAAAAAAAAGAAAAATTCTTCCGGTAAAAATGACAAATCGAAAATTGATACGGAGTTATTTCGCCGGATTCAGGTTAATGTGCCCCTTCCCAGCATGGGCGGTGTGGGGGTAGATATTGCCTATCGCAAAGAGGAAATATTTATTAAATTTACTTTGGAAAACACTGCCGCAGCCACATTTCTTAATGAGCAAATAGAGAATTTAGTGGGAATTCTTCGGGCCAATAATTTCCAAAAAGCTGAAATTTCTACACAGGTTGGCAAACCTGATTCTACGGAAATTTTCCCTTGGTTTATGGAAGATCAAGTAATCTCTTTAAAAGCATAATAAAACGTAGGGCAGGTCTTGTGCCTGCCCGGATTGCCAAATAATTAATTGATTGAATAGTAAAGCGGGCAGGCACAAGACCTGCCCCTACGAAACTATGAACTCCTAGCAAATACACCGAGCAACATCCAAAAATTCCACGAATACAGACATAGAACACCCTTTTGGAGAGTTTTATGTTGAAGATAAATCGTAGTGAAAATATTAACTTAGTTAAAAAACATTCCATTCCTGACTTTAAGCCTCAGAAAGAATTTAAAGAAGTTCTAACTGAAAAAATTAATAACTATATTGAGGATTGGTCTAAGGTTGATACTAAGCTTAGAAATAAACTTCAGATATTGGATCCTTCGATTAAATCTCTAATTGAGCTGCAGGACAATTTTCAACAAATCAATTTAAAAACCCAAGTGGCGACACTTGCAGTAGAAGCAGTTACCAGCACAGTTAAAAAACTGCAAAACATATCCGGGAATTAGTCTGATGAATATTAAAATTACTTCCCCAGAAGAACTGCAGGTAATTAATCAGGCTTTAGGAATAAAAAAATCTGAAAATCAAGAATTGAAAATTAAACTTTTACTTTTACAAAACAAATATCAAGAGAAGTTACATAAAAGCAAAAGTTTCCAGCGACAGATCATTCAATTAGCCAATGAATGGAAGATTTTATACCAGGAATTTTTCAAAAAAGGATCGTTGACTCAAACTGAGGGAATTTGGGGATACCTTAATTTCTCCAAAAATTTGGAGCATAAAGTGAAAAATAGCGAAAAAAAATTAAATAAAGAATTAAACGATTTACAGGATGAATTAGCTTTGCTTCAGCAGGAATTTAATTGTTCCGGCGCCCAAATCAATTATTTGGATAAAATTGTTAAGGATTTTCAAAAAACATTAACTGCCATTTTAGAATTAAAACAACAAGAATTATTTACACAAAAACATTTTTGGGAGAATTATTGTTGATGCAAGAGTTGTTAGAACTGAACCATCCGATTAGTCTGCTATTTTTTGCAGCAGTTTTTTCTCTTTTGCCTTTTTTCTTACTTTGTTTTACTCCTTATATTAAGTTTTCCGTAGTTTTTTCTTTAGTCAAAAGTTCTTTTGGAGTGCAACAATTTCCTTCTTCTGCGATCACTTCATTACTCTGTTTGATTTTATCCATGTATGTGATGAAGCCGATTGTTTTTGATATTCAAGAACAAGCTGCCGAAGAAATTACTGCAATTCAAAATGTAATAATAAACAAAAAGAAATCTCAGAGTGACTTTCAGAAACAAACTAAACTAATAAAAAATTTTATTAAGAAAGCGATTATTCCTCTAACAATATTTCTGGAAGAAAATGCCGAAGAAAAAGAGAAAGATTTTTTCCTTCGATCCTGGAATTCAAAGAAAGAGGCTCCCCAGGCTCAAGAAAAAATCTTTATCTTGGTTCCGGCTTTTATTATCACGCAACTAAAACAGGGTTTTATTTTAGGAGCAGCCTTATACCTTCCCCTCTTATTAGTGGATCTATTAGTGAGCAATATTTTAATTGCTTTAGGGATTAATATGATTTCTCCTTCGATTATTTCTTTACCACTTAAAGTCTCATTTTTTGTTGCCGGAGATGCTTGGCTTAAGCTTTGTACATCATTATTGGGGAATAACTGATCGAATGAAAGAAGAGCTTTTATTTTATAATTTATTTCAAGGTCTTAAATTATTACTCATTATTTCTCTTATTCCTTTAGTTCCGGCATTAGTCTCTGGATTTTTTTGTAGTTTTTTGCAAGCAGTTACACAGATTCAGGACCAAGCTCTTTCTTTTCTGCCCAAATTTTTAGCGGTAATCATTGCCCTCTATCTTTCTTCGGAGTTTATCTGGGAAAGTACACTGACTTATTTTAACTCTTGTTTCCTTAATTAAATGACAATCGAAGGATACATTTTAAAATTATTTTCTAGTATTTTGAAGTATTTTTCATTTTTTTACACACTAAAATTTTATCGCTTTCCTTTACCATTATCCTCGATTGTTTGTTTGTCTCTGTCTCTTTCTTTTTTTAAAAATTCCCTGGAAGGATCTGTTATAGACGGAAGAAATATTTTTATTGGGAGATTGATTTTACATGAAATTTTTTTAGGAGTTTTATTCGCACTTCCTTGGATTATTTTTTTTGAATTCTTGGCATCGGGGTTAAAACTTTTTGATTTATTAAGAGGAATTTTTATTGCCGAGCAGCAATTCCCGGGGATTGAAATTAGACAGTCTCCCTTGGAAAGTTTGGGAACATATTTAACCATAATTTTATTTTTTTATTTAAATGGTCATGAGCAGATGTTAGAAATACTTTTTTTAAATGAAAAATCAGAAAGCACAAACAGCTTTTTTAAGTTGATGCTGATTAATTCCAATGAAGTTATTAAATTATCTTTTAAAATGATTTTTCCGGTGCTGATAATTCTTTTTTCCCAAGAGATTCTACAAATAGTTTTAGCAAAACTTTTGCCAAGATTAAATTTAGGAATAGAATTTCAAAATTTTAAACTTTGCATCTCTCTTTTTTTATTGATCCTACTTTTAGAAAATAATCTTCCTCAATTATTGAGCCAACTTTCTGGGCAAATTTCAGCACTGAGCAATTTTTGGAAACCCTTATTATAATGTCAGAGAAAAAATTTACTCCGAGCAAAAAGAGACTTAATCAGGCCAAAAAGAAAGGGGATCGAATAAAAGTAATTGAGATCAATACCTGCCTACAATTTTTCTGCTTTATTTGCCTTATTCCTTATCTACTTGAAAACATTGAAGTATTTTTAGATACAATTTACTCCGGCCCTAAAGACTTTCATACTAATATTATGCTATTATCTTTGAGCACAGTTTTAGAGCTTAATGGTAAGACAATATTATTATTTTTACTAATAACTTACTTATTAACTTTGTTTGCTGAGCTAATGCAATTGGGATTCAGGATCTCTTTGCAGAGAATAAAATTTAATCTTTCAGAACTAGGGGTTAAACACTGGTGGAAGAGAAATTTTATCAATTTCGAGAGTAGTGCTAATTTGATTTTTTTAAAAGTTGTATTGAAAATGTTAATTTGTTTTCTTTTTATAAGCCTAATCTTTTTTAAAGTATTTTATCAAAATGCGAACTTTTTATTTTCTTTAGATTTTAATTTAAACTGGGAAGAAGTTTTTATTATAATTCAAAAACAGTTTCTTATTGATATCTTGATTTTTGTAATTTTACTTACCCTGGTGCTTTTTTATTCGGCATATTTCCAGAGAAAGAAACGTTTAAGAATGAGTTTGGAAGAAATAAAAAAGGAAATAAAAGAAGATCAGGGAGAGCCCTATATTCGTGCATTAAGAAAGGAATTATATCAGCAGATTCTTTATTCCGCCTTACTCTCTGGAATAAAGAAAGCGAAAGTATTGGTAGTAGGCAGTAAACGGCTGAATTAAATCGGAACTTAAGAAGCGATAAGTAATTGTAGTTTTATGGTTGTAGCAAAACTTAATGGCGACTTAGTATATAAGCTTAAACTTACATTAGTGGGGGCGGATACTCTTAATGAGATATTACTTCGGGCGATTGAAGTTCTTGGTGAAAATTCTTCGGTAAAGTACCTTGTTCTTGTTCCTCTAAAAACCAAGGAAATTCTTGCGCCGATAATTTGGTCGCTGGACGAAGTAGCCGCTAATTTGGATTCTTTTTTTATTGAAGTATCAAAACATCTCAGACAAAAAGCCAATTTAAAAAATAAAAATATTTTAGTTTCTGATTTAAAAAAAGATAATAATTTAAAGAATTATAAAGAAGCAATCAGGAATCTTTCTTTAAAATCAGTTGAAGCAATATTTTTTAATTTAAACAATAATGAACAATACGCTCTTTGTCTATTCTATACTCAAGATATTAAAGCAATCGATTTATTGGGTGAAGAGAGACTGGAAGATATTCATACAATTCTTGATCAGCATTTTAAAAATCTAAATTCACCAGTCAAGCAAGAAATCAAAACTGAAGTAAAAAAAGAAGAAGAATTCTATAAAAGACTTGTACAAAATTCTGAGGCAGTTATTTTTAGTGTTGATCCGGAAAATAATTTACAATTTATCAGCAAAAAAGCGATGGACTTTTTTGGAATTATTCCCGAAGAACGAGTGCCTCAGGCTACTATCTCTTGGCTTGATTTGATACAGCGCAAAGATTATGCGCGAGTGGAAAAAATTACACGAGAAATGCAACTGCAAGGAGTAAGTTTTGAAGTGGAATTCAGAGTAATCAATCAGCTGACTTTAACTGAGCGTTGTTTGCTTACAAGATTGGTTCCAGTACGAAATGAAAATCAAGCAATCATCGCCTGGGACGGCTTTGCCATTGATATAACGGCAAAAAAACAAGCGCAAGATGCTTTGGAAATTCAAAGTAAAAAAGTTAGAGCTTTATATGCGGTATCCAGTGCAATTCGTGGTTATTTAGAACCGGGAAATATCGCTTCTCGCGGATTGTCAGCAATTTGTGATGCGACCGGAGCAGCCTCAGGTTTTTGCTTTTTATATGGCAGTTCTAAAAATCAAAAATTAAATTTGGTTGCTCATAATGGTTTTACACCGGGAACTGCCGAACAATTTGCTGCTATGTTTTTGGATAGTAATTTATTTAATCTGATTTCACAAAAGAACCAAGCACTAGTAGTAACAGATTTTAAAAATGATCCCCGAACAAAAGGTATTGCGGTGGAAAACTGCACTTCTGCTTTATTCGTGCCGATAGTTGCGGAGGATGAAATTTTTGGAATTATTGGAATATTTCATCCGGAGATTGCTAAATTCGACGGGGCTGATTTGATGTTGGTTACCGCAGCAGCCAGTCAAATTGCTCTTGCAGCAAGACAAGCGATTTTATTTGCTTCCTATCGTCGGCATACCAAAAACTTAACAGCACTTTATAGAATCAGTCATGAGCTTTCTTTTATTTCTCCTTTGGAAGATATTTTTACTCAGGCTTTTGCCATTATTAGAGATGAGATGGGATTAAAAAGATTATGGCTGGGCTTAGTTGATGGGGGAGCGAAAAGAATTATTGGGCAAGCTGCTTATGGTCCTGGATGGAAAAAGAAATTAGTAGAAATTGATGTGGAGATTACCGATCCTGCAAATCCAATCAATCAAGTAATTGAAGAAAAAAAAGTTTTACTGGTCAATGAGCCGGAAAAATTATTGGGTCCAATTTTACTAAGAAGATTTTTTTCACATTTTGCTTTAAAATCATTGGTGCTTGCTCCGCTGGTTTCTAGAGGACAAATTCTTGGAGTATTGGCAGTGCAACCTAGTTCACAAGAGGCCCGTTTTGAAGAAGAAGATTTAGCACTACTTTCAAATTTGGCGAATGAAATAGCAACTTTAATTTTAACAAAACGATTGGAATCCAGGCTTAATGAAGGCGAAAAAATGCGTTCTATCGGGTTGCTTGCCGCAGGAATTGCCCATAACTTTAATAATCTCTTACAAGCAGTATTGGGACAAGCTTCTTTATTGGAAATGGGAAAGAGCAATGAAGCACAGGTAGAAAAAGCGGCGAAAATTATCTCAGAAGCGGCAATGAAGGGTGCTGGTTTAGTAAGACAATTACTGAGTTTTGCTAATATCGATACACCACAAACACAAACTTGCCAAATCAACGATATTATTAATAGTGAGCTAAAAAGTTGGAACGGCTTAATTGGAGCTAATCAACAAATTAAACTTAGCTTGAAAACTGAGTTACCAAGAACAGTAATCGATCCTCGGCAGTTTATCCGGATTATGAATATTCTAATTGCCAATGCCGCAGATTCGATGAAAGAAAAAGGAGGTTTAATCCAGATTTTTTCTGATACGCTTCCTACAGAACAAGAGCTGATTCATTTTGAAGTTCCGCTTGGTAATTATATTAGAGTGGGAGTACGCGATCGCGGTGTAGGAATGGATGATGAAACAAAAAAACGTTGCTTTGAGCCTTTTTTCACCACAAAAAACGTCGATCCGGGTTCTGGATTAAGTGTCAGTGGTGCCGGCTTAGGTTTAGCTACAGCTTATGCTCTTGCTCGAAAAAATGGTGGAAGATTAGTTGTCGATAGCAGAGTGGGACAAGGTTCGGTGTTTACGATTTATTTGCCGATTGAAGAGGGTGTGGGTGGAGAGTTAGGAAAGGAAAAAAGAGAAGTTAAGGAGAAAGGGGAAGTTAGTATTGAGGTGTAAATTTCTGATTTCTGATTTCTGATTTCTGATAAAGGGCCCTCCATCAAATTTCTTGATAATGGTAAACAGTTAAATACTTAATTCTATGAAAACCAATTTAGCAATCGCAATAGACTACGAACCGGAAAAAATGAATACCCCAGTATTAGGCGCAAGTGGAATCAAGGAAATTGCAATATTAATGAAAAGAATTGCTTTAAGATACGGAATTCCGGTGGAAGAAAATGATCAACTTGCAGAAAAATTGTTTACTTTAGGAGTAATTAATGAGCTTCCTCCAGATTTTTATGGGGAAATTGCCGATTTAATTATTAAATCGACCACGATACAAGAGTAATTTCATGCCACATTTATGCAGTTTCCCTCTTTTGTAAATAAGATATCTTCTTGTAAAATCCCGCTGGTCCTAAAAAAATCCTTTACTTTTTTAAAGAGTCTAATAAGTAAGCGCAGACCAAAGGTAATTAAAAATGACAACATTAATGAAACTAGAAAATATTGCTCAACAAACACCGATTGAAATTATCAGTGTTAATGCCGGTGATTTATTATTGGGACGGGATTCCGAGAATTCAGTGGTCATTGATGAGACCGCTATTTCGCGTGTGCATGGAAACATTTTTGAAGTTGCCGGATATTGGTTTTTTCGGGATCTTAACAGTACCAATGGTTCTGCGATAAATGGAGAAAAAATCTCTCCGGAACAAATAAGAATTTTGCGAAGTGGCGACATTATTCATTTAGCAACATTTCCTATTCTCTATACAGAAATAAAACCAAAAGTTGTTTCTGCTGATACGGGAAGTTTACTCGTATTTTTGGATTCCGGTTTTCAAAGTGAGTTTAATTTTAATTCTACAAATTCTAAATTTACTCTTGGAGGGAAGGGTGCTGATTTTGTTTTGGATAATTTAACTCCGGGTACTATTGCTTTAGAATTTGAATTTAGCAGCAGTGATATGAGTTTAAGGATGACCAGTGTTGAGCCACAAGTTACAGTAGAGCTTAACGGACACGCGATTGGTTCAACAAAACCTTATTTATTGGATAAAGATGAAATTGTTGTGAATAATTATCGGCTGATAGTTAACTTAATTGGACTAAAAAGTCCTCTGGCGGAAGAAAAAAAGAACGAACCGTTTTTACAGAAAAAATTTCTAGAGGATTGGCAAGATACTTCCGGAAAATCTTCTGCCAATCAACAAAGTAGATTTGTGTTTACCTCAACTAAGGAAGAATCTTCTGTTAAAGATACCGTAACAATGAAAAGTTCCGATCTGATGTTGGGAGTGGGGCAATTTGGTGTTTCCCAAAGAATGTCTGCCGGATCATATGGGGAAGAAGGAATATCAGATCCCGAAGTTGAGCAAAAATATGTACATTTTGGTTTAATGGTTTTGACAATTAGTTTATTGGCTGTAGTTATTCTAATTAAAATTCTTGTGACTTAGTTTTTCAAGTAAGATTGTCATTGCTTCGCTCCTAAGAAATCCTGTGTAGTGGTTCAAAGGGAAATTTAAACACAGAGCACCAGAGAAGGATTATAATTTTTTTAGCCCTCTGGTGCTCTGCGTTTAAATCAATTTATAATAAAGACAATCTTGCAAAATTCATAGGGAATGATAGAAGAAAAAACCTATGAAAGAACTTCCAAAAAATTACGAATACAAAGAAATTGAAAATAAATGGGCCAAATATTGGGAAGATTGCAACTTACATCGTTGGAATCCCGATATCGATCGAAAAAATACTTTTATCGTAGATACTCCCCCGCCAACCGTTTCCGGTTCTTTGCATGTGGGACATGTTTTTAGCTACACCCATACTGATTTAATAGTCCGTTATCAACGGATGAAAGGAAAAAATATTATGTATCCCATGGGTTGGGATGATAACGGTCTTGCTACTGAAAGAAGAGTCCAAAATAAATTGGCTATTCTTTGTAATCCGGAACTACCTTATAAAAAAGATTGGACCGCAGCAGGACGAACTGCAGATTCTAAGCAAGAAGAAATTTCTCGGCAAAACTTTATTGAAGCTTGCGCTTTGGTAACCGGAGAAGACGAGAAAGCGTTTGAAGAACTTTGGCGCAATCTTGCTCTTTCAGTTGATTGGAAGGAACAATATGCCACAATTGATGAACACTGTAGAAAAATTTCACAGCTCTCTTTTCTAGATTTGGTTAAAAAAGATTTAGTTTACAATTCTGAAGCTCCCACAATGTGGGACGTCACTTTTAAGTCCGCTTTGGCTCAAGCTGATTTAGAAGAAAGAACAATGGCCGGTGCTTATCATGATGTGAAATTTGGTATTGCCGAAGGCGGAGATTTTATTATTTCTACAACACGTCCTGAATTAATAGTTTCCTGTATTGCAGTGGTAGCACATCCTGAAGATAAGCGTTATCAACATCTTTTCGGAAAATACGCGATTACTCCTCTATTTTTTGCAAAAGTTCCAATTATTCCATCAGTTCATGCTGACCCTGAAAAAGGAAGTGGAATTATGATGACATCAACTTTTGGTGATATTGCCGATGTTGATTGGTGGAAAACATCCGGTTTGCCTATTAAAATGGCTTTAGGCAAAGACGGCAAATTTATCGCTCTTGATTTTAAAGAAGGGGCTTTTGCTTCCTTAAAACCGGAATTGGCAGAAAAAAATTACTCGCAGTTTCTTGGTAAATATACTTCACAAGCGAGAAAAATTATTGCCGGACTTTTGTCGGAAGAAGGATCTTCTGCTCATGGTGATAGCATTGCTTTGGTTGGAGCATTAAAACAAGTAGAGCATCCAGTTAAGTTCTATGAAAAAGGCGATAAGCCTTTGGAATACATCACTACCAGACAATGGTTTGTTAAATTGATGGAATACAAAGAAGAACTTGTTGCTCAAGGAGAAAAAATCAATTGGTTTCCTCCACACATGAAATCTCGTTATACCAATTGGGTTGATGGTTTAAAACATGATTGGTGCATTAGTCGTCAACGTTTTTTTGGCGTGCCTTTTCCAGTATGGTATCCATTGGATAATGATGGTCTAGTTGATTACAGCAAGCCAATATTTGCTGAAGAATCTCAATTGCCAGCCGATCCTTTTAAAGATGTTCCAAAAGGCTATCAAGCAAATCAGCGTCATCAGCCGGCAGGATTTACTGAAGACAGAGATGTGATGGATACTTGGGCCACTTCTTCTCTTACTCCGCAAATTTCATCAAAATGGTCTTTGGATAAAAAAAGGCATCAAAAACTTTTTCCGATGGATATTCGACCCCAGTCCCATGAAATTATTCGTACCTGGGCATTTTATACAATCGCCAAGGCTTGGATGCATGAAAAGGAAATTCCCTGGAAGAATGTGATTATTTCCGGTTGGATTTTGGATCCGGATCGCAAGAAGATGAGTAAGTCCAAGGGCAATACTGTTACTCCTCATCATTTATTGGAACAATATTCCGCTGATGGGGCTCGTTATTGGGCGGCCCGCGCTCGTTTAGGAGTAGATACTGCTTTTGATGAAAAAGTTTTTATTAATGGGAAAAAATTAGTAACAAAACTTTTTAACGCCAGTAAATTTGTTCTCATGCAGGTATTCGAATTTAAGAATTCCGGAGGAACCACAGATCTTTCTCAAGTTACCGAGGAACTGGATAAAGCAATCATTGAAGAAATGCGCGGATTGATTAAATCGGCCACTTTGGCTTTTGAAGAATTTGATTATGCTTCTGCTTTACAAAATACTGAAAATTTCTTTTGGACATTTTGTGATAACTATGTGGAGCTAGTAAAAGGCAGAGCTTATGATGAAAAGGCGGCTGGTAGAATTTCTGCTGTTAGTACTTTAGAATGGACTTTAAAAACTTTTTTAAGACTTTTTGCTCCTTTTCTTCCTTATGTCACAGAAGAAGTTTGGTCTTGGTATTATCAGGACAGTTCTTTGCAGAAATCAATTCATACCTATCACTGGCCCAATATTCTAGAAGTTCAGGCGGTAAGTGCTCCTCAAGATAAGCAAAGTTATGCTGTGGCCTCGGAAATCATTGCTAAAATTCGTTTTGCCAAATCCCAAGCACAGAAAAGTTTAAAGACTGCCGTAAAACATTTAGAAATTTCCGGCAGCGATCAACAAATGCAAGTGGCAAAACTCGTAGAATTTGATTTAGAAAAAGCAGCAAAAACAATTCCCAATGCCATTATCTATAAAGAAGGCAATCAAACTTCTTTGGATGTATTGTTGGAATTTGTTCCTGAAGAAACAAATAATGTTTAGTAAAATTACTTTAACTTTAATTGAAGAAGCAATCAGAGAAGATTTAGGTTCGGGTGATGTCACGACGGAAGCGTTGATTGACCCTGCTTTGCAAGCTAAGGCAAATATTATTGCCAAGGAAGAGCTTTTAGTTTGTGGGCATGAAGTTGCAAAAACAGTTTTTAAAAAATTTGATGAGACTCTTGATTATCAGGTGATTAACGAAGAAGGGAAAAAAATAAGTTCCGGTGAAATTATTGCCAAGGTAAAAGGAAATTTTGCCTCAATTTTAAAAGCCGAACGTTTAGTTTTGAATTTCCTTCAAAGATTATCGGGGATTGCAACAAAAACTTCTGAACTTGCTAATTTAATTAAACATACTCCGGCCAAAATCCTAGATACAAGAAAAACTACTCCTGGCTGGAGAGAGCTGGAAAAATATGCCGTAAAAGTCGGTGGAGGCTTTAATCATCGCATCGGTTTATACGATCAATTCCTGATCAAAAATAATCACATTGATGCCTTAGGATGGGATATTCAAAAGGCAATTAAATTGGCCAAAAAAAATAATCCTCGGGATTTAAAGATTGAAGTTGAAGTGAGAAACCTTGAAGAATTTAAACTTGCTTTGCAAGAGCTGCCCGATATAATAATGTTTGATAATATGACCCCTGGGCAAATTAAAGAAGGAATTTTATTTTTGCATAAAGCTTCTTTGCAAGCTAAGATTAAAACCGAAGCTTCCGGCAATATTCAGAGAGATAACATTATTAACTTTGCTGAAACTGGTGTGGATTTTATTTCTTTGGGAATGATTACCCATTCAGTTAAAGCTGTAGATATATCTTTACGTTATGAAAAATAAAGTGAAAGCGATTAAACTTTTAGTAATTTTCTTATTTCCAGGTTTTCTTATTTCTTGCGGACCGATCTATGATACGCAATATTCATATTTTCCTCCCGAATCATCAGAGGGAAGAGCTTGTATTTTTCAATGTGAAAATTCCCGTTCACAATGCCAAGAACTAGAGCATTATCGTAATCAAGATTGTGAAAGGAGATCTACTTACGACTATGAGCGCTGTCGTGACGATATTCGTTATCGCTATGATCGTGAGCCAAAATGGAATGAGTGCAGTGAGAGTTCCTGCTCGGCAGATGAAGAGCGTTGTGATTCACAATTTCGATATTGTTATCAATCCTGCGGGGGAAGAGTCGATGCCCAAACAGTTTGCGTTGCTAACTGTCAGGGAGCAAATCCTCCTGTCAAACAAGGCATTAGTACTGGATATCCAGCACCAACAGGCGGATACCAAAAATATCCCCGAGGGCCAGCTAGCGGAAGTTCAATTTATCCGAGGTATTAAAACAACTTTTTGTGAGATAGGAAGTAAGAATACCAGTCATTGCAAGAAGTGAAGACAGAAATACCCGTCGCTTCGCTCGCAACGACGGGTTGTTTTTGTCGTAATATTATTTAATTTTATTCCTGAATTATCTAACATCTAGAATAACGACAGCTTAGTTTTTAAAAAGACATGCAATGGATACAATAAAAGACTTAGGCGAATTTGGTTTAATTGAACATTTAACAAAATCAATTAAGCTTAATCCTGAAGTTATTGGAGCAGGGGATGATTGCGCTATTCTTCCTGCAAGTTTTTTGGGATTTTCAGGACCTGGATACTTGATTGTTACCACAGACTCTTTGGTGGAAAATCGTCATTTTAAATGGGAATATACCACTGCTTATAATTTAGGTTGGAAAATTTTAGCAGTTAGTCTTTCTGATCTTGCAGCAATGGGTGGAACTCCTAAAGCGGCAGTTATTGCTTTGCATTTAAAAAAAGATTTTTCTCTTCAGGTAATAGAAGAAATTTATCAAGGAATCAAAGAGTTGGCCTCTCAGTATCAACTACAAATTGTTGGTGGAGATACAGTGCAAGCAGAAGAAAATAGTTTTTCTCTAACTGCTCTTGGATTTTCGGAAAAATTACCCATTAGGAGAAATGGTGCTCAAGCCGGAGATGAGCTTTGGGCCAGTGGCGAAATCGGCGGAGCCTTAGGCGGATTCAAGATTCTGGAATCAGGGATTTCTAATTCTAATATAATAAATAAAGAGTCATTGTTGGATGCTTACAATAAACCTTCTCCCAAAATTGAATTGGGTAAATTCCTATTAGAAAATAATTTAGCAACTTCAATGATCGATCTTAGCGATGGACTATTTCAAGATGCCGGACATCTGGCCAAGCAAAGCAAAGTTAAAATTGTTATTGATTTGAAAAAAGTTCCTTTTGCTGCTGGGTTGAAAGAATTGAATATTTCCAGACAAGAAGCAGCAAGTTTTGGCGATGATTATCAGCTTTTATTTACTTCCAATAAAGCCAATCATTCTTTTTTATTGAAAAAGGCCTCAAAAATTGGAGAGGTTATGCCAGAGGAAAAATCTGGCGGTGGGTCTGTTTATTTTAAAGACGAAAGTGATATATTGATTTCCTTGGATCCAATTGTAGGTTCAAAGTCAAAAGTAGGCTTTCAACATTTTAGGTAAATTAGATAGGGATGGATTTAAAAGAATTAAAAAAATTATTAGATCTTCTTCATCAACAAGAAGTTGATCCGCAATTTGCTCTGGAAAAACTTAAAACCCTTCCCTTTTCTGCTCTTGGTCATAGCAATATTGATACTCATCGAGAATTACGTTGCGGTTTTGAGGAAGTAGTTTTTGCTAGTAGCAAAGATAATAAATCTTTAAAAGAGATAGTTGAAAAACATTTAGAAATATCTTCAAGAGTTTTAGTTACTAAACTTAAGATTGATCAATTTTCTTTTCTTAAATCTGAATTCCCAGAAATACATGTTAATGAAGCGGCAAAAACAGCTTATCTAAAAACTAAGAAGTCAGAAAATATTTTAGGGAAGATCGGAGTAATTACCGCTGGCACAAGCGATAGAAATATTGCGGAAGAAGCAATTGTTACAGCGGAGTATTTTAATCTTGAGGTAACTGTAAAAAATGATTTAGGAGTTGCTGGTTTGCCTCGTCTATTAGCTGCGCTTCCTGAATTATCTAAACTGGATGCTTTAATTGTAATTGCTGGAATGGAAGGGGCATTGCCGAGTGTAATTAGTGGGTTAATTAGCTTGCCGATTATTGCAGTACCGACAAGCGTAGGTTATGGGGCGAATTTAGGGGGTATTACAGCTCTGTTGTCAATGTTGGTATCTTGTTCTCCTGGGGTATCTGTTGTTAATATAGATAACGGCTTTGGAGCAGCAATGGTGGCTGCAAGATTTATTAGGCAAATTAGAGGAAATAATTTATGAAAAAGTTTTTTAAAGTGTTTTTATTATTGGCAGTGGTCGGATTTTTCAATAATGCTTTTGCAGAAGACCAAGTTGAAGATGAAAAGCCGGTTGAACAAAAATTAGAAAAACCGGAAAAAGTAAAAACAGGTGTGGTTGCCAGTTCCTTAACAACAGGGCGCCCTACTGGCATTAATGTTGAAACAAGTGGTTCTTCTCCGGGAGATGAAGTTAGTGCCGTTAGTGGAAGTATTTCTCATGGAAAGAAAAATCAATGTATCGCTCGGATTATCAATAATGGCAAAAAAACTTACTCGGTATCATTTTCCGTTGAAGGTATTAACAAAAGAGGATTGAAAGTATTATCTCGTTATTTTTCTGCAACTGTAGCTCCAAAGGGAGTGGCTGAAAGAAATGTTGATGGTTGTCAGGAAGATTTAAGTTTATCTTTAAATTTAAAATCCGCAAAAGCTTTAGGAAAATAACAGCTTTGTGACGACAATTGACTCTTCTAAAGAACCTCATGTTCGCTTTTCTCATGTAGATAAAGTTTATTATCCCAATCAAATGGCACTGCGAGATTTAGATTTTGCCGTGGCTAGAGGAGAATTTATTTTTCTTGCCGGCGCCAGCGGCGCAGGGAAATCTACATTATTAAAACTGATTTTTGCCGAAGAATTCTCAACTAGAGGACAAGTATTAATTAATGGTTTTGATCTGGCGTATTTCGAACAGGAAAAAATAGCCCTTAATCGCCGGGAAATTGGTGTTATTTTTCAAGATTATAAATTATTACAAACAAGAACTGTAATTGATAATGTCGCTTTTGCCTTAGAAGTCGTGGGAGTGAGGGAAGAAGAGCGTTTAAAACTTGCTTATAGTTTTCTAGTTGCTTTGGGATTAAAAGAAAAAGCATATTCTTTTCCCAGAATGCTTTCCGGAGGAGAACAGCAAAGGGTATGTATTGCTCGCGCACTTATTTCTCGGCCAAAAATTATTTTGGCCGACGAACCTACGGGAAATTTAGATCCGGATATGACAATATCGGTTTTTAATTTACTTTTAGAAGCTAATCGCTGTGGGGCGACAGTTATTGTAGCTTCGCATAATTTAGCATTAATTGAAGAATTGAATAGAAGAACTCTGGTGCTGGATCAAGGCAAGATTATTGGCGATTTTTTAAAACCACGGGGATAATCAATCATGTCCGATCAGAAATTCACCGTGCCAGAACCGGAAGTCAGTTTTAGCGAGGGCTTTTTAAGTAACTATTGGAAACAAGACGCCGCCTTGCCTAAATTTAATCGTCTGGAATTAGGTATTTACTTTTTGCGTCAAGGATTGCGTACAATTACGGAACTTCCTACAAGTAATATTGTAACGATCCTTACTTTTGCAATGTCGCTATTTATCCTTTCCGGGTCTTTTCTTATTTTGCAAAATGTTGGAAAAATAATTCTTAACGCCGGGAATAGTTTTTATTTGACTGCTTATTTAAAAGATGGAATTTCCGATGATAATTTGAATACCTTTGTAGAAAAAATAAAAGAAGATCAACGTTTTGCCAGCGTTGAATATACTTCTAAAGAACAGGCAATGATTAAATTCAAACATGACTTTGTGGAAAGTGCATCCGTACTCAGTGGACTGGAGCAAGACAATCCCTTGCCTGCCTCTTTGGATTTGGTTTTAGATCAATCCAAACTTTCAGCGCAGTCTTTTGAAAAAATATTAGCCGAACTGAATTCTTATCATGATTATATTGAAGAAGTGGCGTATGGTAATGAATTCTTGGGGAAAGTTAACAGTCTTTTGAAAATATTTAAAGTTTTTGGTGTTGTGGTACTTTTTATTATCATCGTCGTTGTTTTTTCTTTGATCAGTAATACTATCAAATTGGTTTTTTATTCTAGGAAAGAAGAAATCGCCATTATGCAATTGGTAGGAGCTTCTCGTTTATATTTACTTGCGCCATTTATTGTGGGTGGATTACTGCAGGCATTTTTGGGAAGTTTTCTTGGATTATTGCTTCTTTGGATAGTTTTTAAGATTGCCCAAACCAGCTTTTCCAGCATTGGTTTTATTGCTGAAACTTTCCCTGCCTTTTCTTTTCTTTCCACTGGAACAATAATTATTATATTTTTTATTGGTCTTTTAATCGGCGGACTTTCTAGTTATTTTTCCCTTGAGAAATACATGGATGCTTAAATATTTATCTCCATATTTGTTTTTTTATTGGGTGTTTTTGATTGCTGTTCAGGCACAGGAGAATTCCAATGTCGCCAAGGATCTGCAAGAAATTAAAAATCAACTTACTCAAGAACAAAACAATCTTTATAAATTAAAGAGTAATGAAAAAAATCTGCAAAAATCATCTAGTCAATTAGCTGATGAAATAGCAAATTTGGCCAAAAAGAAACAAAGTATTGCAGAGACTTTGCGACAAATGCAATTTGATTACGAGAAACTACAAACAGAGTCGGAATTAATCAAGTCGGGGTTGGAAAAGCAAAAACTTTTTTATAAAGAACGTGTTAGAGCCGTTTACAAAATGAAAAAACGCGCTATTGGTCTGAATTATCTTTTTGGATCAAAATCCGTAGTGGAATTTTTGCGAAGAATAAAATATTTTAAAAATATTATTGAATATGACAGGAATTACGTGCGGGGCCTTGCAAAAATAATTGCCAGTTATGATGATAGTCAAAGGAAATTGAATCAACTGCAGCAATTAAAAGAAAAAAATTTGGAACAAACAGAAAAGATAGAAGAAGAATATTTAAAAAAGAAAGAAGAAAAAGAAGTTTTTCTCCAAGAGGAAAAGGAAAGGATAAAACTCCAGGAACAATCTATTGCTAAATTAAAAGATAAAATGAAAGAGCTGGAAAAGATTCTAGCTAAAATTATGGGTGGAACTGAAAAAGAGCTAACAACAGATAAACAAACCGAGGAAAATAATACAAAATTCTTAGGAGCGGGATTAGCTAAGTTAAAAAGAAGCTTAAACTTTCCAGTTCAAGGAAAAATTTTACAAAAATTTGGTAAACAAAAACATGAGGAATATTCCGAAATTTTATTTATAAAAGGTCTGGAAATTTCTGCATCAATTGGGGCAAGAGTAAAATCAATTGCTGCCGGGAAGGTTATTTTGAGTCAAATTCTACCAGCTTATGGCAATGTAATTATTATTGACCATGGAGAGAGGTATTATAGTTTGTATGGAAGATTAGCTACGACACTTAAATCTGTAGGAGACATCGTCAAAGCAAGAGAAGATCTGGCAATCTTAGGCGAAACAGACTATAAAGGTCGTAATTTTTATTTTGAATTGAGAGTGCAGGGCAAGGCAATTGATCCCCTTGAATATTTTAAGGATCCTCCTTAGCTTCAAAGATCTCCAATACTATAGTGAAAAGATGATCCGAGTCCGAACTTGAGCAAAATGCTCCAATAGTTCGTCGAAACTGGGTTGAATGATCGAATTTACAGTTTTATTTAGGTGAGACTAATGAAAAAGCAGGTTGTGATTAGTAAGAAGTTATTTATTTTTCTTCTAGCTGGTTGTTTATTATCAATTTTTTCTTTTTTGAATTTTGCTTTTGATGTCGCCGCAAAAGAAGCTGAAGATCCAGATTCATATAAAGAATTAAAAGTATTTACTGATGTTTTGGCGTTGGTGCAAAAAAATTATGTAGAAGTTGTGAATATCAAACAACTTGTCGAAGGTGCTTTAAAAGGAATGCTTTTAAGTTTAGACCCTCACAGTAGTTACATGACTGAAGAAAGTTATAATGATTTAAAAGTAGAGACAAAAGGAGAGTTCGGGGGACTGGGCATTGAAATTACCGTAAAAGATGGTTTCCTTACTGTGGTTGCTCCGATTGAAGATTCTCCTGCATATAATGTGGGAGTGCAAGCTGGAGATCAAATTATAAAAATAGATGAAGAGTTTACCAGAAATATGACAATGGTTGATGCTGTGAAAAAAATGCGTGGACCAAAAGGTAGCACAGTAGCTATTTCCGTTCATCGCAAAGAGAGAAAGGATTTAATTCCTTATCAGATTGTCAGAGATGTAATTAAAGTAAAAAGTGTTCGTCAGCGTTTATTAGAAGATCGTTTTGGTTATATTCGTCTTTCGCAATTTCAAGAAGAATCGACCGATGAGTTTATGAAGGCCTTGGAAACTTTGCAAAAACAAGTTAAAGACAAACAACAATTACAAGGTTTAATTGTTGATTTAAGAAATAATCCAGGTGGGCTGCTTAATCAAGCGACAAGAATCTCTGATGTTTTCTTAAAAGACGGAGTTATTGTTTATACTGATGGACGTTTAGACAGTCAGAAACAAAAATTCTATGCCCATGATGACGGTAAAGAACCGGAATTTCCAATAATTGTTTTGGTTAATGGCGGTTCTGCTTCAGCTTCAGAAATTGTTGCCGGTGCTTTACAAGATGCTCATCGAGCGGTGATTTTAGGAACTCAAAGTTTTGGGAAAGGTTCTGTGCAAACAATTCTACCGATGGAAAATGGTGGAGGCTTAAGATTAACTACTGCTTTATATTATACTCGAAGCGGACGTTCCATTCAGGCGCAAGGCGTGACCCCCGATGTAATTATAGCTGAAAAAAGAGCAGCCGATGGTGCAGCTGTATCAGAAGACGGTGATGACGATTTAGGTTGGCCGATGAAAGAAAGAGATTTGCCCGGTGCGATTAAGAATCCTCAAAACCAAGGTGTAGCCAAACCTGGTGAAAAGAAACCAAATGGCGGTTCTAAAGAGGAATCTAAAAATCAGGACAAAGATAAAGACGAAGATAAAATTCCTATCGGTTCTAGAAAAACAATCACGGAAGACTTAACTAAAGTTTTAAAAGAAGATCCACAATTGGATGAAGCCTTAAAATTATTAAAAACCTGGCATGTTTTTCAAGGTAAGCCTGGAATTCAAGCACAAGGACCAGACGTGATTAGTCCTCCTGCTCACATGTAAGCCGGCAATCAAGGTTAGTGGCTAAAAAACAAAGATTAGATCAGTTATTGTTGGCAAAGGGTTTTGCTACAACTATCGAAAAAGCTCAAGGCCTGATTCTTAGTGCTAATGTTTTAGTCAATGATGTTCCCATCGATAAAGCAGGAACTTTAGTTTCCGAAGAAGCAGTGATTCGCTTGAAATCAGTGCCTTCCCGTTATGTTAGCCGCGGAGGAGACAAGCTGGAAGGAGCAATTAAGCATTTTAAATTAGAGCTGAAAGATTTAATCGCCTTAGATCTGGGTGCCTCCACTGGAGGTTTCACCGATTGTCTTTTGCAACATGGAGTAAGCTTTGTTTATGCAGTTGATGTGGGAGAAAATCAACTGGACTATAAACTAAGAATTGATCCTCGAGTTTTAGTGTTGGAAAAAACTCACGCTAAAGAAATTATTCCAAAAATGTTTTCTCAAGCTCCCAATTTGTTAACAATTGATCTCAGTTTCATCAGCGTACGCTCGGTTTTAAGTAAAGCGATCTCAGTTTTACAAAAACCATTTTTAGCTTTAGTCCTGGTCAAACCCCAATTTGAATTGGAAAAAGAATTTGTAGAGGAGGGCGGAGTAGTGAAGCAAGAAGCAATGCAAAAAAGGGCAGTAGATCAAGTCATAAAATTGGGACAAGACTTAGGACTTGAATTTTGTGGTTCAGCCCCTTCAGTATTAAAGGGTGCAAAAAAAGGTAATCAGGAGTTTTTTGTTTATTTTAGAAGTGAAAAAGTATAAAAATTGAAGCAGCCCTACTTTTTTAATAGCAGGCTGTTACAAGTAAGAATGAT
>CAYOOT010000038.1:0-25845 GCA_964405665.1 uncultured Bdellovibrionales bacterium | reverse complement strand
CGCACATAGACCACCGCTTCTTGGAAAGAAGTAATAACATTGGGAAGCGGCTTAAATAATCGAAGAATCGGCACAACTATTTTTTTTAAAAAACCAAATAAACCAAAGGGAGCTGTTTGAAAAAGTTTATTTACTGAAGAAACATTTCTTTGTGCCCGTTCTTTACTGATAAAATCTTCTTCCAATGATTCGTGAATAATATCAGGGTAAGTATTTTTCCAACAATCAGGATCGGCCACAAAAACCACCACCACCGGAGCTTCTTCCACATGTTTTTGATTCATTGCAATAATTCTTAATAGTTTTTTAACTTCAGGATTTTTTACCAACACAAAATACCAGGGTTGTAAGTTAAAAGGGCTGGGGGAACAATTGGCAAGTTCCAGTAATTTTATTAAAAGAGAATCCGGAATTTCTTTGCTGGAGAATTCTCTGGTGGCGTGGCGATTTTTAATCGCCTCAAAAACACTATTTTCTTCTTTCATAAGATCTATTTGATAGCTTGATCTTTAGTCTTAGGCAACTCTTTAGCAAAGAGAAATTTCTTTGTCGGGGTAAGCTCTTTAATATCTTTTAAACCAATAGGTTCTCCCTGATATAAAAGATTTCCTCCCCTTTCTCCAGCTTGGGGACCAATTTCAATTAAGTAATCTGCCGCTCTTAAGATATCCAGATTATGTTCGATCACGACCACAGTATTGCCCAGATTAACCAATTTATTAAGCACTCCAACTAATTTATCCACATCGGTCATATGCAAGCCGATAGTCGGTTCATCAAGCACATATAAAGTATCTCTGGCTTCACGAGATCCCAATTCATAGGCAATTTTCAATCTCTGCACTTCACCACCGGATAAAGTAAATGTTGGTTGCCCCAGTGTTAAATATCCTAAACCTAGTTCATTGATATAATCCAGTGTGCGTTTAACTAATTTATGGTTAGTTAAAATCTCTGCCGCTTCTGACATCGTCTTTTTTAATAATTCACCCAAAGAAACCCCTTGATATAAAATCTCTAAGGCTTCATCTGTATAACGAAGTCCTTTACAGCATTCACAAAGCACAGTTGCTTGGGGAAGAAAACTCATGGGCACACGGATAAAACCTTTACCGCTACATTCCGGGCATTTTCCTTTCCCGGAATTGTAAGAAAAATAACTGGCATTATACCCTCTGACTTTAGCATCAGGAAGATTGGCATAAAGTTTTCTAATGTCATCAAAAATTCCCAAATATGAAGCGGGTGTGGAAGTTACAGTTTTTCCAACAGGGCTTTGATCAATTTGCACCAATCTCTCAAAACTCTCTGCACCGCTAAGACTTTCCCAACATTTATTTTCTTCTTTACCTTTTTTAAGTATTGATTCTACAGCCGGAACAATACAGCCATGTAAAAGGGAACTTTTGCCTGCACCAGAGACACCGGCAATAACCACAAACTTATTCAGAGGAAGTTTTACATTGATATTTTTTAAATTATTACAATGCGCTCCTTTTATTTCTAACCAATTTTTGGTCTTGGTTAATTCACATTCTTTAAAAGATATTTTTTTTCTCTCATTTAGCGCTTTGGCCGTAAGAGAAGTTTCTGATTTTAGTAATTGTTTGAGGCTTCCCTCCACCACAATATGCCCTCCATTGGCCCCTCCTACAGGTCCAACATCGACAATGTGTTCTGCTAAACGAATTGTTTCCTCATCATGCTCCACAACAATCACAGTGTTACCAGCATCTTTTAGGGAAAAGATAGTCTGCATAATTTTATCTTGATCTTGCGGATGAAGACCAATACTTGGTTCATCTAAAATATAGCAAACTCCAGTTAAGGGAGAGCCAAGTGCTTTGGCTAATCTTAAGCGTTGAGCTTCTCCACCAGAGATACTGGAAGCATCTCGGTCTAATATAATATAATCAAGCCCTACTTCGGAAATAACTTTTAAATGAGATCGTAATTCTTTTAAAATTGGTTTGATGATTGGAAGCTGATATGCAGAAAATTCTAAACCATCAAGATATTCTAAAAGCTTTGGTGCCGTAAGGCTAGTAAGTTCATTAATTTTTTTTCCATTAATATAGACATGCCTTGCAATCCGAGCGACTCTAGCACCATGACACTCCGGGCATTTTATTGTTTCGATATTTTTTTTACCTTTTTCAATTATCCCTCTACCTTGACAGCATTCACATACTCCGCGAGCACTTCTAAAAGAAAAATCTTGAGGATCAAGCTCTCTGTAACCCCTTTTACACTTTGGACATACCCGATCGGTACTATATATTAAAGGTTCCTCATATTTATCTTTAGTAACTTCAATCACACCATTTCCCAGCAGTAACGCTTGTTCAATTGCTTGCAGAAGAATCGTAAGATTCTTCTCAGAAACAGTAAGTGAGCCTACCAGCAAAGAAATCCAATGCAGTTTATGTCTTTCCAGCCGCAGTTCAGGATTAATTTTGATTATCTTTCCATCGACTTTAGCTTCAGTTAATTCTGCCCGGTAAGCTCTTTCAAATAAATCTTGATAAATACCTTTTCTTCCGGAAATTACCGGAGCAAAAACAAATAATCTCTGTCCTGAGAACTTATTAATCAGTTCATCGGCAATAACACTGGAAGAATAAGTTGTAATCGGCAAATCATGTTCCGGACAATGTTGAGAACCTACTTTGGCATAAAGTAATCTTAAAAATTGATAAATTTCCGTAACGGTAGCAATTGTAGAAACTCCCATCGGAGGAGTGGTTTTCTGGGAAATAGCAACGGTAGGAGGAATCGCATTTACTCGATCGACATCAGCCCTGCTTAATTCTTTTAAATATTGCCGAGCATAGGGAGATAAACAATCGATATATCTTCTTTGACCTTCGGCAAAAATAATATCAAAAGCTAAAGTAGACTTTCCCGAACCGGATACTCCCGTTACCACGGTAAATTTATTATGGGGAATATCTACAGAAATATTTTTTAAGTTATGCTCTCTTGCGCCGATTACTTCAATCTCTAGTGGTGCATCTTTGGCAATTGAAACAATTTTATTTTCTTGAGGAAGATTGTTTTGATTAGCACCTTCAGTTAAAACTGCTACAGTTTGAGACAAAAGGTAATTTTTTGAATTCCTAATCAGGTTTTCCACTTCCCCGCTGGCTACAACTTCACCACCGCTATCTCCCCCTCCAGGTCCCAGATCGATTATCCAATCTGCTTGTTTAATAACATCTAAATTATGCTCGACACATAAAACACTATGACCTCTTTTGATTAATTCTCTTAGCGAAGATAAAAGTTGTTCAATATTATAAGGATGAAGCCCGGTCGTCGGTTCATCAAAGATAAAAAGTTTATTCTTGCTTTTGGTCTCTGCCAGTTCGGAAGCGATTTTTAATCTTTGGGACTCACCGCCGGAAAGAAGACTTAAGGGATGGCCTAGTTGTAAATACCCTAAACCCAAAGTTACTAAAGGCATCAATCCTTGAATGATTCTATTATTTAAATCTTCTCCTTGAGTCGTATAAAATTCTACGACTTCATCGAGAGTCATCGCTAAAAAATCAATGACATTTTTTCCATGATAGCGAACATCTAATACCTTATCTTGGAAACGCATTCCTTTGCAGATTTCACATTGCACATAAACATCGGCTAAAAATTGCATTTCAATTTTTATCGCTCCTGCTCCCTGACAATTGGGGCATCTACCACCATCAACGTTAAAAGAAAAAGCCGATTTGGAAAGTCCCAATTTTTGCGCTTCCTCTGTAGCAGCTAAATTCTCTCGGATTTGATCCCAGACCTTAGTGTAGGTTGCTGAATTTGAGCGCGGAGTTTTTCCAATCGGGGATTGATTGATAAAAACAACTTCTTCCAAATCCTCCAGACCTTCAATCCCATCCAAAACATCTGCAAACTCAAATTTTAATTGTTTAAGATTCAATCCGTCTTTAAGCCGGGCATATGGCTGAACCAGACATTTCTCAATTAAACTGGATTTTCCTGAGCCAGAAACTCCGGATAAAACCACAAATTTTCCTAGAGGAATTTCAATATCTACAGCTTTTAAATTATGCGCTCGGGCACGTTTTATTTTTAGAAAGCGATTATTTTTTTTAGATGAAATTGGAGTTTGATAATTAAAATCTTCCAGCAAAGCCTTTGCGGTAAGCGATTCTTTTGATTTTAATAATCCCTGATAATCTCCTTGATAAACTATTTTCCCGCCATTTTTTCCGGAATAAACGCCAATATCGATAATTTCGTCCGCTGCTTTAATTACTTCTTTTTCATGTTCTACAACAATTAAGGTATTTCCTCGTTCCTTTAATTTTTTTAGCGTATTAATTAAACGAAAAGTATCCTGCTGATGAAGACCAATTGTCGGCTCATCCAAAACTAAAGTAGTATTGACTAATCTTGAACCAAGCAATGATGTTAAATTAACTCTTTGATATTCACCGCCGGAAAGAGTTCTTGTTTGCCGGTCCAAAGTTAAATAACCAAGCCCAATTTCCAAAAGATAAGTAAGACGAGAAATAATTTCTTCTAAAGCCACATCCAAAGCTTTGGAATGCTGAAGTGCGCGTAGTTCAGAAAAGAATCCATGTAAATTATCCAAAGGAGTATTCCAAATATCTTGTAAAGTTTTTCCCAATATTCTGTAATTTGCAGCAACTTCTCTCAGCCGACTTCCTTGACAATCAGGACAAATCGATTCTTTTCTAAAATGAGACATAAAAACCCGCACATGCATTTTATGTCTTTTAGTTTCCAGCCATTTAAACCATTTTTTAATTCCGTAATACTTTTTCTCACCTTGAAAAATTAAGTCTCTATGTTCTTTGGTCAATGTTTCCCAAGGAGCATTGATATCTATTCCCTTGTCTTTGCAAAAAATGATTAATTTTTTTAATTCTTTGGCTGTAGCCGGTGTTTTCCAACAAGCAATCGCTCCTTGCTTGATAGAAAGATTGGGGTTGGGAACACAAAGAGCAGGATCCACTGCCAGCACACGGCCAAAACCCTGGCATGTCGGACAAGCGCCAAGTGGACTATTAAAAGAAAACAAATAAGTTTTGGGAGCATGTAAACGCTCCCCACAAGAACTGCAAATCAAAGCTTCTCTGAAAGTTTTTAAAATTAATTCTTTTTTATCAGCACTCAGTCCAATTATATGTAGTTCTCCTAAACCCAAAGTAAAAGCTTGATTGATACTGGAGAGCAAATGCTCGGCATCAAAACTATTTTGCTTAATGCGATCTACTACAATTAATATTTCACTTAACTTTTTTTTCTTTTCTTCCAGGAGTTCATTTAAATATTTTGCTTCTTTAGTTTTATCGCAGTAGTAACGAGTAAGCCCCTGTGCTTCTAAGGTTGTGACCAAAGATCCAAGAGTAGAAAGTCCTTTAATTTTTATTTTAAAACAAATTAACAATTGTTCAATCTGATCATCTCTTAAAATATCTTTGATTGCACCGAGAGTGGAACTGGGAGTATCCCGCTTAACCGGCAGATCACATTTAGAACAATAGATTTCCGAAAGATTGGCCCAAAGCACCTTAAGGTAATCATTGATTTCAGTAACTGTTCCCACAGTAGAGCGGGAAGTTGTAATTTTATTTATTTGTTCCAAGGCCAGCGATGGCCGCACTCCGGTAATTGCCGAAATATCAGGTTCCTTTAAGCGATCCAAAAACTGTCTGGTATAAGGACTAAAAGTCTCAATATATCTTCTGGCACCCTCAGCATAAATTGTATCAAAGGCAAGAGTGGACTTGCCCGAACCGGAAAGACCGGTGATGACCGTTAACTGATTGTGCTTAATCGTTAAGTCAAGGTTTTTAAGATTATTTTCCCGAACACCAAAAAGTTCCAGGAGATTTGCTTTTTTTAGATTCATTTCAACTTCGAACAATCGGACATTTTCTTTGATTAACCAAAGACTATTATATATGCTACAAATTACTAACTTTCAACCATAACCTAAAGACGATCTACTGATGGAAAAATTAGATAAATTTTTTAAAATCTCAGAACGAGGCTCTTCTTTAAAAATAGAAATCTTAGCAGGAATTTCTACTTTTCTTTCTCTTTCTTATATTTGTATCGTCAATCCGACAATTCTTGCTGCTGCAGGAATGAATACTAGCGCAGTGTTTTTTGCCACAATTATTGGTTCAGTAATTAGCTGTATGCTGATGGGAATTTGGGCGAGGTTACCTTTTGCTGTTGCGCCGGGCTTGGAAATGAATGCCTATGTTGCTTATGTTGTGGTGGGCACGATGGGCTTTACTTGGCAGCAAGCTTTAGGAGCAATATTTTGGTCGGGGATTTTTACAGTTTTTTTTAGTTATACTCCGCTTCGGGTAAATGTCATCAAAGCTATTCCCGATAAATTAAAATCGGGCATCTCAGCAGCAGTCGGAGTTTTTTTAATGCTGATTGCTTTAAAAGTGAGCGGTGTTTTATTTTATGAAGGAATAAAAGTTAAAGGCCTGGGAAATCTCAGCTCCAATGAAGCTTTAGTTTTTTTTGCAGGACTTGTTCTTGTTTCTCTGCTGAAGCATTTTAAGATCAAAGGATTTGTTTTAATCAGTATTATTCTTGCTTCAATTTTTGCTCATTTTATCGGTATTGCCAAACCAACAGATCAGATCAAGCTTAATGAAGAAATGTATGCTGCAACTTTAGCTTTAGATTTTTCTGTGATTTCCAATCCCAAAGTATGGTCTGTAGTTTTGGTTTTATTTATTTTGGATTTTTATGGAAGTATTGCCAAATTTATCGGCCTCACCAGAAACACAACAATTGTCGACAAAGATGGAAATTTACCTCGTTTAAAAGAAGGCTTGGTAGTCGATGGTCTTGGCACAGTAGTCGGAGCATTAACCGGAACTTCTAATTTAATTACTTATGTGGAAAGCGCCGTTGGAATTGGCGAAGGAGGAAGAACTGGCTTAGTGGCAATTGTCGTAGCGATTTTATTCGCCTCATTTTTACTACTTACTCCTTTAATTAATCTTGTTCCTGGAGTAGCTACCACTGGTGCCTTGTTTTATGTGGGCGTAATGCTTTTTCCAAATAAACAAGATTTAAAATCTTATCAGTTGATTGATATTGTTTCTGCGACAATTATTGTAATTACAACTTTTTTTACTTTTGGTTTGGATAAAGCAATGTTTGCCGGTTTTGCTTCTTATCTTTTTCTATATTTACTTAGCGGTAGGGCCAAAGAAATTAATATTTATCTTACTGCTTCCACTTTCTTGTTGTTCTTGGGTATTTATTTTTCATAAAAAACCAAATTCGGCCTTCTGATCTTATTATTTTACCATTGATGCTTATTTCTGTATAAGAAACGGCATGCACAGAACTCTTAAAAAAATCATCTTTGTAATTCTTGCCTTAGGAATATTGACCACAAAGTCATTCGCCCAAAATTCCGGCTGCTCTTTGGTTGATGCAGCTTTACCGATTGCTATTAAAATTCGTGGGCTAAAACCGAAAGCAAAAGTTCCTTGTCAGCAAAAGACCAAAAAAGACGTGGAAAAATATTTAAATGATACCCTCAATGAGCAGTCCGCAAAAATTAAAATGAAACATGAAGAAATAATTTACAAACTTCTAGGATTTATTCCGGAAGATTTTGATTATATTCGCGAAATGGTCCAATTTTACAGTGATCAGGTCGGTGGTTTCTACGATCCCAAGAAAAAGTTCTATGCTATGGCCAGTTGGATGCCAGAATCATTGCAACTGCCGATCGCTGTTCATGAACTAACCCATGCCCTTCAAGATCAGCATTTTAATCTTGAAAAATTAATGGATGATAAAGTTCAAAACACCGACACGATCCTGGCGCATTCTGCTTTGGCCGAAGGTGATGCCACGGCAGTGATGTTGGATTTTAGCCTTAATTCCAGCGGGCTTCCGCCGATTGCTCAACAAAAAGACGTTAAAGCATTTTTAATGCAAAATATTATCGGAGCAATGTTAACTTCCAATTTAAGTAATGCCCCAAAATCCCTGCAAACTTTAATGATTTTCCCTTACACCAGCGGTCTTAATTTTGTGCATCATTTTTTGATGAAAAATGGCTACCAGGAAGTAGATTCAGTATTTAGAAATCCACCAAACTCTACCTCTGAAATATTACATCCTGAAAATTATGGTACTGCTGGTAATAAAAGCGAGAACCTTCCAGTCCCAATAATCGAAAATATAACAAAATCCAAAAACTCCAATCTTTTACTAGCTGATACTTTTGGTGAGTTTTTAATTTCTACATTAATTGCAAATTGGCTGGCTCCCGATCTCGCTTCTCAAGCAGCCAATGGTTGGAAGACTGATAAACTAGGACTTTACGAGGAAAAAGTTACTAAAAAAAATTACCTCTTGTGGGAAATCCTCTGGAAAGATAATAAAGAGGCCGAAGAATTCTTTACTAGTATTATAAATGCTTACGAAGTGCGCTTTAAAACCAAATTAAGCTGCGATACCAGTAGATGTTCCCACCTTAATAATAAATTTAATTTAAGTATTACTCTTAGCGAAAATAAAGTAAGACTCGCTTTTGAGTAATAGCGCATTCCAAAATGCTTCATTTAGAAAATAATCATGTCGCTCGTACTACTTTTAGGTACGAACAAATTAGAGCCGTATCGCTGGGGATACTGGAAACAGCGAGCACTACATTTATACTATTGATTGCCGTTCGTTTTTTTCAGTTTTCGGCAAATATAAAGTGGATCACAATTTCCGGAGATAGTCTGGGACTGCTTTTTTGCCCCTTGCTTGTCTATTATGTAGCAAAAAATAAATTAAACTCTTCTAAGTCCGCCGCATTTGTAACATTTCTTGGAGGAATAAGTACTTTAATTGCGGCATTTTTCCCCAATGAAGCGACTTTTATTGCTGCTTCAATTTTAGGATTATGCAGTGTTGCCATCATCACTCCTCTTTGTACCCAGATGTATAGTGATAATTATCCGGAAGAAAGTATCGGCACACTATATTCCTTAACTCGCTTAATCAGAATAGTTTCTGTAATAATTTTTGCTTACTTTGTCGGAAATTTTTTCACCGGAAAAATTCACTTATTTCAGTATCTGCTTTTTATCTACGCTCTGGCATTATTTCTTAATAGTTATTGTCTAAATAAATGCCCGGCCCATCCCATAAAAGAAGATGTTGAAATTAAATTAAGTAGAGGATTTAGCTTCTTAAAAACCGATCTTCTTTTTAGAAACACCTTAATTTGCTGGATGTTGATTGGTTCGGCTAACCTGATCACTGCGCCCTTAAGAATTGAGTATCTGGCTAATCCTCAATATAATTTGAATTTCACCGAGGGACAAATTGCCTTATTTATTTCAATTATACCAAATGCCACCAAATTAATCCTTACTCCCATTTGGGGATGGCTTTTTGATAAAATTAGTTTTTTTATGATTAGGTTTCTTGCCAATATCGCCCTGATGATTGGTATTGCCGGATTTTTTATGAGCGGTTCTCCTTCCGGCTTTTTTATCACTGCGATATTTTATGGCATCGCCCAATCCGGTGGAGATGTTACCTGGAATCTTTGGGTTACAAAGCTTGCACCTCAGGATCGGGTTTCAGAATATATGGCAGTGCATCTTTTTATGACAGGAATTCGTTTTTTTCTGGCTCCCTTAATTGGCTTTCATCTTGCCGGAGTCATGTCTTTAAGTTCAATCGGTTGGATCTGCGCAGTGATGGGATTAATCTCTAATTATTGGCTGCTTCCTGGGTTGAAACAAAGAAAGAAGAAATGAGTGTCCAGTCCACCCTCAAGTTATTTCTTGAATTTCTTAGAGAATTCTGCCATCCGACTGGTAGTTTCCGGACTAAGTAAATGTTCTGTTTTACAGGCATCGACTCCTGCAATATGCGCATCAACTCCTAAAACCTTAATAAAGAATTCTTCCAATATTTTTCTACGAGATAAGATTGCTACAGCAAGTCTTTCTCCTTCAGGAGATAAAGAAATAAAACGATTATCATCTTCTGCAACAAAACCTTTTTGTTTCAATCCTTTGAGATTTGTAGAAGCGCTGCCAGTTGTAATATCTAAAAACTTGGCAACATCAGTAACACGCGCATAGCCACGTTTGCCGATTAATTCTTGAATAGCCAACAAATGATGGGCAGCACTGTGAGTAATTTCGTTTTCATGAAATTCTTTCCAAACTTCAACTGTTGATTCCATAGGCAATAGTTCTCCTGAGTAAACTTTTGCCTACTATACTACAACTTGCTTATCCAAGCAAAAGTTCCCCCGCCCAAACATTTGGACAATTTTAAAGTATGTTTTTGTTAAAAAAATCAAATGTTTACTCACAGACAAAAAGTGCTCCTAAATCTTTTGCATTTCATAGAAAATAATAGTAATCCAATGCCTAATGAATGGAGTAAAAATTATGAAATATCTTTTAATCTTAGTTTCTTATCTGTTGATTTCCACTGTTGCTTTTGCTGAATCTCCAGCCCTGCCTTTGGTTGAAAAAGTTCCGGTTGAAAAGCCTGTGGGGAGACTTTCTGATGGCCGACCTTATCGTGTTGATGAACAAGGAGTCCGCTTATCTGACTATATTGCAAAAATTGAAGTGACTAACGAAGAATTAAGAAAACAAGTAATTGGACTGGAAGATGAACTTGCTGAAACAAACAGAAAACTAAATGCCAGGGGTAATCCCAATTCTTTAGCAAACAATACCGCTTGTAATTACCAAAGCAATGCCAATCCTTACTACACAAAAGTCAAGGAACTGGAAGCAGAGTTAGCTAGCAGATCTGCTCAAGGAAATCTCAGCGCTCTTGGCAATCAAGCAGATATTACCTCTTTAGAACTAAGCAAACTAAAATCCGCAAACGAATTACAAAAAGAACAATTACAGAATTTAAAAAAACAACTCCAAACAAGTCTGAATGACAAAGAAGGTCTGTACCAAGATTTAATCAATAAAAATAGCGATTCCGAAGAAAATTACAGTCAAATAAAAAATGATAATTTAGAATTAAAACAAAAAATTTCTAGCTTAGAAAAAGAGGTAGAAGCAAATAGATCTTTAAAAAATCTCCTTGAAGAAAAAAATCAAGAAATTAGCAGACTAAAATCTTCTGCTAATTCCAATCAACAACGTGCTGCTTTAGTTTATACAGAAAGTCCCAAAGCTGTATTAGCTAGCGAACCTTCTTTCAATCCAACAATCGTTTCCTACAAAAGTGAACTACGTGGGCAGTTACAAAACATTCAAGGTTTAATTCTCCAAAGAAAAAATGCCTTGGATAGTCTGAGAAACAAAAAGTCCGGTATTATCGTTTCCATCCAACCTCTGGTGACAAGCTCGGGAATGTCTTTGGATAGACTACGTCTTGCTGTTGATAATCTTAGAGAAGAGGAAGAAGTTGCAGATATTAAATCTGGGCTTTCCGAAATAAGCAAATTACTTAATGATGATCTAGCGGTAATTAATAGATTAGTGCATTAAGCCGTTCTTCCTATGGGATCTAGCGGTCTTGGTAGTAAGCGGACTAAAGTCCGCGCTCCGAACGTATTTTTCTTAAGAATGCAATTTAAATGTAAGCAAAGAGCGTACGGAGCGCGGACTTTAGTCCGCTTATTACCTTAAAATTTTGGTCTCTGATTTTTTGGATATTTTGCAGCATGAACCAATCAAGGATAAAATTTCTCGCGTATCTTTTCTCTCAGTAAAGACTCTGTATTTCTGATAGACTCTTCTACGCTAATTTCTTTTGGCTTAATCACAATCAACTCCTTAATTCCATAATTTTCTATTTTCAGCCCGTCTTCTACCGCTCCACAAAAAATAATGACTTTTTTCTGATATTCCCGGGCTAAGTTAATAATCTTAGAAACCGCCTTGCCTTTAAAAGTCTGCTCATCTACGGCACCTTCTCCGCTGATTACCAAATCAACCGCACTAATTTTTTCTCTTAAATTAAACCAATCTGCCAAATAATCCACACCGGAGTGAATGGGAACTTTTAAAACTGCATTAAATAAAAAGGGGATGCCGCCAGCAGCGCCTGTGCCTTGAATTTTTTCAGAATTATTTAATCGATATTGCTGATTTGCAAGAGTGGCAATCTGTTTTAATCCTTGCTGTAAAATTTCCATTGCCCGCAGTTTTTCTGCTTCAGGCATCATACTCGGAAATTTCTGTCGCATGAACATCCAAGCACCCTTAGTTTTTTCATAATCAATCAATGGATTTTCCACATCACATAAAAAAACAACTTCAATATCTTTAAGTTTGTCTTGAACTATTTCTAAATCAATAGACGTAATTTGTGAAAAATCCTGAGGCCTTAGTTCTTTTAATAAAACTTCATTAATAAAAAACTTTGCCCCCAAAGCCTGTAACAAACCAAGACCACAATCAACAGTGGCACTTCCACCAATGGTAATAAATATTTTTTTACAGCCTTTTTTAATTGCATCAAGAACTAATTGTCCTGTTCCGTAGGTATTGGCTAATAAGGGATTTCTTTCTTGGTCTTCAATCATCGCCAAGCCAGAAATCTTGGCCAATTCAATAAAAGCAGTATCGGCACTAATCTCCCATCTTTTATTCTTGGGAACATATAACCATTTGCTATCGATCAATTTTCCCAGTGCGTCTCGCACTCCACGCACCTCCCTCCACTGACAATGATCTTTTAAATTATAAATAAAAACATCGGTTGTGCCATCCCCTCCATCGGCAAGAGGAAATATCTCACAATCATGCCCTTTGAGTTCGAATTCAAATTTTACGGCTTGATTTAAAATAATTACGTTAGCGGGAGAACCTTTGAAAGCATTGAGGGCAGATAATATTTTCATATTCGCAAGAACATTCTTTGCATTTAGCTTTCGACAAAACTAATCCTTAATTTCAAAGGGAACAAAGTTTTTTAAGTTCTTTTCTATTTCTTTTCTATTCTTCTGGCAATCGTTATATCTAGCAGCTTCCAGACAAAATCTGTGATATTCTTCATCGCTTAGCACGGGAGCTGATGAAATAAAATCTGAGCCATTGGGTAAATTTAGAGGATCCTCTATTAGCTTGCGCAGTAAATCTGTTTGCTCCTTTTTAGACAAATCAACTAAGTTCTTTGATGATTTTTTCATAAATTTCAGAACTTCCATATTTATTACAAAGATTAATAAATTCCGATGATTTGCTATCGATATTATTAAGCCTTACAATTTGAATTATATCATCATAGTCTTTTAGTTGTCTATGTTTCTGACCTTGCTTTAGGGCATGTAACTTTAAAGCAATTAAGTCGAAAATAGAAGGGATTTTTGCTTCGGCTATACCAAAAGTTACTGATTTTGCAGCCTTATCTAACTTTTCAAAAGTTGAATCATCAACAAGCATCAAATCAATTGGCAAGCATCCTTGCCTTGAACATGAAAATTGAACAAATGCCTCTGTTGCAAAATATTGTTTATAACCAAAATTTCCTATTATTTCTTGCCATAAAATAAGGTCCGTTTTCTTAATAAGCAAATCGATGTCAGCAGTGAATCGAGAATAGCCATACTTATTAATGGCATAACCACCAATAACCAAATATTTAAGATTTGTGTTAAATATTTTATTATTCAATTCTCTAAAAAAATCCATTTTACTTTCCTAAAACTTCTTCATTTCTTCTGATAAAACTATCCACCACAAATAAAATTCCCATAAAGAAAAAGGCAATTAAGCGAATTTCTCCGTCGCCAAAATTGTATTCCACAAAACCGGAAACTTGCCAGCCTACCAAAGCCGCAGTAAGACAAAGTGCCAGCAAACCCAGCTGCGTTCTCAATTTGTCATTTTGTGTTTGCGAATATAAATATATTCCAAATCCCATTTTAAAAATTAAAAACATCCACCAAATAAATATTCCTAATCCTATCCAACCAGTCTCTACCAGAATATTAAGCAAATTGTTATGCATATGCCTGTGTTCATAGGGGATGGTATCATCGAGCTCTTGCATATATTTTGCATTATTTAACCCCAGTCCCAAAGGAAAACGTTGTGAAAGTTCAATACCAAGTTCCCACATTACCTTTCTTCCACCGGAAATATTAAAATGATCTTGCACATTAAAGATCCTTTCTCTGGCAGGAGATAATGTAAGCAATAAAAATGCGGCAATTACTATGGACCAAACAAGCAGTCTCTTGGACAATAAAAAACCGATAACCAAGAGCTCAAAGAACACTCCAAACCAGGGTCCTCTTTTCAGATTAATTAGCAAAGCAGCAAACAATAATGCGGCAACAACCCAAACTAAATTAAAAAGCTCAATATTTAAAACTTTTGTTTTGCCAAATAACTTATCTTTCAGAGAATCTGTTCCTCGACGAATCAAAGGGAATGAAAGAATAATCACTACAAGTAAGGCAAAATAACGATGATTATTACTTTGAACTAAAGTTTCCTCACCCATAATTGCATCCGGCCAGGCAATTATCAGAAACATTGCAAACATCAATCCTGCAAAAAATATCGGCGGTATTTCAAAATTAAAAATTTTTATTTTTTTTTGTTCTTTAGAACTGGTAAAAAAATAAAAAATGCTCAGTAAAGCAAGTGGGATCACTAACACCAATTGCCCCGATTCCGTCACGGCTCCCGGAAGCAAACGAGGAAGATTTAAATTAAAAGCTTCAGTTAAAATACTATGCAAAGCGGCAATCGATTGGCCAATAATTAAACCCACGATATAACTTTCAATTCGCAATAAATATTCTCGGGTACTCAAATACACGGCATTAAAAGAATAAAACACTACCAGGGGAAGTAAGAGGAAAATCGAGGTTTTTAAAACTTCAATTGTCGATCGAATGGGAGAAATGCCTACTAAGGCTGAAACAATACAAATTACAAACCAAAAGAAAAAAGGAGAAATATAAGTTCTGTCAAAGCTTATTCGAGCTTCTTTATTGCTAATTAATAAAACAATCCAATAAATAAGCAAAGTTATTAAAATAATTTGAGAAGCGGCAATAGAGAGTGCTGCACATAAAGTGTACAGCAAAAAGAAATAATGAGAATATTTACAAAAAGATTCTTTGTTCAACATTGGAAGTTTTCAAAACCACTGGAATCTACTATTGTTATTTTGAAATGTAAACTGTTTAATTTGGCAATAAGCGGACTAAAGTCCGCGCTCCAATGGTCTTTTGCTAACATTTAAATTTTATACTTAAGCAAGATACGTACGGAGCGCGGACTTTAGTCCGCTTACTAGCTGAGTCCTCTTATTGCCAAATATAATCTACGAACTATATCGAAAAATAAACTGCTTCTTAATAACGCATGATCACAAATGAAGAATTTTTTCATAACATGAATTACAAAAAATTTTGGATTCTTTATTTGCCGGTTCGGCAGCTTCTATATCCAAAGCACAGCCATAGCATTTAGCAGGAAAGAGTTTAAAAGAACCAGTTCTGGAAAAACGATTTTTTCTTCTGCAATCCGGACAATTATGAGGGAGAGGCAAATTCATTTTTCTATAAAATTTAAGTTCTAGCGTCATGATTTTGAAACCATTCTTACATTCCTCACAAGCAAGAATTTCGCTCACTATCGAATCTGATATCTCACTTATCTGATCTGGAATTTTAAAATTAATATTTCCAGTAGGACGGGAACTGGTATTCTGCCAATTGGCGCCAAGTTTATTTGCTTCATTTTCGGATATAGGAAAGTAATCTTGAGCAATGGTTTCATTATAGGAAAATTGTGAGACTCCAAATGGAAAAAACTCCCCCCATTCAGATCTAGTTTTCATTTGTTCAATAAGTTTAGTTACCAGAATAGAATAATCTTCTTTAGAATATTTTTTATTTAAAATAGAATATTCAGCATGTCTTAACCCGATACAGCCAAAGATATTATTAGAAGAATGACAATTATCGCTATAAAGAGTATTTTTACAACTCCAACACCAAACAGTAAAATGACTCATATAAGAGTGATCGGGATTGACTCCCTCATAGCACCAGGAATGCTCCCCTCCGACTAGAATATCCTGACAATGAACGGGACGAGTGCCAATAACATAATAACGACTGTCTTCTCCGGCAATAACATTAAAACCAATGAAATTTTTACAGAAATATAAATTATTTCCTGAAGAATTTTCACAATTCACTTGAAAAACTGCTTTCTGGGGTTGAAGTTTGGCAAATTTGGTAAATTCTTTTTTTGCTGCTTCCAATGCTTGATAACTGCCATTTCTATATTCGGCAATTTTTTCTTGATATTCTTGTTTGCTGCACTGTTGGTTAAAAAAACAATATTCTTTCTGCCTTAATCCAATACAGCAGAAACAATTAGCACAACCTCTTAAATCGATTCCTAAATGACAATCAGAGCAGCTATCACAACCATAAAGAAAAGAAGAAGAATATACTTTCACACAAGAAGCAGATTCATAAACAAGCTCCGATCCTTGACCAACGAAACGACAATCCAGAAGATCTTTTGCCTCCCCGCAATTTGAACAGTAAAGAGAATCCTCAAGTCTCCAGGAAGTGGTAACTAAATAACAATTCTTGGAATAAGCGAGACCTTGACAGTATTCGATATTTTCGCTTGCAATATGGTTATCATTTGCCATAGATGGTTTGGGCATTTTCTTCTGTAATTCTGTAAATTGCTCAAAAAAAGATTTAGTAAAATCTATTTCTTTCCCATAAGAATAAGGATCCCAAGCATCACTCCACCAACATTGGTTACAATAAACCGGATATGGTTTATCTGCCGAATGCACTGAGATAATACGCTTTTCGCACAAATCACATTTACGGGCATAATAAGAAAATTCATTGCGCCAAATACATCTTCTCTGCATGCGGCAATCGGGGCAAAGTGTGGGTGGTGGTATGGCAAAACGTTTGCCATTAAATTCTGGGGAGATCTTGGAGAAGAAATCTAATTCGGCAGGAAAAATTTGGAAGTTTCTATTACAATGACGACAAGTATTGCTCATACTTGATTTTAAACTATATGTAAGTTTAATATCAAGATTTTATTTATAAGTATATTTGCAGAGTCTGTCGCCGCGATGGAATCGAAGACAAAACAACCTGTCGTTGCGAGGGAGCCGAAGGCGACCGAAGCAATCTCCTCGTGTTTACCCAAATTGAACTATACGTAAACACTGGGAGATTGCTTCGCTTACGCTCGCAACGACAGGAGGTTCGAAACATATAAGATCTACAGCGATTATAAGATTCTTTTTTACAGGCTTTTTGGATTATCTATATAGAAAAATAAACTGCTTCTTGATGATGCATGATCACTGCAGAAGTGGATTGCTCTGGGTCAAGTTGAAATTCCTCGCTTAGTTTAACGCCAATTAAACTAGGATCGATTAATTTAAATAATTTCACTTGGTCTTCTAAGTTCGGACAAGCGGGATAACCAAAACTATAGCGGCAACCGCGATAACCTTTTCTAAAAAGTTCTTCGATTTGCGGCGAATCCTCTTCGGCAAATCCACATTCTTTTCTAATTCTTTGGTGGATCATCTCTGCCAGTGCTTCTGCCGATTCCACAGACATGCCGTGAAAATGCAAATAATCATCGTAGAGATTATCTTGAAAAAGTGCTTGTGCAACCTTTGTCGGCAATGCTCCCATTGTCACTAAATGCACCGCCAGTAAATCGCGCTTACCACTTTCTAGTGGCAAGAAATAATCAGCCAAGCATCTTCTTTTTTCCTGAGGCTGCCGAGGGAAACTGAATCTGGTGATTTCTTCATTGGAATCCGGTTTAAAAACTATAAGATCATTTTTATCGCTGTTACATTGAAAGTAGCCATAGATTGCATGAGGCTCAAGAGATTTTTCTTTGATGATGCGCTCTTTCCAGTATTCCAGTTTGGGATCCACAACTTTTGCTAAAAATTCTTTATGCTCTACGGTAGAAGAATCTTTGTTTCTTCGATATTGCCATTGATTGGCATAAAGCGCTTTTTTGTTAATGTATTTAAAAATTTCCGCCAAATTAAAATCTTGCGGTTTAAAAACTTTTGTTCCCCAAAAAGGCGGTTGGGGAATATTTTTTGCAGGTGGCAAATCGGTCTTTACGTAAACATGAGACAACTCGGCAGCAGACTCTTCTTTTTCTGCTCTTGTTTTTCCTCGCCTCACTTTTGTTTCTGTTGAATAGAGAATTAAATCTTTTTCTGCATTACCAGTTAGTTCTTCCATCAGCCTTAGTCCGGTAAAAGCATCTTGACCATAAAATACCGTTCCACTTTTATAGGTATTTCTTAGATCATCTTCGACATACGCCCGGTTCAGTGCCGCTCCACCACAAATCACAGGAATATTATATTCTTGCTTGGTCATTTCTTCTAAATTTTCTTTCATCACCACTGTGGATTTTACTAACAATCCTGATAAACCAATCGCTGTAGGCTTATGCTCTTTAGTAGCGCCTAAAATATTATCCAGCGGTTGTTTGATTCCCAGATTGTGAACTTTATATCCATTATTTGATAAAATTATATCTACCAGATTTTTCCCGATATCATGCACATCTCCCCGCACTGTAGCTAAAACAATGGAACCTTTTTCGGAACCTTCCACTTTTTCCATAAATTGCTCTAAGTAGGCAACTGCGGACTTCATGGTTTCTGCAGATTGCAATACGAAAGGAAGCTGCATTTTCCCGCTACCAAATAATTCACCTACGACCTTCATTCCTTCAAGCAAGACTTCATTGATAATTTGTAAGGGCTTATATTTCTTAAGTGCTCGTTCCAGCTGAACATTAATATTTACTTTATTGCCCTGAATAATGCGATTTTTTAAGACTTCTTCCACTTCTTGTGTCGCTTCATCCACTGCAGAAGTAGTGCTCACTGCTTTGGCATCAGCAAATCTTCCAATAAAAGCAAATAAAGGATCATAGCCTTCGCTTCTTCTGTCATAAATTAAATCCAAAGTTACTTTTAAATCTTCTTCTTTAATTTGATGGATCGGAATAATTTTACTGACATGCACAATCGCCGCATCCAAACCGTATTTAATCGCCTCATCTAAATAAACAGAATTTAGAATTTGTCTGGCATAAGGTTTGAGACCAAAAGAAATATTGGAAAGTCCAAGAATTGTTCTAACGCCCGGAAGATTTTCCTTAATTAACTTAATTCCTTCCAGTGTTTGCACACCAGCATCTCTGGAATCTTCATCTCCGGAAGCGATGGTGAAAGTAAGTGGATCGAAAATCAAACTGTCTGCAGGAAGTCCATGACGAATAGTAGCTAATTCATAAATCCTCTTAGCAACTCTAAATTTATCTGCTGCTTTTTTAGCCATTCCGGCTTCTTCAATTGTTAAAGCAATTAATGCCGCACCAAAGCGTGTGGCTAATTCCGCAACCTTATCAAATCTTTCTTCTCCATCTTCTAAGTTAATGGAATTAATAATCGATCTTCCGCCAAGCAGTTTTAAACTAGCTTCTAAGACATCAAGTTGCGTGGAATCAATGGTGATTGGAGTGCTGACCTGCGTTGCCAGTCTGGATAAAACTTCTTTCATATCTCGCACTTCATCTCTGCCGACATAGGCAGTACAAACATCAATTACGTGCGAACCTTCTTTTTCCTGATCTTTTGCCATCTCCACAATGCCGCTCCAATCTTCAGCCAACAAAAGCTGTTTAAATTGTTTGGAGCCGTTAGCATTGGTGCGCTCTCCCACTAAAAGAGGAGAAGTTCCATCCTGATCCAAAGGAACTGCTTGATACAAAGAGGCAACGTGTGGTGTAAAACTTTTATTTCTAGGTGCTGGTTTAAAATCAATAGCAATTTGTTTTAATGCTTTAATATGTTCGGGAGTAGTTCCACAACAACCACCAATCATGTTTACTTTAAAATCCTGAACGAATTCTCTTAAAGCAGCAGCCAGTTGTTCCGGAGTTAAATCATAAACCGCTTTTCCACCCACATTTCTGGGAAGTCCGGCATTAGGAAGAATAGAAATATAGCGAGTAGTATTATTAGCTAGCACTCTTAAATGCTCTTTCATCAGATCGGGGCCAGTAGCACAATTCATCCCCACTCCTTCTACAGGCAGATATTCAAGAGTAGTTAAAACTGTCATCATATCAGGGCCAACCAGCATTGTGCCAGTTGCTTCAATTGTCACTTGAACAAAAATTGGAATTCGTTTGCCTAATTTTTTAAAAGCAAAGTGCGCAGCCTGGACTGCCGCTTTAATTTGCAAGGGATCTTGGCAGGTTTCAATTTGTAATAAATCTACTCCTCCAGCAATTAAGCCTTCCATTTGAATAGCGTAAGAATTATAAAGCGAATCAAAATCAATATGACCCAGAGAAACTAATTTGGTAGTTGGTCCAATTGAGCCGGAAACAAAACATTCTCGATTATTATTTGAAAAATCTTTAGCAACTTCTTTGGCTATTTTTGCTGCCTGAAAATTTAACTCATAGGCTTTATCGCCGATTTCATATTCATCCAAAACTACAGAAGCAGAACCGAAACTATTTGTCTCTACAACGTCGGCACCTGCTTTAAAGAAAGAGGCGTGAATATCTTTGATCACATCAGGCCGGGACAAGCAAAGCAGTTCGTTACAACCTTCTTTTCCTAAAAAATCATCCAAAGTAAGGGAACGCTTTTGTATTTCCGTGCCCATCGCCCCATCACAGACAATAATCTGTTGATCAAGTAACTTTATAAAGGAATTATCGGTGGGTGTTAATATTTTCATTTCTATTTAAATTATCTAATCACATAGTTCTACTAAAACGATCAATCATTGGAGTGTTTCCAATATAGCGTTTAAATAGATTATATTTTTCATAGCTTTCTTCCTGAACACCACGAGTCATAGATTCATGATGATAAAGTTCGGCAAAAGGTGTATAAATTATCTTATAACCGCTTTTTATCAGTTTTAAGCAAAGATCTGCATCGGAAAATCCGATTGGAAAATTTATCTCATCAAAACCATGAACTTCTTGAAAGATCGAACGCCTAATTAACATGCAGGCCGCCGTAACACCAGCAACCTCCCGCTGAACTTTTGTAAAATACCCGTCTTCTTTAGAGATATTCCAAGCACAAAAATGAATACTTGGCGCAAAACGCATTCCGGCATGCTGAATAGATCCATTGGCATATAGTAATCTTGCACCCACTGCCGCAACTTTTGGACGATAAATATGCTCCAACATTGCTCCCAACCACTCAGGTTCCATAATCTCGATATCATTATTTAAAAAAAGTAAAAGTTCATTGGGAATTTTAGAAACTACCTGATTATGTAAACGGGAATAATTAAATGGCTCATCAAAATCAACAAAAACATAGCGAGAATTATTGGAAGATTTAAGTTGATCCAAATAAGTAAATGTTTCCGATTTTTCCGAACGATTATTGACCAGATAAACAACGTAATTGGTATAAAGAGTTTTTTCCAAACTACTGAGCAATCGTTTCAAATATGAGACTTGATCCTTAAAAGGGACAAGGATCGCCACTTGATCTTGTGTCGGAGGAAGTTCCCGCTTTACTCGAAACCAACAGTAAGCATCATCGGTCACTGTCGCTTTAATTTTATTCCTTGCCAAATAAGCTTCAATTGCTTTTTTACCTGCCAAATAAGCTTTCGGTAATTCTGTTTTTTCTTTTTCATTTTTGATGCTTCTAATTTTTGCGGACATGGAATGTTGATGCACCCTCCAAGCATAGAGATCATAAGGTAAATGACAAAATTTTAAGCCATTTTCTGCAGCTCTAATCATCAAATCATGGTCTTGCGCACCATCATATTCCGAACGTAACAAACCAATTTGCAATAAAGAACTTTTTTTGATTATACAAAAATGTGTTACGGCATTTACGGAAAGCAGTAAATCCAAAGAAATTTCTGATTTTTTATAATTGTTTAAAACTCTGCCCGAAGTACCAATAATTACTTCGTCACTAAAAAAAACATCGGCTTTTTCCTGGTTATTTAAAGTTCGGACGAAGTAAGCCAAAGCATCGGGGTGCAAGAGATCATCATGATCCATAAAGGCGATATATTCTCCGCTACTGGCCTCAATACCGACATTTGTAGCAGCACTAATATTCAGATTAACTTTATTTTTAATAACTTTAACTTGAGGATTGTTTTCGTAATTGGAAAGAACTTTTAAGGTTTGTTTGTTGGTCGAACAATCATCAACAAGAATTAATTCAAAATTTTTATAGCTTTGTGCTAAAATACTTTCCACTGCTTCTTTCAACCAAAGAGAATTAAATACGGGAATAACAATTGATATTTTTGGTTGTAAAACAAAAAGAGAAATATATGATTTTACATTGGAAGCGCTTAGTGGAGGAAATTTTAGTCCGCTAAGTGAATTAGTGATCAGCACTAATTTAGGAAATAACTTTTGGATAAATACTCTTAAGGCCTCGGCAATGCCTTGGTACCAACAAATGCGCACAAACGACAAGGGCATGCGTAGAAAAGAAAATCGAATATGAAAAGGTGCTTTTGACATAATTTTATTCTGCTTTTAGCAGCAAAAACAGAATAAATAAACTGGTAAATTGCTCATCTACTCTTAATTTTGCAGTAAAAACTGCTTGAGCTCAGTTAAGTGCCGATCGCCGTATCCAAAATATTTAAACCCTTGAGTGTAATCATCGCTTTCACTAAGATCTTTTGTTGTTTCCGCCGTTTCCACAGTCGGTTCAATTTGCGATCCTTCGTTCCATTCATTCCAAGAAGTAATTACAAAAAGTGGATTTCTTTTGCTCAAATATTTCGTGGCAAATCTTTGAAGATTTTCTTGGAAAAAACTTTTCTGCTCTCCTGTCTTATTTTGATAATAATGAGGAATAACAAAATGGTTTTCCTTTAAACGAACTCCCCGATCATTATATCCGGCCAAAATTCCCGGGAAAAAATCTAGGCCATTATCTTTGGCAACTTTGCTGTATTTGGAATAAAGTTGATCGACATCCCGAAAAAAATTCTCAATGCCATCTTCTCCGGAATGTTCTTTTTGATCACTCCAATAAGGGTTGTAACAAGTCAGCGCATCGAATGCTTTAATACGCCCAAGATCTGGATCCAATGTTTGATGCATATAGACCCCGTCTTTTTGATTATAATCAAGCACATTATAGTAAACTTCATCCGCCACTAAATATAAATCCAGTCCAGTGATTTCTTTTACATGAGCCCTTGCTGCTTTGATGGCAGAAGCGACATCACCAACTAACTGTCTTGTGACATAGATAAAAAGCACCGGTTTATTATCAATCCTAAAATATTGTGGATTAAACATGAATTTCTTAGCAAGATGTTCCAAGTGTGTTTTTAAACGCTCCACTCTTTCTTGATTCATGTAAATAACATTACCCGCTTCACCTAAAACTTCTTCGTCTCCCTTGTCTTTTAGGTCAAAAACTTCATATTGAATGGCAAAGGACAGCTCCTTAGTTTCTTCCAAAATCTTTGTTTCTTTTTCAACTTTTTTTCTTAAATCTCTTCTCTTGGCCCACCAATCAAAAATAAATAAATTAATTCCGGCAGCTTTTGCCCATTGCAGATGTTTTTTAAATGTTTCTTCGTTACTTTGATATTTGCCCAGCAAAGGCATGATTGGAGGAACTAATTTTTCCCCGACGAAGCCGCCATTCCAATTTTCGGGAAACCAGGAATAATAATGTGCTGCGACTACTGGAGGTTTTTTGAGGGATTGTTTGATGCTGAAAAAGACGCCTAAGCACAAGAGAAAAATTATAAGAAATATTTTTTTCATCAAACGTAGGGGCAGGTTTTATGCCTGCCCGGAATGTCTTGATAGAACGGGCAGGCATAAAACCTGCCCCTACATACATCGTTTAGTAACTAGCTTGTTGATGATGATCCGACCTTCCACCGCGGAAACGTCGTCTGCGATCACCTTGGTAACCAGGATTATTGCCTCTTCTTTGTTGTCCATTTCTACCATTTGATCTTCTTTCAGACTCAGCTTGTGGGTTAAGCAAACGCTCAATTGCTCTCCATCTTTTAACATCATCTTGGCAAATGAAACTCAAAGCTGAACCAACAGCACCCGCGCGAGCGGTACGGCCAATTCTGTGGATATAATCTTCCGGACAATGAGGAATATCAAAATTAATTACATGCTCAATATGCGGAATATCTAATCCCCTGGCTGCGATATCGGTAGCAACTAAAATACGAAATTTCTTATTTCTAAAACCAGCAATTACGCGTTCACGTTGACGTTGTTGCAAATCTCCATGAATGGCATCAGCGCTATGTTGCTGTCTGTATAATTTATCCGCTAACTTTTCGGCACCATATTTGGTTTTTACAAACACCAAAATAGAACCTTCTCTGGAAGCCAATTCTTTTAGAAGTTCTTGATATTTATCAGCTTCATTAATTCTTACTACTTCCTGTTTTACTTGAGGAACAGCAGTATTAGTTTGTCCTACGGCAATACGTTTTGGATTCTGCAAATAACGTTCAGACATCTTAACGATGGCCTGAGGTAAAGTAGCAGAAAACATCAACGTTTGACGAATTGGAGGAAGGTGTCTGGCGATACGTTCTAATTGCACTCCAAAACCCATGTCCAACATTCTATCTGTTTCATCAAGCACTAACATCTTAGTAGAAATTAATTTTAAAGTTCCACGTTCGAGGTGATCATTAATTCTACCCGGAGTTCCAACCACTACACGGGGACGCATTCTTAATTGTTGTAGTTGTTTAAACATTGAATCTCCGCCAATAAGCAGAGCAGTTTTAATATGCCCGGAATTATTGAGCAGTTGTTCAATTACTTTAATTACTTGTAAAGCAAGTTCACGAGTTGGAGTAAGAACAAGTGCTGAATCATTAGGGTTAGCCAATAATTTAACTACTAAGGGAATAGCAAAAGCGGCGGTCTTTCCAGTTCCAGTTTGTGCTGAACCCAAAATATCATGACCGGCTAAGGCTAGTGGAATTGCCTGCTCTTGAATTGGTGTAGGAGCAGTGAACTTCATTCGTTCCAGCGAAGCATTTAACTCAGCTGGTAAATTGAATTGATTAAAATCATTCATAAAGAATTACCTATTATAAAAATAAAATTTATATTAAATCGTAACGTATCGTCTTGTGTCGTAATTAAAGAAACCGCGCCAGTTCAGAACAAAAACTAGATGATATAAAACCATCCCTATGGCCTAATCTGGAAATTTAACGAGTGGTAAAATATGTAACCACCCTTAGAAAGTGTATTACTCAAAGTTGTTCCGCAATTGAAGCACTCGAGTTTAAAAAATACCAAATAAAAACTACTTAAGTATTTTTATAAACTTGAGCAACGATAAATGCGGAACAATTTTTTATTAGGCTGCTTTAAGATTTGCAGCAGAGGTTTTACCTCTTTCAGTAGCTAGTTCGTAGCTTACTTTTTGGCCTTCATTAAGACTTCTCATTCCGGCTTTTTCTAATGCGCTCATATGAACGAACACATCACTACCACCATCATCAGGAGCAATGAAACCATAACCTTTAGTTGGATTAAACCATTTTACTGTACCAGTTGCCATTTTATTTTCCTTTATTTAATTTATTAGCCCCGTTATCACCATGATAACAGGAAAGAGCCTCAAACTCCCCAAACAATGTTTGGGTAAACCCTTTGCCAATAAAATTAGGAAGAATAATCGATGAGGATTGTTTTCTTGCCTTGCACTCTGAGGTGCACTGCATTTGCTTGAAGCAAAGCAGTTAACATTATCAAAGAGTTAACTTTTTAACTCGGGCGGATT
>CAYOOT010000037.1:24094-26321 GCA_964405665.1 uncultured Bdellovibrionales bacterium | reverse complement strand
GTTTACGTGCGGTTTGCTTCTATCAAATTTCGCTTTAGACATCGCTCTCTCCTGTCAAAATTACAAAAAAATAAAACCAGACAAAAAAATTGTCCGAGAAAAGTTAGTTAATAAAATTGTTAATTTATTTGTTGATGATTTAGCCCGCACCAATACGGACTAACGCAGCCAGGCTGCCTTTTACACTTCTAAACAAATTCATGCAAGAGGGGTGGAGGGATTTCTGAGTAAAAAATGATTGATTTATTTAGTCCTTCGACTCGCTTCGCTCGCTGAGGATAAAATTAGGCAAAGCCTAATTTTTAAAAGCCCACGATGGGAATTGAACCCATGACCTCTTCCTTACCAAGGAAGTGCTCTACCCCTGAGCCACGTGGGCGGAAGATACTATTTTTATAAGTAAATTTATTAAAACTTAAATATTCCGCCCTTCGACTCGCTTCGCTCGCTCAGGGCTTCCTCGCCTCGGCACAAAAGTGGCTTGTCCTGAGCGAGGCCCCAAAGGGCCGAGTCGAAGGAAGCGGGAGACGGGACTCGAACCCGCGACCCTCAGCTTGGAAGGCTGATGCTCTACCAATTGAGCTACTCCCGCAAACACCAAGGCCTAATACCTCGATATTTATTGCAATGCAAGAAGGTCATTATTAACAGCTTTTTTCCTATCGAAAAATATTTAAAAATGTACCTAATGGCAACTTTATCATCAGCGCAAATGATAACCACGAGAATTACTGTGCTCTGATTTACATAATCTTGCGGATGTCTTCACTGAAACAGATTGTTTCTTTAAGAATATTACCAACTTTTGGTTTAATATGACAAATAATGAAACTTTGAAAAGAAAAAAGTGTTTTGGAAATTTTTATTAAAAATAAATTTATCGCCAACAAACTTTTTGCTAAGAAATTATTTTTTATAGCAAAAGGAAAAGGTGCAGGAATTCCTTTTAATTGTTCAATTTCAAAACCAGAATCAATTAATATTCTTCGAATACTGGAGAAAGTAAATAAGCGAGTATGAGTTTTATCTAAAATTCCCCTTTTCCCGTAATTAAACATTCCTAACAGAAACATAATCCGCAAAGGGAAAAAGACCACATTGGGTGTAGAAATAATAATTTTACTTTCCGAAAAACATTTTAATTCCCTTAATTTGTTCAAAAATTCTTCAGGATTTTTGAGATGTTCAATTACATCGAGAATTAAAACTGTGGGAAAGTGGTTTTCTTTTTCTAAAACAGAAAAATCAAAAGTATCCAAATCTGTTTCATAAAAGGAAACTGCTTTCTTTTTAAGATCCTCTTCGATTTTAAAATCCAACAAAGAAAGAAGGCAGTTTTTTTTAATAAACGGTTCAACCAGCGAATAATTGCCACAGCCAAAAATAAAAACTTTTTGATTATTATCAATATTTTTTAAGGCTTCACTATGAGTGGAAAAAAAATTATATTTTGATTTATATGGAGAGTCTTGCTTTAAATTGATATCAAATTTACTTTGGTAAAAAATTCCTCTTTTTTGCAAAGCATAGACGGCAACTGTTTTTAAGATTTTAAAAGCATATTGTAAACCGTTGACATAGCAAATTTCATCGCCGTAAAAAGTCGGTATCGGCAATTCCTTTATTTTTAAATTTGCTTCATGTAATTGCAAAATAATGTCCGTATCAAAATCAAAGCCATCAGAATTTTTTTCAAAAGGGATTTTTTTCAAGGCCGCAGAAGAATAGAGGCGATAACCACTGTGATATTCTGATAATTTTGTGCCAGCTATTTTATTTTGCAAAAATGTTAAGCAAATATTGCCTAAAAATTTGTAAATGGGCATGCTTCCTTTTAAAGCATCTTTATAATAAATCATTCTTGAACCAAAAACAGCAGCAGCTTCTTCTTTAATTAAGGGCTGAAGTAAATTAGGTAAATATTCGGGCGCATATTGGCCATCTCCATGTAGCAAGGCCACTATATCAAAACTATTATCGATGGCATAAGTATATCCCAATTTTTGGTTTCCACCGTAACCCAAATTTCTTTTATTTTTTAAAATTGTTATTTTTATTTTATTACTGAAATTGGCAATAGCTTCCCGGGCAGTTTTAAATGTAGAATCCTTTGAGGCATCATCAATTAATAAAATCTCCAATTCCAAATCAGTATTATTTAATAGTTCTAAAGGAATTCTTTGAATGGTATTGGCAATGGTCTTTTCAGCATTATATGCGACAATAA
>CAYOOT010000037.1:10060-23994 GCA_964405665.1 uncultured Bdellovibrionales bacterium | reverse complement strand
GGAATTCTTTGAATGGTATTGGCAATGGTCTTTTCAGCATTATATGCGACAATAAAAATCAATATTTTTTTTGATGCCATATTTTATAATCTGGGAGATTATCTCTTAGAAATACTTTTTTAATTTATTAATATGACAAAAAATGTAAAAATACAATGGTTCCTGACTATTTCATTGTTGTTGCTGGCATTAAATTCTTACCTTTATCTTTTTGAAAAAAATATTCCCTTAGATGATTATGCCTTAGATGATTATGGTTCACTTTGGGTAATTAATGGATCGTTAGCAGATGTCTTTCAAAGAAGTTTATTAGTTCAAGGGCAAACGCCTTTTTATTACGTAATAATTTTTTTTATTAAGAACACTTTTAAAAACATCTATGCTTTACGCGCATTTTCTTTGATTTTATTTTTTCTTTCGGGGTTCTACTTATTCAAATTAACAAAAAATTTATTTGATAAAGATATTGCCCTATTTGCTGTTTGTCTTTTTTTTCAAATGCAAGAATTATCTTTTGCTTCTTCTTCGATTCGTCCTTATTCTTTAGTAATCTTTTTTTCTATCTTTTCAACTTATCTTTTCGGACAATATTTGATAAAAAATTCCTGGCAGCTTCTGCTCCTTTATACCTTTAGTGTCTTGGCAATCATCTATACACACTACCTCTTTTCTATCATTTTAGTGATACATTTGGCGTATTTTTGTTTGTTTCTCAGAAAAAATTCCTCGACTTTGTATCTTAAGCATTTTTTTATTTTTTCATCGCTGCTCTTTATTTTTTCAATTCCGCTGGTTAAACAATTTCTTTACCTCTATCAGAGAAAAGAAAGTTTGAATTATTTAAAAAAGCCCAATCTCGATATTTCATTTTCTATAACTTATCTCGAAGTTATCTTTATTGTTCTATTAGTTTTAATGTCTTTCTTTCTCAAAAGTTACCATAAAGCAGCAAAATTAGAACTTGAAACTTTAAGGAAAACAAAACGAGAAGAAATTATTTTTTCACTTCTTTTTACATTAATTCCTCTTTTATTTGTTTATCTTGTCTCAAGCTTTTCTTCCATTTCTCTCTGGCTTCCCAGGTATTTTCTCCAAACATACCTGGGGCTAGCATTATCTTTGGCAATCATATTATCAATTGTAAAAAAAACAGAATTAATTACCTTCAGTTTTCTTTTCATTTTTTTAATAACACAATTTTTTCTAATTTTTAAAATTATCAAAAGTGATTCTATTTGGTTAAATAATATTAACTATATTCAAGCACAGGACAAAACAGGTAATTGCCCCATTTATTCAATAACCGGATATGTCGAGAGCAATAAATTGGAACACATAAAAGATCCCTTATTTAGTTCTTTTATTTCCTTTCCTCTCCAATACTATAATATTAAAAATGAAATTGTCTTACTGCCGACGTTCTTTTTCTCGGCAGAAGAAAAAAATTACTTGGCTTCGCAAATAATGAATAAAATTAATACCAAAAACAAATGTTTCTGGATTTTCACTAAAGATCTATGTTGGTCGGGGAATAAAGAGAAAGAAGAAACTCATTGTTTTGCTCAAAATTTAATTAAAGAATTGGAAAATAATAAAAATCCCAAATTTAATTTGGAAGTAAATAAGGATAATAAAAATGTTGTTTTTAGAAAATATGTTTTAAAAAATTAGATTTAATCTCCCATAACAGTATTGCAATAATAAAAAATGAGCATTCTTAGCCTGATAAAAAATAACAAAGAAAATAAAAAAGTAAAAATTGTGTTGTTTACTTGCGGCTTTTTGCTCCTCTTTTTATCGGCAATTAACCTGATCGATAAAAATTTAGAAATTTTTCAAGGACATTTAATATTCAAAAAGGATCTGATCCAGGATTACCTGATGGCAAAAGCCGTGCAAAATAATCTTAACCCCTATTTGTCCATTGATCAATTGTCAAAAAAAATTTTAGGACTTCCTAAAGATAGTATTCCTTTTCTACATCCCAGTCCCCATCCACCAAGTAGCATTTTAATTTTTTATCCATTTGTTTTTTTTAGCTTTCAACAAACTGCTTTAATCTGGTTTGCTCTAGACTTACTACTGCTCTTTGTTTTTTTAAAAGAGAGTTGGAAATTAGAGAAACTCCATCCTCTTAGCAAAAAATGGACTTTTATTCTTTATTTAACAATCATCACTTCTAATATATTTTATATTTCTTCCAGCCTGGGGCAAATTAATTTATTACTGCTCTATCTTTTTTTCAGATTTTACCTTTCTTGGAAAAAAAATAACATTTTTGCCGGAATTTTTTTAGGAATCATTTTTGGCTTAAAATTGATGGGCTGGCCGTTTATAATTTTTTTAGCATTAAAAAGGAAATTTAAAATTATTGTCGTTTCCGGAATTAGTTTTCTTGTGGCAAATATTATTTCTTTATTTTTAATCAGCTGGCAAACGTTTTTAGATTATTACTTAAAAGAAATTCTCCAAGTCGGTAAAAGATATGCATCGTATCATAACAATGTATCCTTATTTTCCCTGGGACAGAAATTGTTTTCCGGCCAAAGTTTTTTCGATGAGAATATCGGCACCGTATTTTTTCAGCCTCTTATTTTAAAAGAACAATTGGTTTTTTACTTTAATATTTTTATTCTAATCGTGATTGTTTATTTCATCCACAAAGTAAAAAAAGCTGCTTTTTCTTTTGAAATAAGTTTCAGTATTATTCTGCTTCTTAGCCTATTTGCCAATCCTATCGCTTGGGAACATTATTTAATAATTTCTTTACTTCCAATTATTCTTACTTGGAACAAACTTAAACAACTTAATTTCCCCGATCAAGAAACAAATTTCTTTTTGCTATTTAATGTTCTATTGTATGCGGGCAACTTTTTCTTTCCAAATATTATTGCAGGCAAGAAAGTAATCCCCTTTTTCCCGGGATTATTGAGCAGTTATCCTTTACTACTTGCTTGCATGTTTTGCTTCATTCTTTACCAATTGGGAAAAATAGAAAAACAAACAACAAAATGAATTTCATAAAAAACTTTATTAGAGAATATTGGATTTTGACAGGAATCGTCTTATTGTCGATTTATATCTGTGTGTCCAGTTATATCATGCCCGGAGACGATGGGTTTATGACTCTGAGGTTGGCTGATAATTTTGCCGATAATTTTGAGTTTGCTTACAATAAGGGAGAAGCAATTTTTGGAACTACTCCACTTTACACTGTTCTGGTTGGTTTGCTTTGTCGATTTCTTCATTTAAAAGCAATCTCCGTAGCATTTTCTTTTGGATTATTCTTTCACATTATAAGCTTAGTAATTTTGTTTAAACTTGCTTTTCACCTTACTCAATCTAAGTTTTTAGCAAACTTTGCTGCATTTTTATTGGCAACAAGCTTTGCTGAGGTTATTTCTACCGTCTATTGTATGGAAACATCTTTGTTCCTTGTTACCCTTATGAGCAGTTTCTATTGCTCTCTTTTTGATTCTAAAAAACATCGGATATTAACTGGCTGCCTCTGTGGCATTTCCTTCCTCACTAGGCCAGAGGGAATATTTTGTATTATGGCGATAGTTACTGAGAGAATTCTTCGTCAAAAAAAATTACCTAAATTAGAAATAATTGGATTTCTAACATGTGCTCTTCCTTGGATAATTTTTGCAACTTTTAAATTTGGCAGCTTCATTCCTTGTTCAGTAAAAGCAAAATCATTGGCTTATGTCAGAAACAATCTGGAAGGAATAAATGATTTGATGACTTACTCTTGCTTCTTTTTTTCCAAAATATTTTCTCCAACAGATTCTCATCTTATAAAATATAATTTTGCTTTGTCCATTATAATATTATGTTTTGTTTTTATATATGGGTTTTTATCTTTATCAAATAAAGATCCAAAAATTAATGTGTTTTTTTATTTTTATTTTTTCTTTATGTTCGCCTACCTTGTTGCTAATCCATTTATTTTCATTTGGTACACCGTGCCTTTAGAACTGATCTATATCTTAGGATTGATTCTGGGATTAAAAAGATTGTTTTTTGGCAGCAAACAACAATTAAGACAGACAATTTACTATACAATCATTGTTTATCTATTTGTATTTTCTTTTTTACAGTTTGAATATCGACGATCTAACCAAGAAGCAAATTTTTTAAGCGTTGTCTGGAATGATCAATGGAGTTATGAGTCTTTTCCCAAGAAACAGCTTAGTTTTAATAATCGTGAATCTTTGTACATTAAAATAGCTAAGGAGTATGATCCCAAGATCAATGAAAAAACAGTTGTCCTTGCACCCGAATTTGGTGCATTTGGATACTACTCCAAAGCTAAAATTATCAGCAGCCTCGGACATGTTAATCCTGAAGTATTAAAATATTTACCTCCAAAAAATGAAGAGTACGTCATCAATAGTGCGATTCCTTTAGCAATGGTCAAGGGAGTGATGCCAGATTACATTTTTAGTCTTGAAATATTTATTCGAAATTCTTTGCTCAAGAGCGATTGGTTTAAGGAACATTACACAATTGAAAAAATTTATCCTTCAGATGTTTTTGATTCAAAAGGGTTATATTTATTTAAAAAAATAGTGCCAGCAATTAACTAATTCTGATTTTTTTTCCAAAATAGGAGCAAGACAAATAACAAATCCCAGCAAGGATTGTTAAAAAACTTAACCCTGTATAAAAAGAAACTAATTGTATCATCCCTCCGATGAAGGCTCCAAAAATATTGGCGCCAAGACAAAACTCTTGATGTTTTGTCTTTCTAAAAACAATAGCAAAAGCCAGCCCACTACAGAAGAGCGGCGGTGATAAAATTAATGAAACCAAAATTATTCTCCAGCAATAACTATATGACAATAAATAACTAAAATTCACACTATTTAAGATAAGGCAGCAGAAAAAAGAGAGCAAAGTAATAACAGCTATTTTCTTCTGGCTAATCTGCGACGAAAAATAATTGGCGATAAGTCCAACTATTAAAATAATAGAAATAACTATGGCATTTATGACCCAAGTATTGCCAAAACAAACTGCAGCTTTACTAATCCCAAAAGATTCTAAAAGCATGAAGCCTGTGCCCAGAAAAGCAAAATACATAAATTCCTTATTATGAGCTTTGATATTACTAAAGTTAATCGTACTTCTGGAAATTCTAGCTCCAACTAACAATAAGGTTGTTAAAAAAGAGACCACAAGCAATGGTATCCGGGGCTTGTCTAAATACAAGTATGGCCAATCGTCAGTTATTATTTTAATTGCATCTAATTGCGGATTATTTTTTTCCTCAATTGGCATACTAATATTTTTAATATAGTTATTTAAAGCTTCGTTTTTACTTAAAGCATTGTTAAAAGTATTACTATCCCCAGTAATAAACATAGTTCCACCCCAACCGATATCGGAACTATTGATCGATATGACTTGAGGATTAACAGCAAAAACTTTGGTTAAAGTTTTATAAATTCGATTTAAAATAAACTGATGGTTGACTTGAAAAATTAGGGTAATTACTCCACCAGGTTTTAAAAGTTTCTTTACCTGTTCCATTGCCTCTTCGGTATAAACAAAATTATCCAGCCGGGCATTTGTTAGGGAAACTGTCGTATGCGAATCGAGTAATCCAAAAATAATCAAATCAAACTTCTCATTAGTATTGCTAAAGAACTCTCTGGCATCAGTGATTTTTAAATTAACTCTACTATTATCGTAGGGCTTTTCAGGATGATATTTCATTCCTAATTCAGCAATTTTTCGATCTATCTCTACTGCTGTGATTTGAGCAGAAGAATTCCTAATTGCTCCGGCGACATCATTACCACTTCCACTTCCGACAATTAAAATATTTTGGGCCTTAGGATAAAGTAAAGACGGAATATCATATTGACCATACGGCACTGCCCCACTTTCTCGAGTGGCTTTGTAATTATCGCTATTATCAAATATCTGTTGATAACCGACATTATTTACCGCAATATAATAACCTCTTGCTTCCTTTGTGACTTCCAACTTCTGGTAATTGGACCAAATTACTAAATTAGGATTAATCCATGACGAAAGAAATGCTATAATAAAGTTTAATAATAACAAACTTAGAAAAACTATTTTATTGACTTGTCGATTGAATTGATCAAATAAAATAATCAATAAAACAATGATCAGCCATAATAGCGGAGGAGTAGCAAACCAACCTAAAATTGCAAAAAGAATAATGCCACCTAAACTGCCTAAAAGATTAACCGAATAGGATAATATCGAGTTGGTAGCCTTTTCAAACAAATCGGCAATAACTGATCCTATTGGAATAAAAATAGCAATTACAAGCAAACAAATAGCTAATGTTGCAAAGAGGCCAACTGCAAGACAAAATAATTTTAAGCCTTCAGAATCTGAAAGAAAGCTTACTCTCTCCCAAACCACAAAATCATCCATGCTTGTTAAGGCATTAATCACTAATTTGACATTGTCTTTTAGCATGGGGACACAAATCAATATTACTAACATCAGAAGAGGCTTTAGCGATTCGCCTAAATCGATCTTTTCTTTTTTACTTATTAATCCACAACCCAAACCAAACAAACAGCAAACAAGAATGACATTTTGCAAATATGCGAAAACATTAATTTCTGTTGATACCCATCTAATTAGTGTCAGTTCTAAAAATAACGAAAGAAAGCTGATAAGAAATATTCTAAAAAACATTGTTTATTGAAATCTTGATTTTAATAATAATTATGATGTCCCATGGACAAAATTGAGTGTCAACAAATACTTAGAAAGTTTAATAAAAAATTGTATTTTTGATTTATAACAATCCCTCATTTTAAAAAATTAAAGACTAAAAAAATTAAATTCAAATGCTTCTAGATTCATATCTTAGACAAAAAATTTTAAATTAATTAAAAAAATTGAATTTCAAAAAGATTGATATTATTGCTTTCCACGATATGAGTTTTGAAGTAATTGCAATAGATTAATATCTTTTTTGTCAATTGTTTTTTTAATTCAGCTATGATAGCAGATATACCTCATTTTACGGAGGGATGCCCGAGCGGCTAAAGGGGGCAGACTGTAAATCTGCTGATCAATGATCTACATAGGTTCGAATCCTATTCCCTCCATTCTCCCCTTTTTCGCACGCTGCATATATTCTAGTACTACTTATAGTTTAATGTGCGAAAAAGGGGAGAATCACTCAACTAGAGGCCATACTTTTCTCCACCAAATTTTTCTTCAAAAACCAAAAACTAAACAACAAAACTATAAGAGGATACCACCAAAAATCCTGATGAAGTGAAATATAAATTGAGGAAAAATAAATACTGAAAATATTAAATCCTAAAAGTGTTGGAAATAATATTTGGAATTTTTTTTGATCCTGGGCAATACTCAGTAACTGCATTTGGCAAATAAATAAAGAGCTGTAATCAAATATCCAGGCAAAAGCGGAAGTAAAAAGCGAAACTGCTAATAAGCCCGGGTAAATTTCTTTCCAATTTATTTCTCCTTTTTTAAAAAGAAAAATTAAAGTAGCAATACAAACTACGCCCGGTATCAGCACCATCGGAATAGCTGAAAAATTTGGACAAAAATGGCGCACTATTCCCACCAAGGTTGGCACCTTCCATTGGACAGGAGGAATTGCCAAACTAAGATCAGCCTTTTGTAAAACTACATCCAGCCAACCAAATAAAGCCTCTGGGAAAAGGAAATAGCAAAGAGAGATTGTCAAGGAAAAGAATAAAACGAGATAAGCAGGAAATTTAAAGTTTTTTAATTTGATAAGTTGCCAGCATAAAATAAAAAACACTAAATAAAATAAATGTGGTTTTAAACTAAGAAGCAATAGGGCAAAAGCAGCCAAGACATTATTTTTCTTAATTAAGGCAAGATATAAAAGCACCGTCGCGAAAGTAAGTAGAAGACTAATTTGGGAAATCGCCAAAGTATAATAAAAAGGCAAAAAAACTACAGATAACATTAAAGATTTTATCAAACTTAAGTTAGTAAAAACATTTTTCACTAATAAATAGTTAATCAATAAAATTAAAATAAGATTTACTGCAAAAAAGACATTATAAGAAACGAAGAAGGGTAATTTTAGTATCGGATATAAAAATAAAAAAATCCAAGGAGGATTCCACATCATCAAAGGAATTTCAGGATGAATATTTTTATATCCCAACTCCTGCTGCACTCGCAGCATCAAGGATGGATTATAAGGATTATTGCCGGCACTAGCTATTTTCAATGCCGTCCAATATTCGGCAAAATCAGATTTGAAAGGTCTTAATAGAAAAAAGCCATAGTAGGAATTTAATAAAAACAAAAATAAGATTAATAGACTGCAGATAATTAAATTTTTTAATTTCATAATATGTATCCCTATTTTAAGGATACAGTATTAACTGTTTTTCGCACAAGAAAGAAACTTCTTGTTTATTATCGTTGAGTAAGAAATATTTATCAGAAAAGTAGATTGATAGTCTTCGCTATAAAGCTCTTTTTACACAAAATTTCTGGGCAGCATTGTCTCCCTCGCGACTTTTAAATTGCAAATCTAAAAAAAGTGATTGCCCTGCTGTCCAAGCTGTGTCACCTAAGCAATTACTTAAATCAATATCAAAAGAAAAAGTATTTGCTGCATTAGCATCGGTATCTACAAAACTATCTTGCAAACCATTCGTAGAGGTACTTAAGTTAGAATCACTAGTACTGTAGGAGGCACTGGAGCAGTTTCCTGGTCCACTGCCTGAACATCCGCCACCCCCGGATAAGGTACAAGGCGCATTAGGAATATCAATTGTAATTAAGGAATTTCCAATATCCACATATTCTGCTTCACCAGAAGCTTCTATTCCAGGACGCTGTGGTCTCCAACCAACTAAAGATAAAGTTACGTTTCCAGTTGCTGGTACACTAATGCAGTTATTACTAGTGCCAGGGTCCCCATTATTTACTGGATAGGTGATATTAGTAGTAGTGGCGCCCACAGTTACGGACTTAACAGCAGGAGTAGTATTAAAAATAAAATTAAGCATTCCAGTATATACAGTTTCATTATTACCTGAATCAGTAACAATCTCCCGATAAGTATCCCCCGCTTTTATTTCTTCTGCTGTTGCCCCGGTTGATAATTGAAAATCCCCAGTGTCACCAACGACAATCGTTCCAAAACCATCATTATCAGCATCAAGATCATCAGGGAAATTACCACTGGAACTTAAAGAAACCCCCGTCCCTCCTGAAGCACAATAACTTAAACCGGAAGTAGAATTTGGCCCACAATCTAGTTCCGTTGTATTGGTATTACCTCCAGCTACTTCAATCGCCAAAGTTGAATGCTCGCTAACTAAATCATTAATCAACTCTTGAGTAACCGCATTACCCGCATTCACATTAAGACTGGACTCGATATTTACTTTTAAATTAGAAAATAAATGAAAGGTACTGCTCGTATCTGAACTTCCACTGTTAGAATCATAAGCATCTAAAATACCATCATCATCGTCATCAACATCCAAAGCATCGGGCAATCCATCGCCATCATTATCATCTGCTGCTGCAGCAACTTTAACTGATGAACCTGAAAAACTTCTGCTTAAAGATCCAACGATTGGTAAGCCCAATGTAGATCCTGTAGCAGCGTCCGGATTGCAATCTGATTTTAAACTTAACTGTGTACTGGTATTGACATCTTTTGTTTTTAAAGCAGTAGCTAAATACCAATAGCCTTCCGAGGAATATTTTAATTTTCCAAGCTTAAGTGGCTTTCTTGCTTTTGCAACCTTTACTCTTGAATATAATTTTGCCTTAGAAATCAGCTTGGAGCAGCTTTTGTGCTTTGTTCTATTTGTAATTACTTTGGCGGTAGTATCAAAATAAATAGGGCCCGCTTTTTCATCACTTAAATTTCCGTTTACAAGAACAAATAATCTTAGATTTGTTCCACTAACTGTAAATTTCCCGTTCGTAATGCTAGCATAGCTAGCATCGCCATCATTATCAAGAACAAGAATCCGCGCATTGCTTGGTGGGCTATTTAACGTTCCGGTAATAGTTTCCGCTTTTATTGAACTTACAAATAAAAATAAGCTGGCAATAATAAAAAGGAAATTTTTCTTAATCATAGAAAGCAATCTCCATTGATTTTTTCCAAATTGGGGATTCAAAAAGAACATTACAAAGATTTTCGTCTTTTATTGAAAATAAATTTGTAAAAGTTTTTCCCAAAGAAAAATAATCAATCAAGATATTTTAAAGTTCCATGATTATTAAGAAAAATGAAAGATTTTATTTATTTTAAACTAATTAAAAGCTTTTTACCAATTAGCCTTGGTGCCATCGTTTAAAACCATTTGCTCATCTCTCCAGCTAACCCCTTGTTCTGCTGCTTTTAAAACTTCATTCCAATCTACTTCAAATCCTAATCCGGGAAGACTAGAGATTGGCAAATGTCCGTCTCTATCAAGTTGAAAAAGCTCACGCTGTTCTTCTTTAATATATCTTAGCCAAGGATCAATTGAGCCTAATGCTCCCGAGGCATTATAATGAATTCCCTTAGACCATTCTAAAATCCAAGCTGCCCTGGAAGTGGCCATGACTTGCAAACAAGCCATAAAAGCAATCGGAGAAAGCGGACAATGTGGCGCAATGGCAATACCATTTGCTTCCGCCATCGCTGCAATTTCCAAAGTATTACTAATTCCTCCCACATGCACTAAATCTGGTTGTAAAACATGCACCCCTTTATTTGAAATTGCTTCAAAGAATTCTGCCGGAGTAAACATTCTTTCTCCTGTAGCAATCGGCACGTGAGTAAGGCTGGCAATTTCTGGCAGCCAACGATTGTAATCAGGACGAACTGGTTCTTCGTAGAACAAAGGATTGGAAAATTCCAGTTCCTTAACTAACCTTCTTGCCATGGGCACATTAGCCCTGCCATGAAAATCAAAAGCAATATCAACATCCGGGCCAACTGCTTTTCTAACTGCGGCTGCTCTTTTGACTGCAGCTTGAATTCCGCCATAAGTATCAATTGCTGCAAGTGGCGGACAGGCATTCATTTTGATCGCCCTTGCACCTTCAGAAACAACTTTTGCCGCTTCTTCTGCGGCAAGTTCCGGAGAATTATTATTTCCTCCGGCCCATCGATAAACTTTTATTTTATTTCGAACCGCACCGCCAAGAAGTTGATGAATGGGCTGATTAAGACTTTTTCCATAAATATCCCAAAGAGCCATTTCTATTCCACCTAATGCACTCATTAAGTGTGGGCCACCGTGATAAAAAAGCTGATCATAAACACCTCTAACCAATTTTTTAATTTCAGAGGGATCTTTTCCTAAAAAATGCGGACTTAATTCTTTTACCAAAGAACAAGTGCTATCGTGCTGACCTTCTACGGTGAATTCTCCAAAGCCAAAAATTCCATCAGCCGTATGAACACGTAACAACCCCCAACGCGGGACAACGATAGCCGTTTCGATTTTCGTTATTTTATTGGCCATAAAACTCCAGATAACTATTGATAGATACTTAACTTTGCTACTTTCTTTGTCAAGTTATTAGGGTGTTAAGCTTTAAAACCCAGGCCGGATTTGACTTGCTATTACCTCCGTATATATTAATCATATTTGTGATTTTTAGAAACTCGCAAATGTGATTAATATATACCGGGTGAAAACTTAAGCAGGCTTAAAAACAAAGCTTTTATACTACTTGCCGGATTTTTATTCTATTACTCTTGAAGTAATGCCAAGTTTTTATCTGTAAGCAGCATAATAATATTTAATTCGGTAATTAAAACCATTATCTAGAATACTAGGTCAATGAAAAAATTGTTTTTTATTTTTTGTTTATTGGCTGCAGTAAATATCAGCAAAGCTTCAGCACTTCCTGAAATATGTGGCAATGGGTTGGATGAAGATGGAGACGGTGTTGATCTTGACTGCCCAGAACCGGATAAAGATAATGATGGTTATTTTTCTTTAAATAATTCTGGGGGAAATGACTGCGATGATCATAATTATAAAATATATCCCGGAGTTATTACTGCCGACGGTTGTCCTGTTGGAGAAACAAGAAAATGTCAATTAGATGGAAGCTACAGTGATTGTTCTTCTGAAGTAGTGTGTGAAGCCTCTCCAGGATCAACTTGCAAATATGTTGATTGCCAATCAGGCAATGATTCTTCAGGTGATGGTAGTTTTAATAGCCCCTGGAAATCTCTAAAAATGGTTGGCTATTATGATTCCGCCCCCAAGCCAAACAACTGGTATCAAATTCAAGCAGGAGATGTAATTTATCTTAAGGGTTCGGGAACATGTTCAGACTATTATACTGCTGGGGGAGGATATCCCAATACGATGCTTTATATAGCAAGGTCTGGAACAGCAGATAAAACAATCACCTTCAAAAGATATCCGGGAAGTAATGTGGTGTTGGATCCACCATTTAACGCTAATTTTCAAGGGCATATTATTCAAGCAACAGGCGCAAATTATCTTAAATTTGAGGATCTAGAACTCACTGATTCTTACGGTGCCATGATTTATCTAACCGATACAAAATATATAGAGATTGCCAGAACCAAATGTCATGACAGTTTCGGCAGCACCTATGATAACATCGCCTGCATCAATGCTTCTGGAAGTATCATCGGCAATTATTTTCATCACAATAATTTTTTTGACATCTATGATCCGGTTAATCCGGGTGCTGAAAATATCAGTCTAATTGTTATTTTCAAAGGTCAGGACAATCGAATTGAGTATAATAGACTTTATTACTCCAATGAACCTAATTATGGAGGACCAGCAATTGGCAGATGCTTCAAATATAAGCATCCCAGTTTAACAGGCACTGGAAATTTATATTTCAAAGGCAATCAAATGTGGAATTGCCATCATACGGCTGTTGATAATTCTACGGCGGGGATTGAAATGCAAAATAACTTATTTGTTAACCCTGATTCCTATGCTGGAGCAGTTGCCTATAATTGTGGTGATATTGGAGCTGGCAATTCCTATTGTCGCGATGCTTTGATTGAATATAATACTTTTATAAATTTTAGACCGATTTCTTTTAGAAATTCTATCAATAGCGGATTAGGAACAAGTATTATCCAAAATAATATCGCCGTTGATAATAACCCTTCTTACAATACAGAAAATGGATTTTATAGAATTGAACGCTATGGTTCAGATGCGGATTATCTGACTTTTTTAAATACCCCAGCAATGATTGCTGATAATAATTGTTATTATAATCCCTATACTGATTTAATTTTTGATTTTTTTGGAGATTCTCCTACTAGCACTGGAGAAATGTGTTCTTTTAATAAATGGCAATCCTTCTATAATTTCGATATTAATTCAAAAATTGGAGATCTTGGCTTTGACCAATATCTCAGATCCACCTCGGAAAATTGTAATACTTATGGTTGGAGAGCAGCTTCATCTTTAGTTACAACAACAACTACAACTCAGCCAACAACCACTTCCACAACAACTACAACAATTCCAGTAACTACCAGCTCAACAACTTCTACAAGTTCGACAACAAGCACTAGCGTTACAAAAAATACCAAAAGATCTTCTACAACTACTACCACCTCGAGTACATCAACAACTTCTACCTCTTCCACAACAAGCACCACCACTTCAACAACAACAACTCTGCCAATAACTACTACTTCTACTACGACTACAATACCTTTAAAGACAATTACTGATTCTGTTTCAACAACTACTAGCACTTCCTCTACAAGCACTACCACAACGATTGAAGAAACAACCACTTCCACAACGACTACAACCAGCACCACGATTCCGGTAACAACTACCAGCTCAACAACAAGCACAACTACTTCAACAACTACAACTCAGCCAACAACCACTTCCACAACGACTACAACCAGCACCACGATTCCGGTAACAACTACC
>CAYOOT010000037.1:5329-9960 GCA_964405665.1 uncultured Bdellovibrionales bacterium | reverse complement strand
TCTAAATCTTCCAAGTCCAAATCCAAAAAGAAAAAATCCAAGAAGAAAACTAAAAAGAAAAAAAAGTAGTTCTTTATTGATTAGGAGGAACTTTAAAAAATGAAAATATTAATTGTTCAGATTTTATTTTTAAGCTTCACATCTTTTGTCATCGCTGATGATTTAGTTAAAATACCAGCAGGTAGCTATCAGATGGGCTGTTCTCAAGCCGATACTCATTGTTCTGAAGATGAAGGACCAAGCGGTGGAATTAGTGTTGAAGTTCCTGCATTTTCCATAGATCGAAAAGAAGTAACAGTAGCTGATTATCGTGAATGTGTAGCTGCCGGCAAATGTCAAGCTCCTGAGCAAAAGTGGTGTAACTATTTTATTAAAGAAAATGCTGAACACCCGATGAATTGTGTAAATTGGAATGATGCCGATAATTATTGTTCTTTCAAAGGAAAAAGACTTCCCACTGAAGCAGAATGGGAAAAAGCAGCAAGAGCAGGAAGCATTACAGCTTATCCTTGGGGGAATGAAGTTAGTTGTGAGCAAGCAATATTAAATGATGGCAAAACAACCGGTTCTGCAAAGGATGCATTAGATGGCTGCGGAGAAGATAATACCTTCCCTGTAGGAACAAGAAAACCTAATGCACTGGGAATTTACGATATGAATGGTAACATCCTGGAATGGGTACAAAATTGGTATACACCAAATGCTTTCTCTGAAATATATGCCAAAGGAAATCTTCAAGGACCCGTTACTGGAGAAAAAAAAGTGGCGCGGGGCGGTTCTTGGGATGATCGAGCTCTTAGTCTTCGTGTTTCTAATCGCGATGCCCGAAGGCCTGAACAAAAAGGGGGATCTTTGGGATTTCGTTGTGCCAAATAATAAAAAATATGGCTAAATTAAAACATATTGGAATTGCTGCAATCACTGCCGAAGGGGCCGCTCTTGCGTATCGCTTGATCTGCCAAGAATCACAAAAAATATTCGGCAAAAACAAACATCCGGAAATCACTTTACATTCTTTTTCTTTCTCTGAATATTTAAGTGATCCGCAAAACAGATTGGAAATAGCCGGCAAATTACTTCTTGCTTCCAGTAAAAAACTTGCTGCCAGTGGAGCTGAATTTTTTATTTGCCCTGCCAATACCACTCATGAGGTATATGATCTCTTGAAAAACAAACTGCCCATCCCCTGGTTGCATATAGCCGATGCAGTTTTAGCCGAAGTACAAAATAAAAATTTAAAAAATGTTGCACTCTTAGGAACAATTTATACAATGTGCGGTGAAATTTATTCAAATAAATTCACTCAAGCAGGAATTACTATTTCCGTTCCCAATGCCGAGCAGCAGCGAGAAATTCAAAATATTATCTATCAAGAATTATTACTTGGCGAATTTTTGGATCAATCAAAACAATATTTGATCAACGTTATTGAAAGCATGGAGCAAGCGGGTTGTGAAGGAGTAATTCTTGGTTGCACAGAATTACCTTTGATCATTTCAAAAAAAGACGTAAATCTTGCACTTTTCGATTCCACTCATATTTTGGCAAAAACAGCAGTGAATTATGCCTCAAAAAATTAACTTTGCCCTTTTAATACCCTCAAGGCAGCTGGATATTTGATAAAATATTAATTTTTTCGAAAAAAAGCTCACTTTTAAGGAACTTTTTTAGAACTTAAGCGAAAACTAATCTTATTATGGTGAATTTAAGTAAATTTATAATAAAACCAAAGTCTTCTATTATATGTTAAGGGGTAGCTATCATTGCTGGAGAAATATAAGTATTCTTTTTATTCTCGATTATTATGTTCAATCCAATTCTTATTTAATATTTTCATGCTTAACCTAAGTCGTCGAATTATTGTTAACGAAGAAATGGACGATTTATCTCTTCCTCAAAAAGAGTTAATTGATATTCTTGCCAGCCTGAATAGATTAAATTTCATCAGTGGCACCGCATTTTTTCTTGCTCGAGCAATCAAAAAAATTATTCCTCCAAAACAAAATTCTCTCACTCTCTTAGATATTGGCTGTGGATCTGGGGAAGTTCTTTGCAAAGTGACAAATTCTCTCCAACAATTAGATTTGATTGTTAAGTCTATAGGGACAGATATAAATTCTTCTTCCATTAAAGAAGCAAATAAAAATGCAAAATCAGCTAACATTACCGCTCAATTTTTAGTTGCAGATGTCAGTACAGCTTTAAAAAATTTAACTTATGATATTGTCAGTTCTTCACTATTTCTGCACCATCTTTCAGAAAAAAAAATAATTGAAGTATTTTCTATAATCAAAGAACGAGCTCAAATCGGTTTAGTAATGAGTGATTTAGAAAGATCGAAAATTGGGTATTTAATGACTTTTGCTGCAACAAGATTACTTTCTCGTTCCAGAATTGTTCATGATGACGGCTTAAAATCTGTTCAAGCAGCATTTACTAGAAGTGAATTGTTAAAACTTAGCAAAAAAGCTGGTTTGGATAATTTTCTGATTAATCCGATTTATCCCTGTAATTTACTCTTGTCATGGCAGAAGAAATAAAAATTCAATCAACTTTTTCATTAAATCAAGCAAAAGAAACAATCTGGGATGTAATTATTGTTGGAGCAGGTCCTGCGGGAAGCTTGACTGCACGTAAACTTGCAAAGCGGAACTTAAAAGTTTTGCTCTTGGATAAAGATTATCATCCTCGATTTAAAGTTTGCGGTTGTTGTCTTGCTCCCTTGGGAGTTTCACTTTTAAAAGATGAAGGAGTCTTTGCGGAACTTCAAGACCAGGCTCTTGAGCTTAAAAACATTCTGATCATGTCCAGAGGAAAACAAATAAAACTAACACTTAATGGAGGAATTACCTTATCACGATCTTTTCTGGATAGTTTTTTAATAACTAAAGCAAAGGAAGCTGGAGCTGCTGTTCTTTTCGGAGCAAAAGCAAAATTTGGAAGTATTGAAAAAGATTTTGCAACAGTCTTAATAAAAACTATAGAAGAAGAAACATTTAAACTGCAAACTAAAATAATTGTTGGAGCAACCGGTCTTTGGGGTTCTAATTTTACTTCTTGTGATCAACAACCCAAGTCTGAATATAGAGCTAATTCTTATATCGGAATTGGCATGGAAACAGAAAATATAAATCCTAATCTTTCGACTTCAACAATCTTTATGGCTCTAGGAAAAGAAGGTTACATTGGGGCAAGTTTAGTAAAAAATACAAAAATTAATCTTGCCGGTGCCTTATCTCCTTCTTTTATTAGAAAAAATAAAGGACTTAAAGAAGCAGTACGAGCCATATTCAATGAAGCCGGTGCTACAGAACTCTTAGCTTTTTCCCACTTCGATTGGAAAGGCACCCCCCTACTTACCAGATCCGGGAAAATATCGGATATAAGATATTTCGCTATCGGTGATGCCTGTGGCTATGTCGAACCTTTTACAGGAGAAGGAATGACCTGGGCATTGCAAAGTGCTATTCTTGTCACTCCTCTTATAGTGCAAGGAGTCTTAGCCTGGAATTCTGAATTAAGTCGGTGTTGGGAACTCTGTTACAAAAAAAATATCGGCAAATCGCAACGATTTTGTCATTTAACAAAAAAACTGCTGCGCCTGCCGCCTTCTTTAAAAGAAACACTTTTACAAAACTCTACTTCAAATTTAGCACTTCATCTTTTAGCGGCAATGAGTAAAAGCTCTCTTCCTTCTTGGATATCTTAGAAAAGCCGCAATGCAATTTTCATTTTTACATTGCAGTTTAAATTGGAAAGATAATAATCCGGAATTATTTATCTTTATTTTTTGTCCAAGACCAATTATAGCGAATAGTGCCACCAATATTTCCACCACAAGCTCTTTCTACCTCACTGATCGATAGGCTGTTACAGTTACTATCAAAGTAAGTATAACAAGTTCCTTCTTGTCTTTTGGCATGGAATCCGCAAACGGAAGCTGACTCATCGGCAAAGACATCACTAAGTACTACTAAGTAATCAGCCACATAATCATCAAAATCTTTGTCTTTTTTATTATTATGATTATTGTTGGCATAGGTAATGGCATCACTTTTAATATTTTCAAAACAACCGGCGACAGACCCAGATGGTTGCCAAACACCAATTTGTTTTTTCTTACCATGATGTCTTTTCTTATCAAGGATTAGTTTACTAACTGAACTACAATCTATACCAGCAATAACAGTTGTTGTTGTCGTGCTCAAGGTAGTGTTAGTTGTACTTGTGGTTGTAGTGGTTGTGCTCGTTGTACTCACAGCCTGACAATCTTCTGGACACTTGATACTGTCTTCTCCTTGATTCGCATTACATATTCCGTCCCCACAATGACAATCGTTGGGACAGTTTGCAAAATTTTCATTAAGTCCACAATACCCATTGTTATCACAAATTGCTGGTATCGTAGTAGTAGTTGTTGTTGTTGTTGTAACAATTGGACAATCTTGCGGACAATTAGTTGTGGTTTCTAATCCGTTAGGATCACTATTACAAGTTCCGTCTCCGCAAAAGCCGCATGAACCGCAATCATCAGAACAAGTTAAACAAGTTTCTCCTAAACTTGAACTACAAATTGCATCACCACAACCTGTGTTACAAATTGGCACATCAGCAGGACAGTTCCGACAATT
>CAYOOT010000037.1:0-5229 GCA_964405665.1 uncultured Bdellovibrionales bacterium | reverse complement strand
TTTGCTTCAAGATTTAATAAGAAAAGACAGGAAAAAACGTATGCGGCTACAAATAGAACATCCCATATTCTGATTTTCATAAACTATCCAAACTTCAGGTAGCTTTATGTTATCAATAATATAAGACAACCCAAAACATAAAAAAAGTGGTTGTTTATAAACCGAGAAGATATAATACATTATTTTTTTTTAAATGCAAAATTTTTTTTAAATAAATTTTCATTAAATTTTTAAGTTTATAAAAAAAATCTTTTTTGCTTCTAATAAAATATTTAGAAAAATATTAATAAATATTTAAGTCTTTGAAATTCTTATTATTATATTTTGTGGTTAACTTTAAGAAAGTTATAATATGTTCCAAAATGATCATCTCAATTTTTTAAAGATTTTCCGCCACAAACAGTCGTTTTCAATGAAAAAAAACTTAAATTTTTAAAAATTTTACAATTTAAATAAAAATTTAATTCGGAATATGATCTAGATCAGTAAATATTCTAATTTCTCAATAGCCAACAATATAACCAAAGTATTATGATAACTTTTAAATATTTAACCTTTGATAACTATTAGAAAAATTATTAATTTAATTATTTTCAGAATTCTTTCTAGTCTCAGATCTTCATCAAGCAATTTAGCTAGTGCTCAATACTAGTTTTACAAGTTTTAAAAATAGTGATTATTCCTTGTAATTTCAATGACATATAAAGTAAGATTAATTAGTAAATTTAATTAAAAATTGATCAAATAAGATCGAAAGAGGCAAAGCAGAAAGTAGAGCTATTGATATTAAATAACGATTTCCCCAATTGCCGGGAAAGGCTTGAAAAAATACTGCAAATAAAAAGAATACTAAACATAATAACATAAAAAATAAAAAATCTTTTCTATACTTTATAAAAAATAATCTCAGGCCAAAACTAAATGAGAGCAAAGCCAATGGCGCTCCTGCAAAAAAACCACCTTCTCTTTCAAAAAAAGTTCTTAAAAAGGAAAGTACCAATGGTTGACTAAAATATTGCTTATAGCTTTTACTAACCAAATCACCATTCTTATCCACTACAACCCAGTGCCAATATGATGTCTCCCATAGAGACCCAAACATCCAATAATTACTTAAACAAAAAATTATAAAAAACGGAAATCCTGCTGCTAAAAAATTGACTGCGCAATGAAACTTTCTGTCCTTGTTTTTATTAAATAAAATAGTGGCAAACAAAAATACAGGCAAGCTTACCGCATTAATAGTTCTTGCAAGAACCGATAATCCCCAAACAAAGCCGGCAGTTTTATCTTGTCTTTTTAAAACTAAATAATAGGAAAGTATTAAAAAAAAACATCCAAATAAATCATTGGAAAAACTATAGCTTGCCCCCAAAAGTATGCCGCTAGATGTAGTTAAAACAACAGCAAAAAAACTAGCAGCAATCGAGGAGTATTCTGCACAGATTAAAAAAAGAACTGCTGCAGTTCCAATTGCAATTAATGCATTAAAAAACAAACAAGCATCTAGGCCCATTAGGAAATAAAGTGGAACAGTAAAAATCGACATTAAAAATTCATGAAGCGGATACCATTGTCCATTTTTGCCAAGGGCAATCTGATCTGCGGCCAATAACGGATTATTTTCTAATTGGTTTTTTAAATCTAAATCTCCATCTTGGGCCAATGATTGAACTATTTGTATTTGCCAACCGATGTCAGCAATTGCATAGGAGTTTGGTTTATAGACTCTAAGAATGTAACTAGAGATAATAATCGTTATAAAAAGTAAACAAAATATTAAGCCTCTTTTTTTATTAAAGTTCAATTCTGATGCATTTTTGATCATATCCATATCTAAGAAATATTTTTATATTTCATTTGAGACATTTTTAATCCATTTAATATCAATTTGGCTAATTATTTTTTAAATCAAAAAAACTGCTCTTATGATTACATTGAGCAATATAGATTACTACAGAACTAAACAAGCTCATACTTGTCAAGAAAAGTCCTAAAAGCTATCTTGCTTATTCAAAAATAAGAAAGCAAGGCATTTTGATATTGAGAAAATATATAGAAACGAATTCGCGCATTCACTAACGAGTTGAAATTAGGCAATAATGCTTATCCGCAATGGTAAAATCCCAAGAAGCATCCTCAAAAGCCGGCCGATAGTTTCCGGCTTAATCTTTCTCCTGCCGGCAATTCTTTCAATTAAATATTATTCAGAAATATTTCAGGAGAGCTACTGGCAAAAAATATCTTCGATCATTGTTTTAGGTTGCTGCTTGGTCTTATTTTTTTTACCAAAGATCAGACCATTTTATGTCCACCTTTTTTTCTTTTTATTCACCGCTGTTTTTCTACTCAAAAATATTGCACCTTTTAATGACCAGTATCTGCAATATTCATTGAATAAACTTTTTGATTTATTCTCTCCTTTTAACCAACGACATCTTTATACAGATTTTTGGGCTTATCCAGAAAATAAATTACCAGACGTGCCTCATTTATACTGGGATTACACCTATCTTCCTTTAGCAACCATCCCTGCATTACTACATCACTTATTGGACTGTGATCCGCGTTTGCTATTTCTGGGAATACATATTCTTGTCGCCTGGCTCCTTGCGCGCTTTAGTAAGGGCGATGCCTCAGAAATATCTTCTTCTTTGATGTTAGTAAGTCATTTTTCTATGGTTGCAATACCCTCAATTATGCTTACTAATACTCTACTTGTAAGTTTATCTTTATTTCTAATTCTTTTTGCATATAAATACGCTAATACCAATTTTTTGTTATCAACGTTATTAATTATTATTGCTTTTTTATTTTTACAAACAACCTGGGTTTTTTCTCCGTTTTTCCTAATTGTATTTTGGAATAATAACAAACTTAAATCTTATTTGACTGGGCTAGCAATCTCCTCATTAATACTCGGTTATTTTTTCTTACAATCTCCCCAGGAATTCATTCACTCAACTTTTTTAACTCAAATCTCAACTTCCGATGTACAATTATATCAATATTTTAAAAACCGGAGCAGTAATACTTTTGTTTCTTTTAGCACTCTTTTGGAGTTGGCATTTAAGATCGATCCCCTATCTCTCCTTGCTTTTAGATTAAGAACGATATTTACAGGAATTATTTTGTTTTCAATATTTATTTCCACGTATCGACTTAGAAAAAATTTTACCTTAAAAAACGCAATTATTAACGGAATTGCAGTTATTTTTACAATCGCCTTTTTCAAAAAATTCTATTGGGTCAATATTCACTATTATCTTGGGGTTGGTTTGATGTTATGCATTAGAGATTTTAATTATTTTGAAGAAAATAAATTTTTAAATAAAAAGAAACTATCCTTGATCTTTTCAAGCTTATTGATCTGTACAATATTTTCTTTTATTTATCTTAAAAACATGGCTGCAAAGGCTTTTCAGTTTGAGGCGGGAGAAAATCGCTTATTTTCTTTCACGGAAATGGCAGGAGCAAATTTGCTAAATATTAAAGATTCCCTTGTACCCATGCCTAAAGACCATTTGACTTTTCACCGAAATTCCGGCTGGGCCAATAGTATTTTGGGATCTAGTTATTTTGTATTAACACCACCGGGTGAATATTTGATTTCAATTTGCAATCAGCAAGATATTTGTCAAACTAAAACTATTATTATTGATCTGAAAAAAAGCTATGCTTTGAGGATGCAATTTGGCATAAAACTACAAAAAAACAATCAAATAGATATTTCTTTAATAATGAATGCCTCAAATGATCCTTCGTTGACTATATTTGTTGTTGAAAATGCTAAAACCTTTTCTGTAAAAAAAGTTTGCTAGACAACAAAAGCATCAAAGAAAAAAATTTCTGAAATAGCTGTAAAAATACCTTATATCTTATTGGCTCCTAATAATGCTATAGATATTACATTCAGATTTTATCATAAAAATTAGTCTGTCTTGAATCTTTTTTGGTGTGAATTTTTGGAATTCAGACCAAACCTTTTAGCTAATAATACCGGTATGATCTAATTTAATATCTTTCAATAGAATTTAGGTAATCTATGTGTTTTGGAGCTGAGGCAAGTTTTATCTCTAGTGGATTACTGCTAACTATTGGTATCGCTTCAATAAGAAAAACCTGTTCAAAAAAAGAAATTCCCTTAGCTTCTCTACCGATCATACTATCGGCACATCAATTTATAGAAGGCTTATTATGGCTAACCTTATTAGGCAAAATCCCTCAAAGTTTTCAATTTCCTATGACTTTAATTTTTTTAATAGTCGCATTCTCTTTTTGGCCAACTTACTCACCAATTAGTATTTTTTGCATCGAATCTAATCCGAAGAGAAAATTATCAATTTTTTCCTTAATTATTTTCGGGATAGTTGTAAGTACGTTTTTATTCTACTACTTATTAGTAGGACCATTTTCAGCTTCAATTGTTAATTGCAGCATTTATTACAATCACTTTATTCCCGGACAAAAAGAATTGGCAATTTTGTACTTATTAACAACTTTTGGTCCATATCTTTTATCCAGTTATAAAAAGATAGTTCATATTGGAATATTGAATGTAATTTTTTGTTTTATTTCTTATTATCTATACTCTCAAACATTTATTTCAGTTTGGTGTTTTTTTGCTGCACTGCTTAGTATTGCGATTTATTTTTTCTTCAGAGGGAAATCAATTAAGAAATTGTAGAGGCGAAAACTTCCCCTCAGAGCAATGAGATATCAATTCTTAAAAAACTGCTCTACTATTTTTGGTTCAACTATCATCATCACAATTAATCCGATAATAAGTAGAATAACAACTGCCAACAAAATATAACCTAACAAATTAATATTTTTTCGTTCTGACAAAAATGGAATTATTACTATTGTAAAAATAAAAGTCAAAAGCGGAAAATTACCAGCAAAATTCCCTCCGGTCGGATAAATAATCATTTCTTATGTGCCATGATAAAGAATATTTCCAAGAAAAATAACACTAAAATACCCTCAGGGCAGCTGGATATTCAAAAAAACAAGTATTCGCATGAAACACTTTTTAAAATATGGCGAAAACAGATTCCTTAAAAATTTTCTATGTTATTTTATGATATCCAGCTGCCTTGAGGATAATTCAATGATAGTTCAATACACAGAAAATTAAATTTCTAACAACTATCTTAACTATTTGAAAATAAAGAAGCTGGCGATGGGACTTGAACCCGCAACCTACTGATTACAAATCAGTTGCTC
>CAYOOT010000036.1:25795-27199 GCA_964405665.1 uncultured Bdellovibrionales bacterium | reverse complement strand
AAATGAAGTGATTGCTGCTGCGAGTAATAAAAGATCTGAGGGAGAGGGTTTGCCTTTTCCGTCTGTAGAACAAACAGTGGCGCTGAGGATGAAACAAGAATTGAATCAAGACAATCCTGATTTGACTGTGCTTGCAAATTGTTTACAAGAGAAAAAAATTAAAGCTAAAACTCTTATCAAATTATTAGGAAATGATTCTGCAAAACTTAGCGCAGTATTAAAAAATGAAATGCTAGCAGGACATAATTATCTATTGGCAATAAAAATATCAAGAAGATTGAAGCTATTTGAAAGTAGAGGAAGAGATTTGGAAGATATTATTATCGGAAGATTAAATGCGATATCACATCAAGCTGATAAATATTTTTGGCAAGATTCAACGAGCAAACAGGTTTTTGTAAGAGATGTCAGTGGAATCAAAGATTCTAAAAATGATCAAATTCATATACAAGCTTTAGAGACTATTTTAAAAATATATAGAATAGAAGATCAACATCTAAATAAAAGAAAAACTATACTTCTAGCAGCCTATGATGCCTATGTTTGTCAATTGAAGATGGTCCTGATTGCCGGACAAACTAGGCGTAATCCTTTTATCATAAGGGCTAATATTATTGATTCATTGTTCCCATTTGATGAAAAACAAAGAAAAAACTCACAAGAGGAAGCTGCCCAGTACTTTGCAAAACAAAAAATTAAATTGGGGACAACCGAAGTAGATGGTCTTTCCTTGGCTATTCCATCTGAAGTCATTGAAGATTTAGATGAAGAATGGACTGAGAATACAGATTCAAAAGGGCTAGATGACTCGACTCATGACTATAATGAGAGAAATGATGATGATGATACTCAATTGCTAGATCCAACTGCCGGAGGAAGAAAAGAAGAGCGCTTAGCAAAAAATTTTTTAAAAGAAATACCAGAAAATAGACAGAGAAGATCTACCCTTGAAGAGAAAAAGCGACTTAGGTTTACAGTTAAGGATAAAGCTTTTTTAGTTGAATGCAATAATTTTCTGGAAGAAGGGAAAGAATTTGATCACACAAGATTAAGACGTTTTGTTAAAACTTTGATCAAAGCATACTTATCCGGAGAAAAAGAAAGTTATTATCGGGCGATAGAAACAAAAATTTATTATCTGGGGTTAGATGATCCTTTTGTTCTTATTCTCGATAAAATTAAACAAGAACTGTTCGAATCCAAAATAGATTCGGAATCGGATCTTGTATCACTCTTTGATTTGGAAAGATCCGAAGTTGGTATTGGGGAACTAGCTGATAATGAATACCCAAGTTTTGAAAGTCATCGGAATAATCGGCTTAGAACAAAAGCAGAAATTATCGATAGAGATTGTGAAGAAATCTTGAATTTTGCTTTATTTGGTCCAATTAATGATTTATTGGA
>CAYOOT010000036.1:0-25695 GCA_964405665.1 uncultured Bdellovibrionales bacterium | reverse complement strand
ATTGTGAAGAAATCTTGAATTTTGCTTTATTTGGTCCAATTAATGATTTATTGGAATTTGAAGAGCATTATATTATTGCAGTGGATCAAGCACTTCAAGGAAAAACTAAGGCTCTTTGCCTTATTAGAAGTATCAAGCAACTTGCATATTTAGAGCAGCAAGTAAGAGAACAAGCGGAATTGGATATCGATCAAGTTTCTAGAAATTACGCGAAACTTGATCAGCTAGAGAAGCTTGATCAGTTCGATAGGCTTGGAATAATAGCAGTTCCAACATATAAGAATCAGGATTGTTCGAGAGTCTCGATAACAGATATTTTTACACTTCGAGAAATTAGAAAACTAATTGCTCAGGAGTTTGCCACAAGCAACGATTGTTTATACGCATTAGAAATTGCAAAAATAATTGATTCGCTGGGATTATCTAATTTATTTGCCGATTCCTTGGAAACCGAAAACATTTATCAATGGCTCTTGGATAATGATCAAGTAAAAGGATTATTAGATCGGGGGAGTAAGTGGGATAAGAACCTTCCTTTAAGCATTCGTCTGCTTGATCAAGGAAAAGAATGTTTAGTTAATTCCAGAAATCTCCTCAGAGAGAAATACATCGAATTCAAAATTAGAAAATTCTCAAAATCCGATGAAGTAGTAAGGACAGCAGAAGAGATTATTGTTTATGAGCAGGAACTAAGAAGCAATCCTCTTGGTCCATTGGGTTTTTATGATTCAATTGAGAATATCAGTTATGGCTTAACTCAAGAAGCAATCAAGGGGATTCCTGAATACTCAGAATATTCTAGAGAGTTGCAATATCTGCTGGCGCAAGTAATTAGAAAACATGAAAACTTTCATCGAAAAGCGGGGCAGGAAGATCTTTTTGTGGGGGATGTAATTGCCGAAGAAGTTGCCGCTTGGGAGGACTTAATTCAAAATTTTGCCCAAGTAAATATTGAAATCACTTTTTCTGAAACTGGTTTTAGTTTTAGAAAAGTAACAGGGGAAAATCCTGCAAGATTCCAATCTGCAGTGCCGATCCATATTCCATCAAGAGAAGAAATTAGGAGGTGGGTTGAGAGAAATTATGATGACACGGATACTCCAAGAATGGTTACTGGAGGTTTGTTTGATGGTTCTTTTGAACTTAAAATCAAGAGACATTTAGAAGTAAGAAGTGATCGCGAATTAACAGAACTAATTGGAAGGAAAGCTTTAACTCCTGAAGGCAGAGCTGAGATAATTGAATATGCCAAAGCAGTTAGTGAGGATTTTAATCGAGTCTTATTAATTCTCACAGAGCAATTGGGGCCGGATAATATACAACCCCTTAGTCCAGAAATTCGTTTGGGAATCATTTATTTGGATTGCCATCTACGCTCACTGCCTTATGGAGAAGTTTCTATCCACAGAATAAATTCCGAATTTTTTTGGGCGGCAAAAGAAGCAGCTTTGGATTTTGTTTGTGAACAAGCTGGGCTGGAAATAACACAGCAAGATAAAGCTAGTATTCAATATATCATTCAATCTCTTCCCTACAGACAAGCTCATCAACATTTTAGTAATTGGGTTTATGGATTTGCTCGAAGAATTATCAAAGCTGAAAAGAGGCTGGAGAATGAACGTGCTGAACGAATAGTTGAATTAATTCCTTCTGCATTTGGAGAATATATTGACCCGATGCGAAGACATGTTGAAGAAATAAAGCTTGAACTATTAAAGCAAGAAAAATTAACTCCAGTTACAGAATCAAAAACAACTTTTGATCTTCTCGATCAACAAATTAATTTAGAAGATCAAACAAGATTGGTTTTCAATCTTCAAAGATTTTTGACTGCCATGAACAATGGTTTTAATCCGTCTTTCGATGTAATAGTTTCTTTTTATAGAGAAACTTTAGCTATTTACTTTGAAACTATTATTGAAATACCTGAAATTCAGAGAAAAGAATTTATTGAAAATATTCGTCAATCTAGAAATCTTTTTACTGATGTTGAAATAATTTATGGTTCTTCTCATTTGAATTGGGAAGCAAAGAAAAAGCTAATTGCTTTTATTTCTTCTTTTTTATCATGCCGATCTTTTCCTATGCACAAACCAATTTGCGAATTTGTTTTCAGACATTATGCCATGCTTGCTGATACTGCTCAGCTACAAATAAGAGATCGTTATGGTTTAGATTTAGGTTTAACCGGATTTTTGGGAGCAGGACATGATGGAATAGTATTTTTAATGAAAGATCGAAGTAAAGATCGCTTTGTTGCTGTTAAATTTTTAGCAAGAGATCGTTTAGAGAGAGCAATAGGATTTAGAGATACGGTGGCTAGTGGTCAAGGACGTTTTCATACAATCACTAATTTTCAGATAACAAGTAATAAAAGATTCGCTATTGTAGTAAAGCAGTTAGTTGAAGGACAAGAAATTCAGTTTGGAGTAAAAGAATCTCAATTAGATTTAGATTCATTTAGTGCCGCTTCTACTCTTGTTTTACTTATGAACTCTGTGCATGAATTGATTCAAGCTGGAGTTATTCCTGGAGACTTACAATATTTTGTTGTTAATAGAAGTGATGGTGTTTCAATTAAACTTTTTGATTTTGGTTCTTGGGAATTTATTGATGCATCCTTCGATACAGATGAAGTGCAAGAAGATTTAGAAACGGGGTTTAATCATTATTTCAGTGTTTTTATCGCAAGAATGCTACATGCTGCAGCTTCTTTACAACGAGATAATATTGGGGAATTAAGTGAAAAGTTAGAAGCAGCAGTAACAACAAGAGAATTGACTTCGGAAATAATTGATTTTAGCCCTTATCAAAATTTACTAAGAAAGCTTGCAGAATATGTAATTCTTAATCGAGGAACTTGTGCAGAAATTGTTCAAGCTCTCAATGAACTTCCGGTATTAGTTAAATTTAAGTTAAGTCAAACTTGCGTTGTCCCTTTGGATAATTTGGGAATTAGGATTGATATTAAAGCAACTCCATTTGCTGTTTTTGATGAAGTAAGTGTTGTGGAGACCGGAGAGATTGTTGGTAATCAGCCTCTTAGAAGAAAAATTGCTTTCGTTGTAATTCAAAGAGTTCATGAAGTAATAGCAAAAGTGGAAGAATGTTATATCGAGGTTATTAGTGCCAATGAGCTTGCAGCTCAAGCTTTAAGGGCGGTTGTCGAAACTCTAAATCGACGTAGGGAAGCAGAATTTACTTCGTTTGCTGCTGAAATTAGAGCGGAAGAAAATCTAGATAAAGTTTTAAGTAAAATAGCTGAAGTTTGTAACGATACTTTAATTCTTAATGAAATTATTACAGCATCATTAAAACTATTTGTATCTTCTTTGGATCGATATAGTAGGTATCTAACAAAAGAAGAAAGAGAAGCTATAAAAGAGAAAGATTCTATAACCCATTTTGTTGGACTTGGAGCGTTTCTTGATCAAAGTGAAGACAAAACCAAAACCATTGTCGACTCAGTAGCGATAGATAGTCCCGCATTTCTCGCTGGTATTGCACGAGGTGATATACTTTTAAGTGTAAATAATATTGCAACAGAAGGAATGACCCTTGATCAGATAATAAATAATATTAAAGGAGGAAGCGGGGTTGGAACTAGTGTCAAAGTTGAAATACAGAAACTAGGAACTGATCAAATTGTAGTTTTAGATTTAACTATATCAAATATCAAGCGTGAAAGGGTGTTCGCGAAATTATTTGGAGATTCTCTAGGTTATGTTTATATTTCTGAGTTTACAGAAACTGTTGTAGAAGAATTCCTAGAAAGATTTAATTGGTTAAGAAAGTCTGTAGAAAATTTAGATAACTTTAGGTTAATTATTGATTTGAGATATAATCCGGGTGGGCTTTTGTTGGAGGCCGCTCATTTTGTGAATCTGTTTTTGGCTGAAGGTATTATTGCTTCACAAATACACAGAGATATTCGAGAACCATATCTTGCTTCGGACAAAACAGAGGTATTGGAATTTCCAACAGTTATTTTAGTCGATGGAAAAACAACTTCCGCTGCAGAAATGGTTGCGAGTGCTATGCAGTATTATGGACTGGCAAAGATTGTAGGAGAAAAAACCTTTGGTAAAAGAGTAGGTCAGACTAAATATGCAATGTCAGATCGGTCTGGCATAGTTTTAACTACATTTGAATTGGCGATAGGAAACGAAAATGTTTTATTTGAGGGTGTTGAGCCTGACATTGAAGTTAAAAACGGTGAACATCTTTCCCCTGATGTATCAATGATTACGCAAGGTCTGATAGAAGAAAATTTGGACAGGGATCCTCAGTTGAAAGCGGCGATAGTAGAATTGGAAAGCCGCAAATTAGCAACGATAAATACTAGCAATCAAACTGTTCAAAGTAGCCAAAGATCTTTATTGGAACTAAGGAAAATCATTCCACAAGAATATTTAAAAACTATTGTCAGTGCTGAATTCGAGAAAACATTTACTGCAACATTATCTTATTATTTTTATCTTTCGACATTTATAGAGGGTAATGTAGCAAAACATCGGCCTCAGGATAGAGATAACCCCTTATCGGAACTGGGAACGATCATTAGTCAGACTCTTCAAAATCAAGGAATATTTTTTAATATCCCCTGCGGCAATGACACAATGTTTGCAAAGATTGGTATTCAGGATTTAGTTTGGGCTCTTGGTGCTAGGGAGTTGATTGAAGTGGATTTCAATGGAGAGGCTTTAGGAAATAGAATTGAGCAGGATCACTTTGTGCCTGTGATAAAAAATGAACAATATAATTTGCAAGATAGCTTGCCTCCATTTGGTCAAAGAAATATCAACGATTTGATTGTTTCAACATATCAAGATGATGCCCTGGCCTTTATCTCTAGGATTGAAAGGGCTGCAGGTTTGCCGATGGTATTCTATTTAGCTGCTTTAGAACCTGTTGGAGTTGGTTCTTATCATGTTCATTATGCGCGGAGTCTGGCTGTTGAATTTGAAAGAGTGTGTAAGAAAGGAGATCTTATAATCTTATATTATACCTTAGAGTTTGGCAGGTTCGGGGATGAAACTTTTGTGGAAATGCTGACTAAAAAAGCTTTTGAATTAGTCTATGAAAATTCGCTGGCAAAGTTGTATTGTTTAAAGAAAAAATAATTATAAAAAGTACATAGCGGATTTCATTTACGCAGCAATCTTTTCCACAACCTTCCATTCTTTGGAAATACGAATGGCGTTCCATAAGTCGAAATTGCGTTGTAAGTTTAACCAGAGTTCAGGTGTGGTGCCGAAAGCACGAGATAATCTTAGTGCCATATCGGCAGTGAGGCTTCCTCTTTCATTGGTAATTTTAGAAATAGTTTTTCTAGATACCCTAAGATTCCCAGCTAATTCCGTGATAGTAAGATTTATAGGTTCCATGTACCTTCGCCTTAAAATTGCTCCCGGATGGGATGGCGCTAATTTTCTTTTAATCATAAATCCTCAATGATAATCTAAATAGTCAATATTAAAAACATCACCCTGGTGAAATTGAAATATCGAGACAGTAAATTAAACTCTGTAATTTCCAAATAATTAATTACACAGTTCAACTTACAGTCTCGAAATATCCCCGCCAATTACCTGAAACTTTCTTTTAAACCTTTGTGGCGAAATAATTTAATCATTTTAGGCCTTTTTTATTGTAACCGATAGGGTTACATTAGACAAGAGTAAATTGGTTAAGGATGGTCTCCTTAAAAACACACGTTACCCATGCATTCTTTCTCTTTTTCGAATTCCAATTCATAACCAATTGATATTATTAGTATAATTTTTACACATAAAAATTAACTTATTGCTTAGGTCAAGCTATTGATTTTCTTGGACTATTTTTATATAAAGCAAAGCTTAAATTTAAAATATTAGTAATTTAATCTCAAAAGTCATAGGCTAATAAAATGCAAGCTCCAAAGCGTAAAACATCGAAATCAGTTCGCAACATGAGAAGATCTCATCATGCTTTAACAATTAAACGTTCTTCAACTTGTGCTAATTGTTCTGAGCCAGTTGTGTCACATAATGTCTGCAAAGCTTGCGGCTATTATCATGGACGCAAAATTCTAGATGTTGCTGCTGCTCAGTAGTATTAAAAAACTTTTAAACATATTTTGTAATCATTCATGTCCATAAATGGTGTGCAAACTGTAAGTTCTACCCCAGAAGCAGTTGCCGTAGATGCTATGGGTGGAGACTTGGGTTTGAAAGTTCAAGTCGAAGGCGCAGTCTGTGCCAAAAAAGAATTTGGCATCAATTCAATTTTAGTGGGACCGGAATCGGAATTAATTTCCTGCATTGAATCTTTGGGAGCAAAGGACTTAGGAATTCAGGTCGTGCATGCTCCGGAAGTAGTTACCATGGAGGATTCCCCGGTAAGGGCCGTGCGCAAAAAGCCGAATTCTTCTCTTTGTGTGGCCTACAATTTAGTTCAAACAGGAAAAGCAAGCTCAATCATCAGCTCCGGAAATTCTGGTGCGATGATGGCAGCGGGAAGATTGATTTGTGGATTACTTCCGGGAATTGATCGGCCGGCAATCGGAACACCTATTCCATCAGTGGGCAATAATCTTCCCAGTTTAATTATTGATGCGGGAGCCAATGTTGATTCGCAAGCACAGAATTTAGTGCAATTTGCCGTGATGGGATCAGTTTATTATAGTTCTTTATTTAAAGTGACAAATCCCAAAGTGGGTTTACTTTCCAATGGGACAGAATCCTCTAAAGGCACGGATGTTATTCGCATCGCCTCTCAGCTTTTAAGTAAAACAGAGTCCCTTAATTACATTGGATATATCGAAGGACGTGATGCCGGAACAGGAGTTGTCAATGTGATAGTTTGCGATGGCTTTGTGGGGAATGTGCTTTTGAAATCAATGGAAGGATGTGTGCGTTTGGTTTACGATCAACTTAAACTTGATGCTAATAAAACTCCGCTAGGCAAATTGGGAATGTATTTGCTGCAACCTGTATTAAAAAAAGTTTTTCAGGAAAAATTTGATTACACTTCAATTGGTGGAGCCCCACTCTTAGGCTTAAGAAAACTTGCAGTAGTCTTGCACGGCTCTTCCGGAACCAGGGCAGTAAAAAATGCAATCAATGTGGCCCATAGATTTTCAGAAGTAAAAATTGTGGATCAAATTTCCACGGCCTTAATTTCTATCGCCGAGCAATTGCCGGATATGGGTGCTCAGATGTTAAGCACAATCTTATATAAAGAGGAGAAGGGAAATGTCTAATTTAAAGGGACAGGTAGCTTTAGTAACAGGAGGGGGTAGAGGAATTGGCAGTGCGATTTGTTTTAAACTTGCAGAAATGGGGGCCAAAGTTGCTGTAAATTATTCTAAAAGTTCTGCGCAGGCGGAAGAAGTTGTTGCAAAAATTAATAGCCAGGGAGGAACTGCGCATGCTTTTGGTTTTGATGTCTCTTCTGAAGAAGCCGTAGATTCAGGAATTAAGCAAATAACAGAAGCTCTTGGTGGTTTAGATATTTTAGTTAATAATGCCGGAATTGCAGTAGACGCTTTGATTCTTCGAATGAAAAAAGAGGATTGGCAGAAAACTATCGATATAAATTTAAATAGTGTTTTTTATACTTCAAAAGCAGCTGCAAAATTAATGCTTAAAGCAAAACGGGGAAGAATTATTAATATCAGTTCGATTGTTGGTGAAATGGGCAATGCCGGACAATCTGCTTATGCTGCCAGTAAATCTGCAATGTTTGGTTTTTCAAAAAGTTTAGCTAAAGAATTAGGAAGTCGGGGGATAACTGTCAATGTTATTACTCCCGGCTATATTAAAACAGACATGACTTCAACAATGACTGAGCAATACTCTTCCGAACTAATAAAACAAATTCCTTTGGGACGAATGGGAGAGGCTGAAGACGTAGCCGCACTTGTTGCTTTCTTAGCTGGTCCAAATGCTGGATATATTACTGGTGAAGTAATTGCTGTTAACGGCGGCTTGCATATGTAGTTTTGGAGCGCGGACTAAAGTCCGCGCTCCAGTTAAATACGATCTTGTCTTGGTTCTGAGTTGTTAACTACGTTGTAGTAATGGACCCCAACGAGGACGCTGCTCAAGTTTGTTAAGTTTTTTTTTGTTGTTAAACAAGTATTTTTAAGATGTCAGAAAAAAGACCTGATATTAAAGATCCAGTTTCGCGCTACATCGTAGAAAATCTGCATCGTTGGATGGATATTGTAAAACGTGACCAAAGTCGCCATCCCGAGGAGCTGGAATTTGCTAGAAAAATTTTTGGAAAAGCTTGGGCTGAGGCTATAAATAAGAGCAAAAAAGATAATTAAACTGAACATTTAATAGCATTTGATATTTAGCTATTAAATAAATGTATAAATTTATAGAAAAAGATTTGCCTTCATTAGCGAATAAAGGTAGGACAATCAAACATTTTTAGTTTTTGTTTAATAAATATTTGGAGGATATCGAGGATGGCTAGTCCTGAAACTGTAGAAAAAGTTAAGAGCATTATTGTTGAGCAACTTGGTGTTCCGGCGGAAGATGTTACTGAAAGCGCTTCTTTCATCGAAGACCTCGGTGCTGATTCTCTAGATATTGTAGAATTGGTTATGGCACTTGAAGAAGAATATGACATTGAAATCTCTGATGAAGATGCAGAGAAGATTCAAACAGTAGGTGATGCAGTCAATTATATTGCGGATCATACTTCTTAATTCTTTCTTAAAGTAGTTGTTTGATAAAAGCCCCGTTGTCAACAACAATGGGGCTTTTGAGTTTTTGTTAATTATTAATTAGAGAAAAAATTATGATTTCTAATGCTCCCTTAATTGAAACCGATCCAGAAATTGCTGAATTAATAAAAAAAGAAAAAGATCGCAAAGAACATTCGCTGGAATTGATTGCTTCGGAAAATTGTGTAAGCAGAGCAGTATTGGAAGCTCAAGGATCTATTTTAACCGATAAATATTGCGAAGGTTATCCGGGAGCGCGTTATTATTGCGGCTGTGAATATTATGACATCATTGAGAATTTAGCGATTGATCGACTAAACGAACTTTTCCATACAAAATTTTCCAATGTGCAACCTCATTCCGGTTCTGGTGCGAACATGTCCGTTTACATGGGACTTTTAAAACCAGGAGATACTGTTTTAGGACCGAGGCTGGATCAAGGGGGACATTTAACTCACGGCAGTCCGGTTAATTTTTCCGGAAAACTTTATAAGATAGTTGCTTATGGAGTGAACCCAGAAACAGAAATGTTTGATGCTGATGAAATTATGAAACTTGCTAAAGAGCATCGCCCTAAAATGATCATCTGCGGAGCGACTGCTTATTCCAGACAATTTGATTGGCAAGCTTTTAGGCGAGCTGCTGATGAAGTTGGTGCAATTGTCATGGCTGATATCGCACATTATGCAGGACTTATTGCCGGTGGTTCCTATCAAAGCCCGGTTGAATTCGCAGATGTTGTAACTTCTACAACACATAAAACTCTTCGTGGACCAAGAGGTGGAGTTGTCATGTCGAACAAGGAAAATCTTATTAAGGAAATTAATAAATGTGTTTTCCCGGCAATTCAAGGTGGACCGATTATGCACCAAATCGCCGCAAAAGCCGTAGCTTTTAAAGAAGCAATGACCCCAGAGTTTAAAGTCTATGCGAGAAATGTTGTCGACAATGCTCGTGGTATGGCAAAAGGTCTGATCAATCGAGGATATAAGATTGTTTCTGGTGGAACAGATTCTCATGTAATGGTTATTAATTTAAGTTCTCAAGGTATTACAGGAAAAGAAGCAGTAGATGCGTTGGAAAAAGCAGGCATTACTACAAATAAAAATACAGTACCTAATGATCCGAATCCTCCAAAAGTTACTAGCGGCGTTCGAGTGGGAACTCCGGCAATTACTTCTCGAGGATTTAAGGTAGCTGATATGGATCAAGTCGCCGATTGCATAGATGCCGCAATTAAATGCAGAACAAATGATACTGAACTTAAAAACGTAAGGGATCGAGTTAAGCAACTTTGCAAAAAGTACCCTTTATTCACTTGGTAATAGAGAAAAATGAAATGTCCGCGCTGCGATTCTTCTAAAACACGTGTGGTGGACTCAAGAGAAGGAGTTGAGGGACGAAGTGTGCGTCGGCGCCGGGAATGTGAGAGCTGCGAATTCCGTTTTACAACTTTTGAAAGAATTGAAGACAGCTTGCCAATGGTGATTAAAAAGGGCGGGCAGCGGGAATCTTTTGATCGTTACAAAATTCTAAATGGTTTGAAAAAAGCCTGCGAAAAACGTCCAGTCAGTGTCTTGCAAATGGAAGACGTAGTTAAGGCGATTGAAGCCAAGCTGCTAGAAATGGGAGAAAAGGAAATTTCCAGTGAGGAAATCGGAGCGATGGTAATTGAAAGATTACATCACCTCGATCAAGTGGCTTATGTGCGTTTTGCTTCAGTCTATCGAGAGTTTTCTGATGTTTCTGAGTTCATGGATACGCTAAGAGCCTTAGCAAAAAGCAGCGCCAAAGCAATCGCTGGGCATGATGTTAACATTGCTCTTGCCGGGCATGTTCCCCATAATAATGTGGAAAATATTTTTTCCTTGCCACAACATTTAAGCAGAAAAACTCCTAAAGAAAATACCAATCAAGAAAATCTTCCCCTCTTTGATAAGCCCGAACCCGGAGTGGAATAGTCTTGAAAGGCTTCGATTCCAGAATGATGAAACGAGCTCTGGCCTTAGCCAGAAAGGGCAGAAGAGTTGTTCGTCCCAATCCGCAAGTCGGAGCAATTATTGTAAATCAAGGAAAAATCATATCTTCTGCCTGGCATCAAAAAGCGGGAGAAGCTCATGCCGAAGTTGCTGCTTTAAATAAACTCACTACAGTTCCCAAAGATTCCACACTGTATGTCACATTGGAACCTTGCAATCACACGGGGGCTACGCCCCCGTGTGCTGAAGCAATAATTAATTCAGGAATAAAGAGAGTTGTTATTGCGATCGGAGATCCTAATAAGGAAGTTAAGGGAGGTGGGATAGAAAAGCTAAGTGAGCAAGGAATAGAAGTAGAAGTAGGATGTTTAGAGCAACAAGCAAGGGAATTATTAAAACCATGGATTTTTTGGCTAGAAAATAAGAAACCATATTTTTATGGCTTGTTATGTTTTAGTCTGGATGGGAAAGTTTTAGATCTAATGCCGCTTTTAAAAGAAAATAAAGATTTGAATTTTTATTTTCAAAGACGAAAAGGCAATTTTGATCTTATTCTTGACGAGACAAATTTTTCCAAACTAGCTGAAGATAATTTACAATCAGTTTTGTCCTTGTCAGTAGATTTAAACAGAGAATATTTTTTAAAAAACCTGCTTAATGAGCTAATAATTATCCATTTTCCTCTAATAGTTGGTGCTACTGGAAAAACATTTCTAAATGGGCTAGATTTAAAGGGAGTTAAAGAGTTAAAATTAAAAAACACCAAGCGTTATAAAAGTTTCACAATATCCAGATTTGAAAAATCATGTATAGCGGTATCATCAGAAATTTAGGCAAAGTCGAAGAAACTCGCCGGCAAGAACAAAGTGGAAAATTAGAGATTTCTTCGGAGATTTTTTCCAAGAGCGTTGATGCTGTAAAAATCGGCGATTCTATTGCTATTAATGGAGTTTGTTTGACGGTCGTTGCTTTAAATAATGCTACTGCTGAATTTGATTTAGGAACCGAAACCATTAAAAAAACAACTTTGGGGAATCTAAAAAAAGGAGCAATAGTTAATTTAGAACGATGTTTAAAGCTATCAGATCGAGTCGACGGTAACTTGGTTCAAGGGCATATTGATACGACAATAAAATTACTTCGACGCCAAGAAACAGAAAATACCGTTATTTTTGAATTTGAATTGCCTGCAGACTTAAAACATTTAATTGTGCAAAAAGGTTATGTTACTTTAGATGGTGTGGCTTTAACGGTAGGAGAAGTTTTTGACAATAGTTTTTTGGTATACATTATTCCGTATACTCTGGAAGAAACAACTTTTAAGAATTTGCAAGTCAATGAGAAAGTCAATTTAGAGATTGATAGTATTGCTCGATATGTCGAAAGAATTCTTTTAACAAGAGAAGTAAATAATGAAACTAGATAGTATTGAATCAGCGCTGGAAGATCTGAAACAGGGGAGAATGATTGTCCTGGTTGATGATAAAGAGCGAGAGAACGAAGGTGATTTGCTGGTTGCTGCAGAAAAAGTTAATGCGGAAATTATCAGTTTTATGCAAAACGAAGGCAAAGGACTGATTTGCATTAGTTTGCCGGAAGAACGTTTAAAAAAGCTGGAAATTCCCTTTCAAGTAAAAGAAAATACTTCCTTATTCGGAACAAATTTTGCGGTGAGTTTTGATCATCACTCCGTATTTACTTCCGGAATTACAGCAGCGTCCAGAGCAAAGACTATTTTAGAAGCTGTTGCTGAAGATTCCTGCCCGGAAGATTTTGTGAAACCCGGTTTTGTTTTTCCGGTATGTGCTGTTGCGGGAGGAGTTCTAAAGAGAAGAGGGCAAACCGAAGGTTCAGTGGATTTGGCAAAACTTGCTGGCTTAAAACCAGCTGGAGTGATTTGTGAAATTATGGCTGAAGATGGGAAGATGCTTCGCGGAAAATCTTTGGAAAGTTTTTGCATACAACATGCTTTGAAATTAATCAGCGTTGAGCAAATAGTTCAATATCGTCTGCATAAAGAAGTTTCCATTCGAAGAGTTGAGGAATTATCTTTAGCTCGTGATTTTTTAGGATTTCGATCCGAGAAAATTTTAGCGCTTTTACAAGCAAAACCTGAACTTGCCATTGAAGTTGTTGTATATGTGGATGATGTGGACGGACAAGAACATTTTGCAATTCTAATCGGCAAACCCCAAGATAATTGTTTAGTGCGTGTGCATTCGGAATGTTTAACCGGAGATGTTTTTGGCAGCAGGCGGTGTGATTGCGGAGATCAATTGGATTTAGGATTAGAAGCAATTATCAATCAAGGCCAAGGAGTTTTGATTTATTTGCAGCAAGAGGGCAGAGGAATTGGTTTAGGTAACAAACTAAAAGCATATTCACTGCAAGATGAAGGCTTAGATACTGTGGATGCTAATTTGCATTTGGGTTTAGCGGTGGATGCCAGAAGTTACCGTGTGGCCGCACAAATACTGCAAGAACTGGGAGTGAGAAAAATAAAGTTACTTACGAATAATCCGGCCAAGATTGAATCTTTGGAATCTTTTGGAATAGAAATTTTAGATCGTGTGGCTTTGTCTACTGATATCGATCAATATAATCGAGATTATTTACTTACGAAGAAGCAGCGTTTGGGGCATTTTTTAGACCTGTAACAATAAGTTTTTCAAAAGTTATGTTTGTTTCTTTAGGCATAAGCTTTGTAAAGATTCCTATTCTCCGTAATCAATTGAGACAGTTTCATTTTAATTAGCGAAAAGAACTATAGATAAAATATATTTGACAATATAATCTATAGGTTATATCATAGAATGAAGCTAATTTATTATTACAAGACTATTAGTGGAAGGAATCCTGTAATGGAATTTATCTCGGAACAAGAGATGGAATTACAGGAAGACTTTTTTGATGCTGTTTCTATGCCTTTAAATAGAAACTTGAACAGCATTTATCCAGGCTTAAATGAACTTAGATTGAGAGATAAAAGGGGTATTTATAGAATCTTTTATTATCGATCTTCAAAAGAAGGGATATTTCTGATTCACGCAATAAAAAAGAAAACGCAAAAGTTGCCAAAACAAGATGTATTTTTGATCCTAAATAGAATCCGGGAGATGAAAAATGCCATTTGAAAAATTAAATTTAGAAAGTTTAGCAAAAAAATTAGGAGTTAATTATTCTGAAGTTAGGGAAAAACAAAACTTGATTTCTATGATCATTAAGATCAGAAAGGAATTGGGTATTACGCAATTAAAACTTTCCCAACTAGCCAAAGTTTCACAAGCTCGTATAGCTAAAATTGAATCTGGAATAGGAACCAGGAAAGTTACTTTTGATGTTTTATTTAGTTTATTGAATTTATTGGGCTACGATTATAAGATAGTTGCCAAGAAAAATAAAATTGCATAAATCTCATAACCCTTTAATATAATTCACTATTTTAGTTTTCACTTCTATTCTCAATAACCTTAAGTTTGCATAAGCCTGGAAGAAAACCATAATATATACTATAAAGCTGCGCGAGAGTACTTCAAACTATGAATTCTAAACTCTACGAGGGATCTTTGAAAACGATAAACGGGGACTTGAATGCTAAGGGAATGCGCATTGCTGTGGTTGGAGCAAGATGGAATAATATTTTCTCTGACAAGTTAGTAGAGGGTGCAGTAGAAGCACTTTTAAGACATGGCGCTAGTGAAAGCGATCTGACTATTGTAAGAGTTCCCGGAAGTTTTGAATTGCCTGTTGTTTGTCGTGAGCTTGCCTTAAGTAAAAATTTTGAAGCAATCGTTGCTATCGGAGTCCTGATCAAAGGCGAAACTGATCATTATCAATTAATTTGTAATTCTGTCACAAGTGGTATCACCCAAATTTCTCAACAAACCGGAGTGCCTGTTACTTTCGGAGTATTAACAACCGAAAACATGGAACAAGCAATGGCCCGAAGCGGTTGTAAGGCCGGAAATAAAGGTGAAGAGGCAGCTTTAGCAGCAGTAGAAACTGTGAATGTGTTGAGGAAACTTAAAGGTTAGTAGTTATGGGTTTAAGACATCTGGCACGAGAAGCAGCTTTGCAGGCAATGTATGCCTGTGATTTCTCCAATAATTGGGAGATTGAAAAATGCGTATTTTGCTTTGAACATTTTTCAATGACTAAAGCAGCAAGAGAGTATGCTTTGGAGATTTGTGCAGAGATTATTAAGAATCTAAAAGAAATCGATCAAGCAATAGAAACAACAAGCAAAAATTGGTCACTTTCCAGAATGTCCCGAGTGGATAGAAATATTCTGCGACTCTCTACTTATGAGTTACTTTATACTGAAACTCCAATCAATATTATAATTAATGAAGCCATAGAAATTGCCAAAGATTTTAGCGCCAACGATTCTCCGAAGTTTGTAAACGGACTTTTGGATAAAATTGCCGAGAAGAGAAAGGGTGTGATCAGTGTGGAAATTATCAAAGAAGAAGTTGAAAAAGTGAAGAATTTTCCTGTTGGTAAAATGATTCCCCGGACGCATCTTTTAAAAAAGAAAAGTTCTTAAATTGAAATAATGAAGGGTGCCCCTACATTATTTCGATAATAATTATAAGTACTTATTGTTTACCGTTAGCCATCAAATAAATTCCAAAAATTCCTTCATCTTAAATGTAACATCTTGAAATAATTAAGAATAACGTATTGGTGAGAATATTCATTAGTAAAAAATCCTGATCAATGGAAGTTAAGAAAAAAGACATAGTTTCGGATCTGGAAAATAAGATCAAATTACAATTGCCGCTTGTTCTGGATAATTATGTTTTTTCGGAAAAAAAAGCAGAGAATTTCAATTCAAAACAATTAGCAGAATATAAAAAACTTAAAGAAGAATTAGTTTTAGGCCTTTCTCGTGGTGAAGATATTAGAAGTAAGTGTAGCAACCTTGTTCGTTTATTCAATATCGAGGCCGATCCTCGAAGATTAGAATTAAATATTAAAGAAATTTATAGCGAATTAAAAGTCCAGAATTCAAGTCTCTGGGAAAAATGTTTGCATGGCATTGAAAAAGGAAAAATTGCCACTTCCAGATTTAAAGAATGGGGAAGTATCTTTCTGGGAGCGATGACTTATCACTTCTGGGATCGAGAAAAAGGAATTGCTGATATTAATCAAGCAATAGAATCCGCCCAAGATTCCGAACATAGTTCAATTCTTGGAACAAAAGAAGAATTTCTTTCAAAAAGGTATGCAGATAAACCTTTAAAAGAAATGTTTTTGGATAAGGAATTTTGGAATGAATCATTCTCCTTAGTTGGAGTTAATCATGCACTAAATATTGTAGTTGAGCCGTTATTAACTCCAGTTGAAGAGTTGGGAAAGGAATTCACCCAGCGTTTAGCTTGGGTGGGATACAATGCCTTACAAAAATCTCTTGGCGAAAGCTCATTAGAATATTCAGAGTTCTTAGCGGGAATTGAAGAAGGAAATAATTCACAATTAAATATTATTAAGGGAGCGCTTGAGGCCTTAGAAGCTTTTGGTATTGCCTATTGTATGGTGGCAACTGGTGGTGCAGGGGCAGCATCCAGGCTTTCCAGAATAAGCAGATTACAAAAATTCGCTTCCAATTCCAAAGACGCTCTTAAATTATTATTTGCATCTCCCACTTCCCCGGTGCTGATGTCATTTCTCGGTGCTTTAGGACAAGTATTACAAAATAAAGAGGTAAGATCAGTTCTTAGTGCAGAATTTGTAGGGAATCTTTTTAAAGATACACTTAGAGATACATCTCAGAATATGCATTTCATGGGATTTCTCTCGGCACTTTCCCGAGTTTCTATAATTGCTCAGTCTTTTTTGATTAGAAGAAATGCTCAACAAGAGATTAATGCGCTAACAGCAAGTTTGGCAGCAAAAGAAGTAATTTCTTTGCGCTATGAAAAATATATTAAGGACACGGAAAAAGCAGTTGTTCTTACTCATACCTTAATGGATGTCTCCGATGTCGCTGAAGGATTTCCTGATTTCATAACTTCTCTTCATAATGTCAGTATTAAAGGTATTACTTTGATTTCCGCACCCACGGAAGAAAATGGAAGATATTTCCTGGGATCACTTTGTGAACTTTCATCCTCCTTTATTGATTTGGTTGATTTTAGCCGTAGCGGGGAAAAAGAAAGAATTAGCAAACTGGCCACTAAGGATCTTGCCTTAAAAGATAAAAAAAATGTGAAGAGCTTATGGGATAGTCTGGAAGGAGATCAAAAGCAATCCCCACTAGCATTTTATGATCGGAAAAATGATCTTCGGGTAACCACAGCCGTATCTGCAAATCAAAGTGCTGAAGAAAAAGCAGCAGCATTATACTTTGCACTGCATGAAGACATGCACCGAATAATTGGCAGGACAGAAGGTGGTTTAGCAGAAATATTATTAACTGAAAACTATAGTCAGGCTTCGGAAGTAATTAAGATAAAGAATATTTTAAATAACTATTTGGGAATTAAATATCAAGAAATATTAAATTCCGATAATCAATTAGCGAAAGAGCAATTGGAAGAATTGGTTTGTTATTTGTTTGCTGCAGGGGAAGTGGGAAATTGGGCAAAGCAAAAAAACTTAAAAATCCAAATGCATGTTCAGTCTACTGGCATTAGTTTTGTTGAGAGCGAGACTCTATTCCAAGTTGATCCCAACCTCTCTGTCCAATTACATTTTTTTGTGCAAACAAAATACCCCCAGTTAAATTCCAATCCCGATCTTGTTGCAGCCGAAGGGTTTGCCGATAACAAACAGCAGAAAATTGATGAACAGATTAAAAGCTTGAGCAATCTAGATCGAGACGATGTGATGGATCGTTTTATTGAAGTTGCAAGAGAATATGATTTTGATGCTCAAAATAAATTATTTGCTTTATCTGTTGCCGGAAGTCAATTGCTTGGTCTCGATAATGATCCTGAGAGGATTTTTGCTCGGCTAAAACTTTTATGCCGAACAGCCTATGCTTTAAATATTTCTCCAGAAACACTGGTTGAAAAAATACTAGAACAAATTTATTACAATAATGGCAAAAGTAAGCAACTAAATCCTGAAATAAAAGACACGGACGTCTTAATGAGAGCAAGAATGTTGCTGCAAATTTCTGGGGTTGATGCCGGAATTCTAAATACTGTGATGAGAACTGTGATCTCCCGGTATTTATCTCTTTTATGCCATACTCCTGGTTACCAAACAGCAGAACAATTAGTTGCTTTGCGTCTGAGAGAACTTAGAAAAAGAGGATGTTTTTCGGATAAAATATACAATGAAGCAATAAGCCTTACTATAGAGCAGCAAGTATGTTCTTCGGGGATTAGCAATTTATACCGCTTTGTATTTGCGGCGAATGAATTTAAGAACGATTTGCCCCGGGTGAATATTACTCAATTTGAATTTGAACAAAATATTACTTGGGGATTAAGGGCCTGGTTTGTTCAAGCTACGGAGTTTGAACCTAGAAAAGAAACATTGATTGAATTAGAAAATTTTCTTGACGGCATTAAAATAAAAATAATACTGGAAGAAGCAAGATCGCTTGCAATAGTTGATTTGTTAAATATTTATAGTCAATCTAAAGATTTTAATGTTTTGCCTAGGGCCTTAGCGCTTGCAGGATTTTCCAACGGCTCAGTAGGGCGATATGTGGTTAGTAATGAGTTGGAAAATGCTTGTTCAACAGCTATCGGTCAATATCTATTAGTGGCGCTAGAAGAAAGTGGAAGAGATTTATATTCAAAAGATTTAGTGCATGCACTCACAGAAAAATTTTGTCCAGATAAAGATAAGTCAATTGTTTTAACTGCGATTAGCAGATTGTTGGCAAATAGTCTTTCTTTTAATGCCAGGGATCAAGGTTTTAGCAATATAGAAAGAATTTCCAGCATTATTAATGAATTGATAATTAAATATAAAATAACTTCAGAGGAGTTAGTGCAACTGGGAAGAAAGGTTATTAAAACCATTGTCAGAGAAGTTGATCCGCAATCTTTTTATGATAATCGAATGAAAATTGATTCTATGTTGCAAACAGTAATCGGTTTACTGGCAACAGAAGAAAGATCAAGAGCGTCTCTAGCTTCTATAGTTGATGCGGAGCATTCTTTGGCAGAGTTTAAATTTTACGTACATCTTGGAGATATTGATCGAGCAGATAATTTTTATTTTGAAGTTAGCAATGATGGTTGCCGTCTTGATAAGTTAATTAATGAAGATAGCGTGGCCGTGATTGAGGTAATTAAGCTATTTTTAAGCAATGAACTTTCGAGAATCAAAGGAGCGCAAGGCAGCACAGGAGAATATTTATATTTTTGGGACGATTCCTGGAGAAAAATAAAAAAATTAGTTTCTGTAATTTATGAAATTGATTTAATTGGGCTTTTGGAACAAGCAATAAAAGATCCTCAACTCCAGCGAGAATTACTGGCAGCAATTACTGTTCAAATTTACTCCGGCGAAAGAGATAATGCGCTTAAGCTTGCCTGCCTCAATGCCGGTACTGAAATATTAGCTTCCTTAATGAGAGGAGGTGAGCCTGGAGATCTGAGAATTGATCAGATTGTGGAGCAAGCAGAAGAAAGGGCTTTAGTAGAAGCATTGAATGAAGGTAAAGACGATAAAATTCAAGACATTCTTCTATATTTTGAAGAAAATCAAGCAAGGTTAGGTAATATTGCCAAAAAATATCTGACTAAAGCTTTCTATCTAGGGGTTGCCAGCGAAATCATCGTTTCTGAATTTATGAAGAAGTATAGTCTACAGACATCGGAAGTTCTAAATTGTGCAGCAGCAGCAATTGCCTTACTGGAAAAGAAAAAAAGAAATAAGAAACGAATTAATTATATTTTAAGAGTTGCAGAAAAAATAGATCTTCAAGGGGAGTTCTCATCAAAAAATAAATTCCGAAATTTTATATTTGAGAAATTAATACAAAGTCTTTTGAAAGATAAAGTCCGAATAAGAAAAAAAATAAAGTTCTTAGAATATTTATGTGAAACTTATAATTTACCTGCGACAGAATTTAATAAAATTGTATTATTGATGATCAATCAGGCTGCCGATCAAGGTAATGAAAATTTAGCCTTAATTATTCTTGAAAATTGGCAAGAACGGGCTTTGGTCAAAGATTTCTTTATTGCAACTATTGCTTATGGCAACCCTTTGGATCAGAAAATCGAATTTTTATTAACTATTTGTAATTTGTTTATTAATACTAAAGCCGAGGCCTGGGATCTTTGTGCAACGGCTTTCGCCTCTAGAATTGCAGCGAAAAGAGATCAACTCAATGATCTAGATCTAGAAGTGGCAGAGGAATTAGCGAAACGATTAGAAATTCCTTCTTTTGTTTCTCAAGCAAGTCAAAGAGCTTTAGCGGAAATTGTTAAAAGCAGTCATGAAGACCATCATCAAAGATTTAGTCGTAGCTATGAAGAATCTCCAAGAACATTAAACAGGCGGCTCCGAATGGGAGCTCAATTGTGCGAACAAGTCGGAGTTGATCCTCAAATTGAGGGACAGTATCTAACATATTTTAGACTTGAGATTATGAAAATTATTGTTAAATTGTTTTTCGCAACGGAGATTGAACAAAGAGAATGGATGAAATATTTAAATGATTTGGTTAAAATCTGTAAATATTCAAATGTTATTTTGATCAATATCGTTGCAACTGAAGTTGCGGCAAGTTTGCGTGCCTATCTTAGTGAGAATGATGAACAAAATAAAAATTTTAGTCTTAATGAAACTGCAATACAGAGATTTTTGGAATCGGAATTTTTAAAAAATATAAAAGCTATTTTAGAAAACCTTGAAATTATTAATCAAGATCTTGGTTGTAAAATTGCAGAAGGTATTATTGCCGGAGTATTTGAGAAAATTGCCACTGCCAATGTGTCAGCTGAAATTACTGAAGGAGTTGTTGCTTTTATTGATCAATTAGTTGAAATAGTAGTTGTTGCAGGTGGAGAAACTGCGCAACAAATAAGAACTACCAGTGTAATTTGCGGAGGAATAAGAGCTGCGGTAAATAATCAGCAGGTAGATTTTAATCAACTAGAAGCAAATACCGTAATCTATGGTCGGCTTTCTGAAGAGGACAAAGAAAGATTTTACCGAGAATTATTTATTCATGCATTAAAATCAAAAGAGAAACTGCAAAAAATCAAAGATGCAATAATTTATTTATCAGATTCGGACTCAAACAGAATTTCCAAAGAAGAAATTAGAAAATTATTTATTGAAGCAGCTTTAGATATTGCTTCCGATCCCATCTCTCCTAAAGAACAAAAATTCAGACACCTAAACAGACTTTTTCATTTAGCAGAGACATTTGTCCCGGGAATGAATGTTAAAGAGAGAGCGCTTTATTATATTTTGCTTAAAAGAACTTTGACGTTAAAAAATAAAATTATCGCTCTTGATTCTCAAGATGCGGCATTTGACATACAAAGGACATACTTAAAAACAGAAGAACAAAAATTTTTGAAAGAATTAAAATTTGCTTTTGATTGCTCCAATACTGCATGGGCTGCTGTTGTTAATTCAGCGCAAATGATGCTTTTATTTAAGACATTGGATCTGGATTATTTAGAACTTTTAAATGAATTAATATCAAATAATAAAGCTGGCCCGGTATTATCGGAATTAACAATTAAGAGTATTATTTCTGACTTAATCGAAGATAGAGTGATTGTGGATCGAGAGTATATTGATAATTTACTTGTTCCAATAGGAATTCTTCATGAAAAAATGCCTCAGCAATATGCAATTTGTAAAGGTGTTCTGGAAAAGATAGTTGAGTATTTGGATCGAAATTGCAGAAGTTTGGAGGCACAAAGTGTTCGAGAGGAAATAAATTCTCGAGAGCAAAAATTTGATTCGGAATTTGATTCAAGTCGTGCTCAAATTTTTGAAATAATAAATTTTACTGATGATTATAGTTCTCTTGAGGTAATAAGAGAAAGACTGGGCTGGCATGTTTTTGATCATTTGATTTATCAAGAAGCAAAAGCAATGCTTGAAGTTTTGGAACACGGAGGAGAAGATGCATTAACCAGGTTTCAATTATTTTGTTACGAAAAAGGCTGGGCAATAGCGGAGGCAATTGAGGAAATAAGAAATAGTGAACTAAATAACGAAGGGCAATTTCGTATTTCACTTTTAGCATGTGTTTCCGAAAGAAAATATGCCGATTTAATAAACTTAATTGAAGAAACTGAGGGACTGGCTCAAATTACAGAAAATCCTACTCTGTCTGTAATGATTCAAATTGTAATTTATAAATTAACTGATCAGCATCAAAAATATAATGATCAAGGCGCCTTTCTTGCAATCCTTTCATTGTTAAATTCTAAAGAAATTTCTCATACCACTTGCATTGGAGAGGTGCCGCAACAAATATATATATTATTGTCGCTTATTGATTTGGAATTGCAAAAGAAGATTACGCCAGAATTGCTAGAGGCAAAAAAGAAAGTGCTGGAGATCTGGGAAGGGTTTAATTCTCGACGCTATCATAAGTTTCTTGAACAAAAATATCGAAAATCGTTTTTTGCACGTAATTCCCAACAACTAAAACTTCTTGAAAATATACTTTGCCCGGAGGGTGAGGGAAAAGAAGAAATTGGAATCAATATTTTTATTGTAGCGTTGTTAACTGACAGAACAGCAGCTTTATTGGATGCAGTAAAATATTTTAAGCTTTCTGAAGACCAAGTTCGCCAAGAAATTGTCAATCAAACGGTCAAAGCACTTACAGAAAAAAATTATAAGATGGCAGTGCGGCTTGCTAATGTAGGTTCTTTTTTTAATTTGCCAGAAAATGATCTACTGCAAGCAATTTTTATCACTTGGATTTTAAACGATAAATTGAATAAGGATAAAGAAGAGAATTTTTTTGAGCGAGCGGAAATATTTTTTGATCTATATGGTTTTAGCAACGAACAATTTCGGCAGCTGCTACAAGCAGTTTCTGAAGTTTTGCGGCAAGCCTTTCCTTCAATAGAGAATCCTCTTATAGAGACAGAACAAAGTTTTTTGCCTGAAACAACAGAGACGAATCCTTCTCCAGAAGCAGTTGATAAACTTAATAATATTTGCCGACAACTTGTAGGAGAGAACATTTATTCGCCTTGGACCGAGCAAACTCAAATTGCTTATGAAGAACTGGAAAATTTTTTAGAATCAATAGAAAGTACTCCTTCATATCGTCTGGGGGAAAGACCAGTTTTTTTCGGAGATAAAGTTTCTCCAGCGGCAATCGATGCACTAACATATCTGATTCTAAATGCTGAACCTGCCAGCGCGAGAAGATTGGCACGACTATCTTCTAGTGAAAAAACCTTATTTGAAGCAGCTGCAATGAAAGCGGTTACGGCTTTAATTATTGCTAATAAATTAACTCTGGCCCGGCAAATTGCTCAGAGTACATCAGTTGATGACAAGTTTTACATTTGTATTGACGAAGCAATTTTTAGATTAATCTCCGATCCTTTGGAAAACTTTTATACTGCTGTCAGTAAACGAAAGGAAATCAGACGGAGATTGCTGAGAATAAAAAAATTAGTGAGTACTTATAATCTTGAATCTTCAATGGAATTGGTCTCTAAAGGCTTAGTTGAGTGTTTGCTGAACGAGAAGAATCCCAGACAATTCCAGGCGATAGAAGTTTTGTATAATATTTATTCGAATAATTTATTCTCGATGGTTGTAAATGATTTTACGATACAACAATTTGTTACATTTTTTATTGCCGATGCGTTAAGCGCCCTGAATTACGATCTGCCAATAATTAGAAAATTAAAAACTCTTTGGGAGTTTGTCCTGCGAATTAATCAAAATGAAAATTTAGTTATTGAGGCTCTTTCCCATGAGCTGAGTATTCATTTTGGAAGGAAAGACTTTAAAAATTTAAGAAAAATAATTTATGTTGTAGCGGCAAAGCAGAAAACTAAGGAATTACTGATATCTATCTTCAGTAGGAAAGAAGAGGGAAATGAAAATGTCAAATTGGCAAAATTTATTATTGATAATTATTTAAAATTAGATAATCAGGAAATCGTAGATTGTTTAGTCGAAGGGAATGCTCAATACATTGCTTGCAATGGTTTGAAAATCAAGCAAAATTTATTCAGAGATAAAGAATTCCAGTATCTTGCTATTAATGTTTCAGACTTTGTCAGAAGAACTGCGCTGCGGGCAATTGAAATTAAATTTGAGCAAAGTACTGAATATGACAAAGAAAACTGGTTCGAAGTTGAAGAAATTTTAGTTTTAATCAGATATTATACTCGAGCGTATGGCAGTCCTCTGGTCAGTGAAGCGGCGATTGATAATTTTCGTTTGTTCTGCAAAATAAAAATATTAGAAACAAAGGATGAAGAAGATAGAGAATGTTTAATAAGTTCATTTAATGAAATTCTATCGATCTATGCGGCAGCATCTGAGCAAACTTCAGATGATCATTATCAAATAATAAGAGAAAATGTCATTGCATATTTAGTGGAATCATTAAAACAGTCAATCTCTCTCGATAAAAATAAAAAAAGTATTAAAGGAACCTTTCTTGATCGAGTCGGTCCGACACTTCAGATTCTCGGATTAAATCTGGAACAGCAGCAATCGGTCGGTATCGAAGTAATAGAAAAATATCTTCTCAGTATCGACTTGAATCAATTAATAAATCAAGCTGCTTCTTTGCGCAGAGAGCTCAAAAAAGCAGCAAAAATAATAGTATTTGATGGTGATTGGGCCTTAAGTATTCTTTGGGAGGGAGTGGAAAATGCTACTCCAGGAATCATCAAAAAACTGCCTATTTATTTTAACGTAGAAGATGAAGAACGTATATGTAAAGCGTTGCAAAAAATAGGAAGAGTTAGCTTGGATACTTATGATGACCTGACTTTGTCTGCAGTGGCTCAATTGCTGATGGACAAAGAGTGGAATCAAATAAAAGTAATACTTAATCGGAGATTTGAAAGAATTGAAAGTAAATTAAAAAACAAAGATCGAGTCAAAAAAGAACAAGAGCATTATATGCTTGATGCTTTTACTCTGTGCGCTATCTGGTATTTAAAAAGAAATATTTCAATTAAGCTGACATTAGCACATTTGATCAGACTTTTTGATGAGATCGATATTCATTTAGGATTTGCAATTAGTTCAAGAGCTTTCCTGTTTGAAATATTACAAGAGTATTCATTAAAAATTTTGCATTCAAATGATATAGATCTGGAGAAGAAAAATTTAAGTAATAATTTGTTACTAACTGAGTTAAGAGAATTTTATCAAGAATTTTGTACTTTCTTTGGTTTATCAACAAAACACAAAGACATGGTCGTTCATGAATTGGTAATTGAATTACTTGCTGACAAATGGAACCCTAGAAAAGTTGGAAAATTAATTTCAATTTTTTATCCAGGTCATTATCTTTCCTTGATTGGTATAGCTTTTGGGAAAAGCAAGGGTTATGATATTTATATTTTCAATCTTCTGGAAGAATTGTTTTTTATTGGAAAGGAGAAGCAGGGTTATTTAGAAGCTAATACTTTAATGGATGAATTAAAAGCTCTTTATGGAAAAGAAAATCCAATGCTACTTCGAATGTTTGAAGTAGCAAAATTTTGGGCCAAAAAGGGTCTTGTTGAGGGAAGAAGAATCGTGCAACGGGATACTTTAAAATCCGACGAAGATTTTGATGCAGGTGGTGGCCCTGATAGTGGGGGAAGTGGTAAACCAAGCTTACTTCCTAAAACTCCTAGTGGAGGAGGGGCTTCTGTACAAATTCCTACTCCGATTCCTGAAAATGAAATTCCTGATACTGGACAAGGACTGATTATGCCACCTGTTTTGGATACAAAAGATCAAGCAAGTAAACCGAATTCGTAGAATCGAAATAATGTAGGGGCACCCTTTATGGGTGCCCTGAATTCCAAAATATGATGGTCAACCGGGCACCCATAAAGGGTGCCCCTACGTTATTTT
>CAYOOT010000035.1:0-27632 GCA_964405665.1 uncultured Bdellovibrionales bacterium | reverse complement strand
AAATTCCAAATAATTACACAGTTTAATTTACAGTCTCTTCAACTTCATTACTTGCTCTATGTTTCAATTTTCCGTGGAACCTTTATCTTCTTTGCTCTTGCTTAGAAGTTTTTGATATTCCTGCTGCAACTCCTGATATTGCGTATGCAATCCCGTTACTCTCTTGCTTGTGGTATTATAAGTTTCAATCAAAAAACTTAAATGTCCTTGAAACTTAGCCAAAGAAATTCCTGCTTCCTGTAGAATTTCTTTATCTTTGCTTTCCATTGTTTCCGTTTTTTTGACAAAATTAGCAAGTTCTTCAATCAAAGTGTTAAAATCTATTTCCTGATCGGAAGCTGCGATGGCATTAATCTGATTATTATTTACTTCATATTTCGTGCTAGAAATATTTTCATTAATCGAGGATTTTTTTTCTTTTGTTGATTGAAGTTTTTGCAATTGTTCTTGAATGGCTTTTTGTTTTTCTTCAGACGCTGTCACATTGACACTTTCAATTTCATTTTCTTTTTTTAAATTTTTAATCTTTTCTTCCAATTCCAAAGCAAGATCCAAAGGCTGCATTTTGCTTAAGTAAGTTAGTGCATCTGTTACTTTTTGATCAAGATTGCTAACTTCTTTTTTCCTTTTATCAATATTATCCAACATTTCAGTTACTTCGGCAGAAATTTTCTTTTGTTTGAAACTTAAAAGAAAATAGAGTAACAAGGTACAAATAGTTCCCATACCTAGTAAAGAGAGTATAATTGCTATGATTGTCATTTTTTATTAATATCCTTTCTCCCCTTTTTCCCGCGTTGTATATATTCTAGTACTTCCTATAGTTTGATGCGGGAAAAAGGGGAGAATAGAAAAATAACAATAATATTATGAATACACAAGACTTATCAAAGATCAGAATATTTAAGGACCTTAGTTCTGAGGAATTTAAGCATTTATCCTCTTTCTTGAAGGAAAAAAGTTATCATAAAAACGCCACTATTGTGACAGTTGAGGAAACTGGCGCCAGCATGATGTTCATTATCAGCGGCAGTGTAAAAGTGAATTTGTTTTCCAAAGACGGCAAAGAAATAATTATTACCAGCCTTGGAGAAGGAGATTTTTTTGGTGAAATTTCTCTTTTAACCAATACTCCTCGTTCGGCAAATGTTGTCGCCCAAACAGTCTGTAAAATTTTAGTTCTGGAAGAATCCGGTTTTAACGAACATATTTCCAAATATACAGGTCTGAGTAAAGCGATGTTAAGAGAACTGGCACATCGTTTACGTTTATCTTCAAAAAAAATTGAAGACTTGGCATTGTTTGATGTTTATCGAAGATTAGCAAGAACTTTGCGAGGAATGGGGACTACTCAAAAAACAGAAAATGGAAAAGAATATTTTATGATTGCCAATCGCCCAACTCATCAAGAACTGGCCGCACTTAGCGGAACTTCCCGGGAAATGGTTACTCGAGCGTTGAAGGGTTTAGAAGAAGATGGTTGTATTAAGATTATTGGGAAAAGGTTGGAGTTATATAAACTTCCAATTTAATTCTCCCCTTTTTCGCGCATCCAACTATAAGTAGTACTAGAATATATGCTGCGCGCGAAAAAGGGGAGAACTAGCCAAACCTTCCCCGAATATAATCCTCCGTCCGCTGATCATCCGGTGTCTGAAAAATCTTTGCCGTCAGCCCAAATTCAATTAATTCCCCTTGCAACATAAAACCCGTAAAATCACTGACCCGAGCAGCTTGCTGCATATTATGGGTCACTATTAAAAGGGTATACTTGTCTTTCAAATCATAAATTAATTCTTCAATCATTCCCGTCGCAACCGGATCCAGCGCTGAACAAGGCTCATCCATTAATAAAATATCAGGAGAAACCGCTATTGCTCGGGCGATACAAAGCCTTTGTTGTTGTCCACCGGAAAGTTTTAGTGCGCTTTCATTTAATCGATCTTTAACTTCAACCCATAAAGCCGCCCGCTTCAAGCTCCATTCCACTACCCCGTCTAATTCCGAACCGCTCTTTAAACCACGAATCCTAAGACCAAAAGCAATATTTTCATAAATTGACATCGGAAAAGGATTGGATTTTTGAAAAACCATTCCCACTTGCTTGCGCAATTCAGTTAAGCTAATTGATTGATCGTAAATATTTTTCCCGGCAACTGAGATCAGTCCTTCTTGGCTAAAAATATCAACTAAATCATTCATCCTGTTAAAACAACGAAGCAAGGTAGATTTCCCACAACCAGAGGGACCGATAAAGGCAGTAACTTTTTTTTCGGGCAGATCAATAGAAACATTTTTGATTGCTATCTTCGAACCATAGAAGCAATTTAGTTTTTCTATTTTGATAAATGGATTTTCATTGGCCATTAACTTTTCATTCAAATTTTCATTAAAATCTTCTTTGATTTCTTCTGCGACCAAAGACATTTTATAATAAACCCACAAAACGCTTTCTCAACTTGTTCCTTAAAATCATGGCAGTTAAGTTTAGCAGAACTACAATCAATAGTAAAAGTAAAGTTGTTGCAAAAACCATTGGCCGCGCCGCATCAACATTAGGAGATTGAAAGCCCATATCATAAATATGAAAGCCCAAATGCATAAATTTTCTCTCTAAATGGACATAAGGGAAATTGGCATCAAAGGGCATGCTGGGCGCAAGTTTTACAACGCCAGTAAGCATTAAGGGAGCAACTTCTCCTGCCGCTCGGGCAATGGAAAGTATTATTCCAGTAAAGATAGAAGGCAACAAACAGGGCAATATTACTTTTCTTAATGTCTCAAATTTAGTGGCTCCTAAGGCATAAGCGGCCTCTCGCAAATGCATCGGAATAGAAGAAAGACCTTCCTCTGTGGCAACAATTACTGTGGGCAATGTCAAAAGAGCAAGAGTTAAAGATGCCCATAAAATGCCGCCGGTGCCATAAGTCGGTGTGGGCAAGGCATCATTATAAAATAAACTATCAAGGCTTCCCCCTAAACGATAAATAAAAAAGCCCACTCCACAAACTCCAAAAACGATTGAAGGAACACCGGCTAAATTATTAACTGCAATTCTGATTAAGCTGACAATTCTTCCCTGCTTGGCATATTCTCTTAGATAAATAGCCGCAAGAACTCCTAAGGGAGTAACAAATATGCTCATAATCAGTACCAAAGCAACTGTTCCAAATATTGCAGGAAATACTCCGCCTTCGGTATTGGATTCTCTTGGTTCTGCAAAAATAAATTCCCACACTTTTGCTACAAATAATTTAATCTTTGAAAAAAATCCAAGTTGGTTAGGAAAATAATAGCGATTGATATTAGATAACTTAATTTCCTGTTGCTTTCCATCCATGGCAACCGCCAGCAAACTGTATTTGTCTTCTAACTTCAAAATTTCAACCTGTTTTTCCAATGTTACTGATTTCTCGTTTAAGGTGGCCATTTCTTTTTGAATTGGATTATTTTCCGGTAGTTGTCCTTCTTTAGAAAGTTTATTTTGTTTCCGTCTTAATTGTTCCAAACTATAATTTATTGCTCCAATTTCATCCTTTAAAATAGACTTTATTTTTTTTGCCCGTTTTTGATTTGCCTCCAGTAAGATCGGTAATTTTCTTAAAAGATCTTCATCAGCAATAATATTTTCTCCTTCCTTAATTCCTTTAACAAAACCAAAAAAATCGCCCCACTCCAGTCTTTCAACCAAAAGAGCATCTTCCGGTTGGGAAATTTTTGCTATTTCTGAAGTATTGACCCAAATAAAATCTTCACCAAAAGTATCTCTATTTCCTTGCTTAATTTGCAAACGAAAAAGATCGGCATTTTTTTCTGAATCAAAATACTTTTCTTTCAGAGTTTGTTGACCTAAAATACTTCGTGAATTATTAAGCTGAAACTCTTTTAATTCTACTGGCCAAAAAGCAAAAAAAGCGTTTTTGATTACTAAAAATAAAAAGCCGAATAAAAGAATAAGCGGAATGCTAATTGCTACGGCCGTTAACCAAACATTGAGGTCTTGCTTTAAACTCTGTCTATTTGCTTGTAATTTAAAGGAAATCATTTAATTATATTTCTTGCGTAATTTGACTCTGATTATTTCAGTCAAAGTGTTTACAAAAAAGGAAAAAATCAACAATAAGAAAGAAGATAAAAAGATAATTCTGTAAAGCGGACCGCCTGCGGTTGCTTCCGGTAATTCTACAGCAATATTAGCTGACAAAGCTCTAAAACCATTAAATGGAGATAAATCAATAATCGGCGTGTTCCCAGTTGCCATCAGCACAATCATTGTCTCCCCAATTGCTCGACCAAAACCAAGAAGAATTGCTGAAAATATTCCCGGACTGGCCGCCGGAAAAACTACTTTTATTGCTGTTTGCCATTGTGTTGCCCCTAGGGCCAAAGAACCTTCTCTTAAATGTTTAGGAACTGCACTAATGCTATCTTCGGCTAAAGTAAAAATTAAAGGAATAATCGCATAACCCATCGCCATACTTACAACCAAAGAATTTCTTTGATCATAAATAATTGAAAATTTTTCCAGCAAGATCTTTGTTAAACTTCCCGAAAAAAGAAAATTTTCAAAAAAATCGGACAATACCAAGGCAATTAAAACAGATAAGGAAACAATTAAAAGAACAAAAATAAATTCTGAACCTGCTTTTCTCACTTTCATCTGCCGATCATAATATTTTACATATATCAACAAAGATATCGCAATTAGGCTAAAACAAATAAAAGGAAAGATGAGCAAACTAACTAGATAATCATCCAAATTCGGAGCAAGCCAAATTCCGGCCATAAATCCAATCACCACACTGGGAACTGCCGCCATCAGCTCCACCAGCGGCTTAATATATGTGCGATATTCGCTTTTCATAAATTCCGAAACATAGAGCGCTCCCATCACGGCAATTGGAACAGCAAACAATAAGGCATATAAAGTTCCTTTTAATGTGCCAAAAATAAGAGGGATCAGATTGTATTTGGGTTCAAACTCATCTGATCCGCTGCTTGATTGCCAGACATATTCTTTTTTCTTATATCCTTCGTATTGGACTCTGGTAAATAATGTTTTCAAGCTAACATCGGTATAATCATTTTCAATTGACCAGCTTTTAAAATTTGCTTGCTGATCCAAAGTGACCATCGCATTTCCTCTGGGAGAAAAAGCCAAATCAAATAAAGAATTTTCTTCATTTTTTTGACTGTATTGAGTTTGTTTAGCGGTAGAATTATGAATGGCAATTGTTCCAGAAATATCTGTACTAAGAAACATCCGATTGCGCATCGAAGGATAAATATTTCTGACTGCTTGCAAGTGATCTTTAAATTGATGAACTTTTTTAAGTGTTAGAGTATTTTCCAATGCCTCTATCAAATATGAGATAATTTTTCCATTTTCGAAACCAATCACTAAAGTCTGACCTTGAATCAGAAATTTCATTGCAGTTACTTTAGCATTCTCTTGCAAGACTGGAGACGAAATTAATTGAGGAGATTCGAAATTACTTAAATCATAAATTAAAACTTCTCCCAGCGAAGTTCCCAAAAAAAGTTTTTTCCCATCTGCCGAAAATTCCAAACTGCTAAATTCTTTTCCGGAGGCATTAATCTGGGCTTTTATTTCTTTAGACTTAACTTTACTGACAAGTCCTTTGCCCTTAAAAATTCCAAAAAGCTGAATTTGATCTTTAGCTTCACCGAGGAATCCGGCAAATAAAGTTTGTCTTTCGCTTTCTTGAATCGTTAAGTCACGAATAGTTTTTTCGAAAGAGAGAATTTCCACCTGAGGAAGAATTTCTTCTTTACTGGCAATCTCGCTAAGTTCTACAGCAAAAAGTTTACCGGAAGTATCGCTGATATAAAAATAATCTTTATTTTTACTTTTAACTACGGAAGAAAGTTTTTCTGCAGCTAAATCAATTTTATAATGATATTTTTTCGAATCATCAGTATTAGAAAAATAAAATAAGTTTCCTTGTTCATCCCAAATATAATTATAGGTTCCTTCGGTGTTATAACCGAGTGCCAGGGGTTTTGCCTGACTCCTTTCTAATTTAACAAAAACTTCTTTCTGAGAATTGATGCTGGCTTTTTTTAAGAGCGGATATACTTCATCCAAGATCACATAAAAAATTCCTAAGATCGCCAGTAAAACTAATAAGCCGCTTAAGCGAATGATTATTTCAACTATTTTGTCCTTAAATAATCTTCTTCTAAGAAGACTACTAGATAAATTACCAATTTTTGAAGGATCCAATTCTGGCACTTAAGTAATCTTTAATTTTTTAATAATAATTTTAAACCTTAACAAAATAGTTCTTTTGTGACAAACAAAAGGAGACTCTGGAAGAATAAAAATTTATTCTTCCAGAGTCTCCCACTTATATATAAACTACTTTAATTGAGTCGTTTCTTCCTGAACTACTTCAGCGGGAAGTGGATAATAGCCATCTTTAACAACCACTTCTTGGCCTTCTTTAGACACAATGAATTTTAAAAATTCCTTGACTAAAGGATCCAATGCTTTATCTGGGGCTTTATTCACATACACAAATAAAAATCTGGATAAAGGATACTCCCCGGAATAGGCATTTTCTGGATTACCTTCGACAAAATCTTGATTGTCCGGACCCTTCAGAGGCAATGATTTTACAGCGGAAGTTTTATAACCAATCCCACTATAGCCAATTGAATATTTATCCACTCCCACTCCCTGAACAACAGAAGCAGAGCCGGGTTGTTCTTTTACACTATCTTTATAATCTCCATTTTGAAGAACATGCTCTTTGAAAAAACCATAGGTTCCAGAAGCAGAGTTCCTGCCATATAAGCTAATTGGTTTATTTGCCCATTCCCCTGCTAATCCCAATTCACCCCAAGTAGTGATGTCAGCTTCCGCACCTCTTTTTCTGGTTTTAGAAAAAATTGCATCAGCCTGCTTTAAATCCAAACCTTTTAGAGGATTATCTTTATTTACAAAAATACCCAAGGCATCTACGGCCACTCTAATTTTTGTCGGTTTATAGCCAAACTTTTTTTGAAAATCATCGAGTTCTGAGGATTTCATTTCTCTTGACATCGGAGCAAGCTGTGCTGTTCCTGCAATCAATGCCGGCGGCGCCGTTCCTGAACCCTTTCCTTCTACTTGAACTTTAACACTGGGATAATAAGTGGAAAACTTTTCTGCCCAAAGTGTCATTAAGTTATTTAGTGTATCAGAACCAATACTATTTAAACTTCCAGAAACACCCGTTACTTTTTCGTATTTTGATATTGAACTATCAACTGTAGCCGGTTGTTCTGCTTGGGCCATTCCTGCTGTTAAAGCAAGAGAGAAGGTCAATATTTTCTTATAGTTTCTCATGCGTTTATTCCTTTATATAAAATTAAACTTGAGTAAGTTTAATTTAAGTTATATGTAATCAGATCTATAATAAGGCCTTGAATTAATAAATGTTTTCTTTGTTAGAAAAATATTAATAATCAATTGATTTAATAGACAATATGTCGGTACACTTAGAAATTTCTATTCAAAAAATAAAAAACTCTCTTCTTTCTCTTGCCGCCATTGTGGAAAGTCAAGTTCGGGATTCGATCGATGCTTTCACTAGTTTCAATGAAGACTTGGCCAAAAAAGTAATCGAAAAAGATGATTTAATAGATCAAACAGAAATTGATATAGAAGAATCGTGCTTACAATGTTTAGCACTTTATCAACCAGTAGCTTTTGATTTAAGATTTGTTGTTTCAGTATTAAAAATCAATAATGACTTGGAAAGAATCGGCGATCTTTCTGTTAATATCGCAGAAAGAGCATTGTCTCTTGGAAGAACTTCCCTTCCCAAGCATAACATTGATTATTTCTTAATGAGTCAAAAAGTAATCGACATGCTTAAACAATCTATTGATTCTTTTATCGCAGGCAATTCCGAATTAGCTAGAAAAATTTGCCTGGCCGATAAAGAAGTAGATGAGATTCACCAAAAAAATTATTCTATCGTGGAAAGCATTATCAGTTCTAATAATGGAGATTCCCAGGCAATATCAATTATGCAATTAATGTCAATTTCTCGATATATCGAGAGAATTGCCGATCTGGCGACAAATATCGCTGAAGATGTAATCTACATTGTTGAAGGAAAAATCCAAAGACATAAAATTATTAAATAAAAAATATTCAAGGAAGTCTGATATTAAATTCCGTCCCCTTTCCCAACTCACTGGCCACACTTAATTCCCCGTTATGAGCAAGCACAATATGTTTTACAATTGATAAACCAAGTCCGCTCCCACCATCTTTTCTGCTTCTGCTTTTATCCACTCGATAAAATCTTTCAAAAATTCTAGGTAAATGTTCTGCGGAAATTCCGATACCATTGTCTTTGACCTTGATCACACTTACAGCCTGATCTTTAAAAACACAAACTTCAATTTTCTTTCCCTCATCACTATAATTAATGGCATTGGACAATAAATTTTGCAATGCTTGCTCCAAAAGGGAACGGTTTGCTTTTAATAAAAAATCTTCAGGACAATCAAATTCGCAGCTCAGCTTCTTCTCTTTCAATCTTTTCTCTATGGTAAAGAACACTGATTCCAAAACATCATTGACATTGACCTGATTAAACTCAATTTGCCGTTTCTCGATACTTTGTTCGATTTTTGCAAGGTTCAGAAGCTCTTCAATAATAATTTCCAGACGATTGGCCTGACGTTGGATAATACTTAAAAATCTCTGTAAATCATCGGGGCTAGTCAGTCCGCCATTGAGAATTGTTTCCACAAATCCTTTAATTGAAGTAATCGGCGTTCTCAGTTCATGTGAAACATTGGCCACAAAATCTCTTCTCACCGCCTCTACTTCTCTTAACTTTGTTACATCATTAAAAACAATCAAGGCGCCAATGACTTCATTTTGTAAATTCTTTAAAGGCACTCCGGAAAGTTTCAGAATCTTTTTTCTTTGATCGTAAACTGTAATTTCCTTTTCTAGTTGTTTTTTTTCTTTAATAGTCGAACGCACAAATTCCAAGAAATCATGATTACGAATCACTTCTATTAATTTTTTCCTGATTACTAAAAAATTAGTGCTATTTAAGATCATTTCACAAGCAGCTTTGTTCATCTTGATAATGTTTTCTTCCAAATCTACAGCTAGTACGCCATCATTCATACTGGCAATTACCGCTGATTGCTCATTGGCGTTTTCTGAAGCGTCAGATATTTTGCCGTTGTAATAATTATCCAATGTTTCAAGAGAGTAACTTAAATCCACAAATTCTTGATACTGGCATTCAACAGCTAAATGCTTTCCTTTATTTTCTATAAATTTAAAAATACTTTGTTTTATTTCCTGGATTGAAGAAGTAAAATTACTTGATAACTGGAGACAAACAAGAATATTCAGGATAAAAATAAACCCTGCTAGAAAAATCACTTTATAAATTGAAGTAGCAGGAAAACAACAGAGTAAAAGAATTAAAACTACTGCAAAAACAATTTGTGAAAAGATGATTTGCTTAACAAATGATATCATAAAAAACTTTATTTAAATCGATATCCGATTCCGCGAACAGTTTCAATATAATCCCCATATTCTGCTAATTTTTTTCGCAAACCGACTACTTGCACATCTACAGAACGATCAGTAACCGGATAATCTTCCCCTTTAATTGCATCAACTATTTGATCCCTGGTAAAAACGAAACCTCTATTCATTGCCAAAAACTGTAAAAGCTTAAACTCTGTCGGCGTTAAATCTAAAGGTTCCTCTTCCAATAAAGCTTCATGCTTTTGAACATTGATTTTTAGTTTTTCGATATTTAAAATACTTTCTTGAATGTTTGTTGTTTTTCTTCTTCGAAGAACAGACTCTAATCGCGCTAGTAAAATCTTAGGACTAAATGGTTTAGTAATGTAATCATCTGCCCCCAACTCTAAGCCTTTAATTACATCATCTTCCTCTCCTCGTGCCGAAACGATCAGAATGGGAATATCTTTGGTCTGTAAATCTGTTTTTAAAATATGGCAGAGTTTTAATCCATCGATTCCCGGGATCATCAAATCAAGCAATATCGCATCAGGCTTTGTAGAACGAATAGATTTAAGTGCCTCATCACCGGACATTACAACTTTTACATTATAATCGGTTTTTTCCAGATTATAGAGCATCAGCTCAACAATATCAGGTTCATCTTCTACTACTAAAATATTTCTTTGAAAGATCATTTCTAAATACCTTAAAACTTATGATATTTAAAATGCTATATTTATTTTTTAAAATCAAGCGCAAGAATTGTTAGAATTTTGTAAGCGCTATCTTTTAATGGCAACCACATCCGCCGCTTCCACATCCACCCCCACTACTTTCTTTCTTCTTACTTTCCATACCACTCATACCACGATCAGCATTTTCCACTTCCAAAACTTTTTCTTCGCCTTCCAGACCCAGGAATGCTTTCATTTGGTCAATTAAAATTTTGTATTGCGCTTCATCTGTTAAATCCAAACGGTACTCATTAATAATTTTGATCATAAAATCATCTTGCCATTCCTTCCAGACTTGTTCAGAAACATTTTGATAAATTTCTTCCCCCAATTCTCCTGGAAAAGGAGCAACAGCTAAGCCCGGAGCAACTTTTTTTAGTTTAACGCAATTAACGGTTCTTTCTGACATAAATTCTCTATAAATTAAATGGGTTTATCCTTTGAGTTCTTTCTGGTATAGCACTTTTCCAAACAAAGATGAAAGATTCCTATGAAGCAAAAAAACTATTCAATAATTGGTTATACTTATGGAGGGAGTGGAAACATTCCCGGAGCCAGTGAAGCACCTCGGGTGCTCAGACAATTTTTTCATTTAGAAAAAAGATTGAAAAACTTAGGGCATTATATCAACGACTTAGGTGATACGACTCTGGAAAATTTTTCAGAAACATCTCCCCCTATTGAACAAGCACTAGCTCCTCGAGAAAAAAATATTAAAAATATAGTTCCGGCAATAGCTGCCTGCAAAAAACTTTCGGAAAAAACAAAAAAAGCATTAGAAAACAATTCTATTCCTTTAATTATTGGCGGAGATCATTCTCTTTCCATAGCCAGCGTAGCCGAAATTAGCAACTATTATGCAAAGCAAAATAAAAATATCGGTTTGATTTGGGTTGATTCCCATGGAGATATTAATACTCCGGAAACAAGCCCGAGCAATAACTTATTTGGAATGACTGTCGCTTGTTTACTGGGGTTGATTGAAGGACAAGTAACAAGTTTTCAAGAAAAAACTCCCAGTATCTCCCCAGAAAATCTGGTTTACATCGGGCTTCGCGATTTGGATCCAGGAGAAAGAGAAGTGATCAAAGAAAAAAATATCTCTGCCTTCTCGATAAAGGACATTGATATCAACGGTATTGCTGCCATTACTAAAGAAGCAATTTCCCTGGCCAGTAAAAATACCTGCGGCTATGTCGTGTCTTTTGATATTGATGTTTGCGATCCTGTCTATGCACCAGGAACAGGAACTCCAGTCAGAGGAGGGTTGACATATCGAGAAGCTCATTTACTTCTTGAGTTAATCGCCGATGATGATAGGATGCTGGGACTGGAAATAGTAGAACTTAATCCTTTGTTAGATAAAGATTTTTCTACTGCCGAAGTAGCAGTTTCTCTTATTGAAAGTGCATTAGGAAAATCCATTTTATAGGAATATTATGCAAAACGGCTCAACGAATACCCCCCCATTTCATCTTGGTAATTTCCGGCCGGATAAATTTACTAACATTATTTTATTAGCGATATTTGCTTTTGCCATAGCAATGCTCTTTGCTTCTTCCTTTATTGTCTATGTCGGACCTAATCAATTTGGAATTAAGCAGGTGAAAATTGGAGCAACTCGCGGTATTCAAAAAGATGTGTATGACACTGGCTGGCATTTTGTTATTCCGGGAATGAGTACAATCCACTTATTCCCCAAAGACATTCAGGTCTTTGATTTAACAAGCAGCAATAGTGAACGTGGTTATTATGATAATTATACTGGTAAGGCCGCTCATATTCAAACCTCCGATGGATTTTTTGTTGATGTGGATGTTTCAATCCTTTATAAAATAGTCGATCCTTATAAAGTTATTTCCACACTGGGGCCAGGCGCCCTTTTTGTTACCAATGGTATTACACCGAGAGCGGAACCAGCTCTAAAACAGGCTCTGGGAACTCTTACTACAGAAGAATTTTATAATAGTCCGCTTCGTGTAAAAAGAGTGCTTGTCGCCAAAGATTTATTGGAAGAACAAGTTAAAAGCAAAGGACTACAAATTGAAAACGTTCTGATTCGTTATTTTAGATACAGCCCGGAAATTCAAAAAAATATCGAAGCAAAAAAATTAAAAGATCAAATGGTTTTTAAAGAACAAGCAGAGAAAAGAGCAGCAACGGAAGAAGCGAACAAAAAGAAAGTAGTTCAGGAAGGCGAAGCGCACGTTTCTGTTAAATTACAAGAAGGGAAATCTTACATCACCACAAAGGAAGCTGATCAACAGCTCTATGTCAGGAAAAAACATGCAGAAGCTGATTTGCTGGTCAAGCTTGCCGAAGCCTACAAAACAGAACTTAAAAATAAAGCTTTGGAGGGTCAGGGATCTTCAAGAATGGTCGGTTTGAAAATGGCTGAAGTATTAAATGGCGTACAGTTCATTATGCTCTCTAGTGATGGTCCCAATGGTTTTAATCCCTTGGATTTAAACCGAATGATGAAAATGTTTGATATTAACGAGTCGGGAAAATCTCAATAGCACTGGAGAACAAAAACTATGAAAAGAATTATTCTGCTAACAATATTAATTTTATTGTCCTTAGGAAATATTAGTTGCTTAAAAACAACAGGCGCAACAGAAGTTGGTGTGCTGGTAAAGAAAATCGCTCTTTTTGGAAAATCAGGAGTACAAGAGGAAGTTTTTGGTGCCGGTTCTTCTTATTTAGTTTTTCCTCCGTTTCAGGAATGGCATACCTTGGATACGCGTTTACAAAATTTAGAAATGACATCAGATCCTAAACGAGGAGATCGTGGTAACGACGATCAAATGAAATTCAAAACTATCGATGGCAATGATATTGGATTAGATATTATTATTTCCTTTCGTATTCTACCAGAGAAAGCGCCTTTTATCATTCAAAATGTCGCTTTGGATGATGACTCTTTAAAAGATAATATTGTTCGCACAATTTCTCGAAGTATCACCAGAGATATTTTCGGAGAATTAAAAACAGAAGAATTTTATATTGCCGATATCAGAGAGAAAAAATCGGAACAAGTTCAAAATGCTCTCAATGGAGCATTACTGCCTTATGGGATCAAAGTAGAAAATGTTTCCACCAAAGATTACCGCTTTAATGAAGAGTACCAAGCAGCCATTGAAAGCAGAAAAGTGGCAGACCAAGATGCGGAAAGATTAAAATCTGAAGCTCTAGCCTCAACTGAGGAATATCTAAAAAAAGTTGAACAAGCTAAGGGTCAGGTCAATCAAATGACTGCTCAAGCTGATGGCGATTTTCAAAGAACAAGAATTGAAGCTGATGCATATTTTGAACAGCAAACAAAATATGCCGAAGCAATTAGAGCAGAAGCTGAAGCTGAAGCAAAAGGTATTACTGAAATGAATAAAGCTTTAGCGAGTCAAGGCGGTGAAGTAATGGTAAAACTAAAAATTGCTGAAGCCTTGCAAAACAAAAAAATCCTACTTTTGCCTAATGGCTCCAATACTTTAGATTTAAAAAGCACCAATTTAAATCAACTCTTACAAGTGTTTGGCGCAGAGAAATTGTCAGGAAAGTAAGAAAAATTACTTAATATAGAATCCTTATTCTTACTCCAATAAAAAATAAGAACAAAATTACTCACTGTTTCTCTAAGTGATCTCTATCATATACTTGCTAATCTCAAATATCGTAATTACATTAAAACTCGTATGACAACTTATTTTATTCCATATGTAAACGATCAACCTGCCTCGATAGAAGTAAAGGGGCATAGACTACTTGTAGTTGCTACTAATCCAGAGGATATTGAAGAAAATCTGGAAGAAATTGGCGGCGACCGGATTGAACAATTAGAGGTTTCAGGAAATAATCTGGAACAATCAGTGGCACTTTCTAGCCTGGCTGAAAGTATTAAAGGAGGAGTAGTCCTTGCCCCTCCTGGAGTAAGTTTATCCAATATGCTTGATAATTTGGAAAAAGAACTGCCCTGGATGCAGTAAGAAAAACTACATCAGTTCAGCTTCACCTTTGAGAAGTTTTTTAGCTCGTTCTGCATCATTTAAAATATTTTCCAAGGCATCTAAACAATATGCAGTGCGAACTTGGCCCAGATCCACTCCTTCTAAGTCATCTACTATCATAAAAAGGGCCTTACTAAGTGCTTGAGCAAGAACAACCACAGAATCTAAGCGAATCTCTTCGTCCCCCAAGGCATTGATTAACAAAACACAAATCTGCTCCACACGCTGAGCCATCGGCTCCCATTTTTGTACTCCATGCTCTTCTCTTTGCTCGGGGGTTCTTTCCACAGAGCGGGCAATCTGATTATCCAGTGCCTGCATTGCAGTAATTAATCCAGCTTCTAGTTTTGAACGAACTTCTTTTTTTTCTGACACAAAATTAACCGAGGTTAAAATAATATTCTTGTTTTTATTGCTTTTGGAAGAACTGAAATTTTAGCTCTCACTTCTTCTGAAATCTTTTCATTAATATCCATAATTAAGTAACCAATGTCTTGATAGGTATTTAAATATTGAGCATTAATATTAGCTCCTACTTGCGTAATAATTTGTGTAACCTCTGCAAGCGCACCAGGTAAATTTTGATGAATATACAAAATTCGATGAGAATCATGCATGTGCGGAAGATGAATTGAAGGAAAGTTAACTGCTCCTTCTGTTGTTCCAAAATCCAAATAATTAATTAAAGAATAAGCAACTTCAATTCCAATATTTTTCTGGGCCTCTTCCGTGCTCCCGCCAATATGAGGGGTTAAAATTACATTTTCTAGGCCAAGTAAGCTGGAGCTAAATTTATCGACTGCGCCAATTGGTTCTTCGGGAAATACATCCAGTGCCGCCCCGCCTAAATGTTTTTCTTTTAAAGCTTTTACTAAGTCCTCAATGCATACAACATTTCCTCTACTTAAATTAATTAAACAACTTCCTGGCTTCATTAATTGAAGTTGCTTTTCGCTGATCATATTTTTTGTTTCAGCACTTCCTGGCACATGTAAAGAAACAAAATCAACTTTAGGAAGCATTATTTCTAAGGAATCAAGTTGTTTAGATCGACCAAGAGGGAGTTTTTTTACTACGTCATAAAAATAAACATCCATTCCGATAGATTCAGCAAGAATGGCCACTTGTTGTCCAATATGACCATAGCCGATAATACCTAGTTTTTTACCTCGCACTTCCACAGCTCCTGTGGCTAATTTTTCCCAAACTCCCATATGCATTTTTGCACTTTTATCCGGCATTCTGCGAGCAAGACTAATGATATTAGCTAAAGCAAGTTCTGCCACACTTCTGGTGCTACTATAGGGAGCGTTATAAACCACCACGCCTTTACTCCGGGCAACATCAAGATCGACTTGATCGGTGCCTACACTAAAACAGCCGATCGCAAGCAGTTTTGCAGAATTTTCTAATTGTGCTTTGTAAACTTTAGTTCTGGATCGAACACCTAATATATGAACACTATTAATTAGTTCCTTTAAATCTTTTTCATCTAATGCGTTATTAATTAGTTCTGCATCATAGCCTGCATCTTTGAAACAATCTTTTGCTGCAGGATGAATTTTTTCTAAAAGAGCAATTTTAATTTTTTCTTTAGGATATGAAAATTTTTTAGACATGAAAAACCTCAATAACAATTGAGGTATAAGCTTATTACAATAAGTTTATTTTATCAAGGCAACTTGCTGCCAATTAAAAAGTCTTCTTATTTAAAGTTAGCCAGCATTTAACTGGGCATTATTTGGAGAAGCCATGAAATTTTTGCTCTGAGGCCCAAATTATTATTTCCTTAATTATTTCTTCTACTGCTCTGTCAAATCCTTGAACCGCACCTTTAGCATTATTTTCTTCGATCGCTGAATTTTTTTCAAAAGTATTTTTCGCAATAATATTTCGTGATTGAAGATCTAAGAGAATTGCGGAAACTTGAACTCGCACTAAGGGTGGTTCTACTGCAGCATCATGATATAATTCTAAAATTTTGGTATTGAGGGAAACATCAGCTTGTACTAAATTCCTGCCAACAAAAACCGATTTAAAAGTTCCACAGTTTGTAAAAGCTTGTTCTAAAAGCTCGGTAAAACGAGTTGGCGGCGGTTCGGCCCAAGAAGCAAACTGATATTCACCACGAGAAGAGGCTTCCCTACTAAAAATAATTTTTTGGCTATCAATTAATGAAGAACTTTCAGTCTCAGTTATCCAGAGGCTTACAGGTATTTTTTTGGCAGAGCTTTCTCCGTTAAATTTGATCTGATCCCCCAAAACATAAATCATTCTTGGAGATTGCTGAGTTTTAAAGGGCATAATACAGCCACTAGTTATTCCAACAAACATTAAAATAAAAAAAATCTGACTTACTATTTTCATTTGACTATTTTCTCCTCTCCCGGACCGAGATCACTCTTCTTTGGACCATTCAAAAGTGCAGAGGGGTTTTCTAATTTTTCTGCGGTATGGGAAATAGCCTTGGACATTTCATGAAAATCATCTCCCAGCCGAGAAGATTGTAACTTAACTGCATTTGCTCCATCTCGTATTGCCTGTAAAGTCTCGGACAAAGAGTTAGTAACAGCCTGTAACTCCGATATGCTTTCTTTAAGCACTGGAGCATCTTCGCCTGGAGGTGTCAGCTCTAAGGGCGGACTTTTTTGAGTGCCATGGATTAGATCAATTGAAGCAATTCCTGTAAGAAAATTACGATTAATTGCTGCTTCGGTATTTTGACGAACCGGTGTTCCCTCTTCTACTTCTAAAACAACTTTGACTTTTTCAATATCTTCTGGAAAAATGCTAAGCTCCGCAATGGTTCCCACTTTGACTCCTTTCATAGTTACGATACCGTCTTTTTCCAATCCTGATAAAGAGTTTTCTTTAAAATAAACAATATATTTTTGCATTTCTTTCTTTCCCAGATCAGTAGACATCCAAAGGATGGCAGCAATCAAGGCAACAAAAACCAAAACAACGACCGCTCCGACAAAAGTATATTTCGCTTCAGATTCCATTTCACACTTTTAAAGTTTTATTCTTATCTTTATTTTGTTTATCTCGAGAAATAGCAACCGAAGAAAAATAATCTTGAACCCATTGATTATTAGATTTCGAGATCTCTTCCACGGTTCCTTGTGCAATAATTTTCCCTTCACCCAAGACCACTACCTGATCAACAATGCCCCAGAGCGTATCCAAATCATGAGTAACAATAAATACAGTAAGACCTAAATTATCACAAAGCGTGCGAATCAATTTATCCATGGCGCGGGCATTAATCGGATCAAGACCAGAAGTTGGTTCGTCCAAAAACAACAATTCTGGTTCCAAGGCTAAAGCACGGGCTAAGGCGACACGCTTTCTCATCCCACCGGAGAGTTCGCTGGGCATTTTATCGGCAGTATCAGGCGATAGTCCGGTAAATTGTAATCGAAGGTTGGTGATAGTCTCAATTAAGCTTTCCGGTAAATCTGATTGCTCACGAAGTGGAACCCCAATATTTTCAGCAGCATTAATCGCCGAAAATAGAGCCCCATTTTGAAACAAGACTCCGATACGTGAACGAATTTTTTGCAATTGTTCTTCAGTGGACTTTACAATATTTTCTCCAAATACACTGAGAGTGCCGGAATCCGGTTTTTGCAATCCTAAGATTTCTTTTAAGAGAACAGATTTGCCACTGCCACTTCCCCCAATTAAAGCAAATACAAGGCCACGTTGCACTGTAAAACTTATTCCATCGTGCACTGCATTTTCACCGAAACGAGTCACCACTGAATCGACATTAATTAAATCTTGATTCGACATTTTAAATATCTAGCTCCTGAAAAATTACCGCAAAAATTGCATCAAGGATTATTACTGAAACAATACTTTGCACCACAGTCGCCGTGGTATTTAAACCTACGCTACGAGCATTGTTTTTTGAATTCAAACCATTACGACAACCAATTATTGCAATAAATATCGCAAAAATCGGCGCCTTAAGAAATCCCAACCAGGCCCAACGAACAGGAACTGCAACCAAAAATCGATCAATAAAGGTTGATGGCGAAAGATTGAGTTGCAGATTTGCAATAATCATTCCTGCGCCGATTCCAATCACATCACCGATAAAAACTAGCAAGGGAATTGTCAAAGTTATGGCCAATAAACGCGGAGCAACTAAGATCCGAAAAGGAGAAAGTCCCAGAATAGTAATCGCGTCAATTTCGTCGTTCATTTTCATTGTACCCAACTGTGCGGTAAAAGCAGAGCCGGATCTTCCAGCAACGATAATTGCTACTATAATTGGAGAAAGTTCTCTTAACATCGCCAAGGAAATTCCGTCGACAATAAAAAGATTTGCACCGTATTTTTTTATCTGTTCAGCGGAAATATAAGAAACCACGACTCCAATCATAAAAGTAACTAAAATAATTACCGGTATGGCGCTGACAAATACCTGTTCCAGCTGCACAAAAAATTCCTTAAATCGGAAGTTGCGGGGCTTTAAAGAATCTTCAGCAATAATTTTACTGGTTTTGCCGACAAATGGAAGATAATCTTTGGTAACTTTAAAAAAATTGAGTGTTGCCTTTCCCAGTTTCACAAGCGATTTTTCGGCCTTCACTTTTTTTTGTTTCTTTTTTCCCTGAGTCGTTTCAATATAAGGGCGCACTAACTCGATAACATTCAAATGTTTTTTTGAAAAATTTTTAAGTTCTATGCCTGAGGAATCACGCTCACTGCCCATTGCCGATTGCAATAGCAGCATCGCACCGGAAGTATCCAATTCGCTAATTTCTTGTCCATCTAAAATAATTTTTCGATCTTTGGAGGCAGGAATTGTTTTAAGTTGATCAATAATTTCTGATAAATTAATTAAACGCCAGGAGCCCGAGATACTAATAACTGTATTATCTGCGGATTGATTTACCTGAAAAACAGGAGGGCCATTTTCAAAAGGAGTTCCTTGAGAATTTGCGTTGCTTTTTTCTATTATTGAGGATGATCCTAATTTTACCACCTCGATCCCAAACCTTAAGTTATTGATAATAATGTCTATTCAAGACATTACCTTTTCACAATGCAATAACGATGTGATCATGATCATATATTGGTGGCAAAATTAGCGTTGAAATATGGAAATTATCTATGCTTCGCCGATGATATTGTTTTTTTTGGCAAAAGCAGGATCTTCTGTATCGCCGGAACTTAGATTCCCTCCTTTGGTATAAGTAGGCAAATCTACTTCTGGAGTTGAACGAATAATGGAAATTGTCGAAGCCACTAAACCCAGTGAACTCTTTATTAATTCAGAATTATTGGAATTTACTTCTTTAACTCGGATGCTCATTACTTTTAAAGTATCACAAAGGTGTTGCAGCTTCCCTTTGCTTTCTGTTGGCGGGCAATTATCAATCAAATCCTGAAATTTCACTTCTCGATCCAATTTCAAACTTTCACTTATTGTTTGAAATATTTGAATTCTTCTTTCTTCCAAATCATTCATTTCTTCTAGAACTTTGCCTTTAGCCTCAGTTATTTTGTCCAAATCATTCTGATTTAATTTTACCAAAGCAACTTTTTCTTGTGCCAATAAGCCCAACAACTTTTCTTGATTAATTAATTGTTTTTCAATGATTTTATAGAGTTTTTTATAATCAAACATATTGTTCTTGCCCTAAAAACATTGATTAGATTTCTTTTTGCTCAGGAAGATCTCGAGCAAAATCAACAAGTGACTTGGCCAGGTCATTAGAACTTACAGAATAAGTTCCATCAGCAATTGCTTTTTTAAGTTGAGCAATACGTTCACTTTGAGCACTTTGATCGCCCTCAACAATTTCAGAAATTTGAAATAATTGTCTGGAAAGTCCGGAGAGTTTTACGACATCATCTCCTTCTGTGCCGCTTGCTTCTTGATTAGCAAGTTCGATTTCTTTAATTATTTCTTTAGAAGTATTTACTTGTTCCGCATTATTATTAAGACCAACTTCGTTTTTCTTAACACCTCTTTCAAATAATTTTCTAATTTCCATATTTTATTTCCCCATCCAATAGAATACCACTGGTTATTAATTATTTAGATGCTTTAACTGTCTTGAGCAATTCTTTTTGCATCATTTGTTTTACACCAATTCCTCTGCCACTCGCTGTAGAATCTGCAATTGCTTGATTTAACATGTCTCGGTAAATATCAGCTTCATTACTTTTCTCACCAAGCATATCTGTAAATTCAACTGTACTCCACATCGATTGCATCATTTCCTGCAATAATAATGCCTCAAACCCAGAAGCGGCCTTGTCAATATCTTTTGTAGTTTTTATATTGTCTTTTTGGTTACTTAGAGCAGCAAGGGTTTCTTTTTGCTGATTTACCCGTGCAGTAGAAATTGCCTCAGAGGCAGAAACTGTCTTAATGTTATTCATTTACTGTCTCCTTTTTGGACAATCTTTCTCCCCTTTTTAGCGCATAAAACTATAAGTAGTTCTAGAATATATACAGCGCGCTAAAAAGGGGAGAATTACTACATTATCACCAACTCCGATTGCAATGCCCCTGCCCTTTGTAATGCCTGGAAAATTGCTATTAAATCTCTAGGAGTAGCTCCTAAGCTATTTAATGCTGTCACAACTTCTCCTAAGCTAACTGTATTTTTTAAAATATTTAATTGCCCTGCTTCTTCGCTTACTGCCACTTCTTGATTATCCACAGCAGCAGTTTGACCTTGGGCCAAAGCATTAGGTTGTGAAACTTGAGTTTCTGATTTGATGGTAATATTTAAATTCCCATGAGCGAGTGCAACTGTAGATACTCGAACATGTTCACCCATAATTATTGTTCCTGTTCTTTCATTAACTACAACTCTTGCCGGAACATCAGGTGTAACTTCCAATTCTTCCAAAGCAGCAATTAATTGCACCGGAGCTTTTCCAGTTTGTTCATTAAGCGGAATGATCACACTGGCACTATCAATTGCTTTTGCTTTTCCAAAACCTACAAATTGCTCAATTACACTTTGCACTCTTGTGGCAGTTATAAAATCTGGTTCTCGAAGAACTATTCTTACTTGTCCCTCAGCAAATAAATCATAGGGAATGGCTTTTTCTACAATTCCCCCTTTTGCAATTCTGGCAACAGTAGGGTGATTTTTTTGTGCTGAATCTCCCGTACCAGAGCTGACAGAAAAACCACCAACGGAAACCGGTCCTTGAGCAAGCGCATAAACTTTCCCATCAGCAGCTTTTAATGGAGTCATCACTAAAATACCACCTTGTAAAGTACTAGCATCCCCAATCGAAGAAAGAGTGACATCAATTTTACTTCCCGGTCTTACAAAAGCCGGAAGTTCCGCAGTAGCCATTACTGCGGCAACGTTTGATAATTTTAAATCTTCAGGCCGAACTCTCACACCCAAACGTTCCAATAAGTTGGACATACTTTGTGGAGTGAATAATGCTCCCCTCTTATCTCCAGTGCCGTTTAAACCAATAATAATTCCATAACCAACAAGTTGATTACCTCTAACACCTTCAACATCGGCAATATCCTTTAGCCGAGCAGCGCTTGCTCCTTGGATAAAAACAAATTCAAATAATAAGAGTAAGCAATAAATTTTTATACTTTTAAACATATTTTCCTCTAACCCTAAAACGGCCAAACTAAATCAAAAAGTTTCGTGCCCCAACCAGGACTTTGTTGTTCACCAAGCACCCCTCTTCCATAAAAATCAATTCTCATATTGGCAACTCGATTGGAATCAACTTGATTTTGAGCACTAACATCTCTTGCTCTAATTAAACCGCTAATTACCATTACTTCTTCTTCCTCATCTACAGAAACAATTTTTGTTCCCTCTACTCGCATTAAACCATTGGGAAGAACTTCCATAATCACCGCGGACAATTGCGCTTTTAAAGTTCCGGTACGATTAGTTTCTCCTTTTCCTTCAAATTTTGTTTCAGTATTTGCCGCTACTAAGGATTCCGGATCCAAACCTTCATTATTTGATTTCCAAGCCTTTGTTTCCAAACCAAAGAGGCTTTTTATTCCCGCTAGTATTTCAAATTTTCCTTCTGTTCCAGTTTTTGTTTTCTTCTTTCCTTCGGAAGATTCATTAATGGTAATTGTAATCACATCCATTGGCTGAAAAGCGCGAAAATCATTAAATAAGTTTGCGCCTTGTCCTTCATCGGGCCACAGTGAAGGGTTACTGGTCATTTGACCTTCTAAATAAGGAGATTTACTTCCTGGTGGAAGTAAGGGTGGTAACTTCTTATTAAAAGGGGGATGAGGGGGCTGGAAATTAGCTTTTGCTTCATTTACTGCCTCAGTGATTGCCCCCCCATCGTTTACAAATTCAGTATTAGGCACGGATAAAGTGTTTTTTAATTTTAATCCTTTATTCAAGTATTTTTCATCGCCCTGATATTCTGTTTCCGATTTTAAAGCTGCTCGTTGAAACTGTGCTTGATTGGCCAACTCCCTTTCTTTATCTTTCTCCACTCTAAAAATTGAAAAATCTTCCGCTTCTCCTTTCTTTATTGAACGTGAAAATTCCTCAGCCGGAACTATTCTGGAAGCAAACTTTCCTTCGCTACTGATGCATGACGATAACAAACAACTAATAATTAATAGTTTTGAATTATGTTTATTTTTCATTGTCACCTTGCATATTAACAGCTCCCGAGCTTAACTCGGCGCTGACTTCAACTTGCACCGGGCTAATCACTTTTGCTTTTACAATTTTTCTGGAATTATCATTTTTAATTCTAATTATTTCGCCATTTAAACCATTGTCCATGGCAACCCCAGTTGCTGTTGCACTAAGGGCACCAAGACGATAAATCATATTTATCTTCTTTCCAATAGGAATAACCGGAGGCATATCAACAAGGTTTCTGCGCAGTGTCTCGCCGGCATTGATTTTTGTTTTTACAGCTTTTCCTAAAATTTCATCTTTGGTTTCAGCGATATTATAAGGCTGTTCTCGTCGATTTACTCTGACCAATTCAATATCATCAGTATTAATCAACATTCCTCGTTCCAATGCTTTATTTAAAACAGGAACTTCTCTCCAATCATCTACCAATGCTGTTGCTAGAAATCTTGCTGCCGGCTGATTATCCACCGTCACATAAACCTTCAGTGGCATTTTACCTGCACTGGGTTCACCTAATTTTTCTACTTCAATTTTAGTTTCACCAAGAGGTACTACCTGATCATTTTCCCAGGAAATTTCTTTAACTTGTAAATCCATATTTTGAAATTTTGTGAGATAGCCAGTAGCCACATCTAAAACTTCTTTAAAAGAAATATTCCTTCCTGCTCGTTGAATAACTACTACTTGCGGAATAGAGTAGGCAAAGGAATCAAGAGGAATTCCGGCATTTTCAATAAGACTTAAGATCTTTGTTCCGGAAATACTGATCTGCCCTTTTGCCGGAGGAGCACTAAAAATTTTTATACTCTTTAAATCCTGAACGATTTTCTCAAATGCAGTCTCTCTAGTAGTGATACTGGCAATATCAGCTAAATTGATTTCTGCCTTTTTTACCTCCACAAAAGGTGGAATAACCAGTGTCGGTTTACTTTCAGCAAAAGCTGTTTTTAAAATAAAACCTAGAGCTAGAAATATGAAAATTATTTTTTTAAACATTATTATTACCTCTTAACGTTGATCGCGAATGATAAAATATTATCAGCAGTTTGAATTACTTTGGAATTCGCTTCATAAGCGCGCTGACCCGTTACCATTTGCACAATTTCTTCCACAACGCTGACATTAGACCCTTCCAGAAATCTTTGGGCAATTGTTCCCAGTCCTGTTTCTCCGGGCTTAGCCAAATTCGGTGTTCCGGAAGATTCAGTTTCTTCAAAAAGGTTTCTTCCCTTTGCTCTTAATCCAGCAGGATTTTGAAATCTTGCAAGTTGAATTTCGCCAAGAGTTGATGCGGCAGGTGTTCCCGGTTGTTTTACAGAAACGATCCCATCAGTAGAAACAATTACTTCTGTTGCATCAGAGGGAACTGTAATTGCCGGATTTAATTGATAGCCATCGGAGTTAACAATGATGCCTGTTTCATCCAGTTTAAAAGCGCCTGCCCTAGTATAAGCAGTATCGCCGTTAGGTAGAGTAATTTGAAAAAAACCATCGCCTTCAATTGCCATATCCAGCGGGTTTCCTGTAGATTGAAAATCACCTTGGGAGTGAATTTTTCCTACTGCTGCGGGTCTTACCCCCAGACCAACTTGAATACCTGTAGGGCTGTTTCCAGATTGATTGGCCGTTGTTCCCGGCTCTTCGATAATTTGATACATCAAATCCTGGAAATCGGCTTTTCCTTTTTTATATCCGGTGGTGTTAACGTTTGCTAAGTTATTCGCCACCACATCCAAATTAAGCTGCTGGGCAATCATTCCTGTTGCCGCAGTATATAAAGATCTAATCATAATCCCTCCCCAATAAATTTTTAATTAGCCAACACTCCTTGGTGTTCTGGTTGATATTTCATTTAATTCATTAATTGTTTGTGCAACTTTGGAATAAGCTTCAAATGATTTACTCGCAGAGATCATATCCACCATTGATTCCACAACGCCGGTATTAGACATCTCGACTGATCCCGTCATCAGATCCGGGTTATCAACTGTTTGTGGCTGAGCACCGCTTTCTTTGAAAAATCTCGTACCTTCTGCCCTTTTTAATTGTTTCAAATCATCGAATTCTACTATTTTTAATTTCCCTGCTCTTTCTCCATCTACAAACACAGAACCGTTTGCTGCGATATTCACCGCTGCACCATTTACTGTAATCGGTCCACCTTCTCCCACCACAGGCAAACCATCCTGGGTAACAAGATTGCCTTGAGAATCCAGTGTGAAATTACCAGCTTTGGTATAGGCTTCACCGTCTTTAGTTTGGATTGCAAAAAACTGTTTATCTTTGGCAATCGCCACATTCAAGGGATTGCCTGTTTGACTAATTGGACCAACTGTAAAATCAGTTGCTGTTGCTTCATCAACTACTCCGGGAGTAACCTGCTGATCACTTGCCGCTCTTTTGGCGATTCCAGCAGTAACTCCGGCGAGTGTATCGGCAAATTCTTGCTGTCTGCTGACTAAACGCTCCGCTTTAAAACCAACGGTATTTACGTTTGCCAGATTATGACCAACAATATCTAGCTTTCTAGCCGAACGCACTCCACCTGAACTTGCTGCGTAAATTCCTCGATCCATATTATCCTTTAAATTGTATTATCAAATTCTAAAAATTCACCATCAACAATATTGGTTTCACCTAATTCAAATGCTAAATCATGAAAGTCCGTTTGCTCCGAAGAACCTTTTTTATTGTTTTCTTTTCGTTCATCTTTGTTACGCACAATTTTAGTTGCTGGGACAGTTTCTAGTTTTTTAAAGTTTGGTCCGGCTTCCGATTCCATCCCTTGTTCCCTAAGCATCCGATCAAGAACTCTGATTTGGGATAAGGATAAGTCCAGTTTTTTTGCTACGACATGGATTTCTTTTCCTTGGGCCAGCATTCTTTTGGCCACCTTAAGAGTCACCGGCTCTAGAATAGAAGTATTTATTTGTTCTTGTTTGATCTTTCCTGGTTTTTTTATCTCAATTTCTTCACGCAAATTTTTTGTTGCTTTATTCTTGATGATTGCTGAGGTTCTCACTGAAAGAGCTTTTGCGGATTTTAAATTTTCTGCGGAATTATGTTTTGTTGAAAGAGAAACTGAATCTCGGGTATCTTCTGCAAGAAATCCAAGTTCTATTTGATCTTCTTCTACAATTTTTTCCAGTCTAATATCATCCTCTTTTCTGCTCCAGGATTCATTGGGAAGTTCTTCGGCTCGATCCAATTTATTTTCTATTTTTTCTAGCTTATAAAGTAATTTTTCCAAATCTGATTTTCTTTTAACCAGTGTTCGATCTAAACTGTTATTTGCTGTTGTTGCTTCAGTGATTAAGGCACGAATAGTCTGTTCTAATCCCCGAAGTTCTTTTCTCCAATGGCTAATTGCCTTTTCATTGTCGATTGTTTGCTGTGTAAGAAACTTAATGCAAATCGCTGTAGTAAATACAGTAAAGCCGATATCGATTAGATTACTGCTATTTTGAAATAGTGCTGTTAGCATAATAGTATACCCCCTTTTTGGCAGCTCTCTGACAGATCGCTGTCATTTTCTTGGCGTTTTTCTCCCCAAAACCTAGTCTTAAAGCCTTTAATTTCCATAATGGGTATAGTGCAAGTCAGGGGCCAAGTTGGAGCGCGGACGTCCTCGTCCGCAGCCTGGATCACAGCAAATCAGAGATTCTCAAGGCAAATGATAATTTTCTTTTTCGGTTAACTTAGAGACTTCAGTCTAAAATATATTCCAGGTTGCGGACGAGGACGTCCGCGCTCCAGAAACAAATAGCTCTTATTTTACGAACTTTTCTGGTTTGCCGTTATTGATTTTCTTAAGCATCAAAGTAATTCCGGCAATCTCTCCTTTCTCATCAAAATGCCAAGGGCCAAAAATTCCCTCCCATTTTGTTTTTAAGAGATAATCTTTTACATCTTCTTTGGATTCAATCGCTTGATGTAAAGCACGAAAAGCTTCATAGCTTGTAGCAAAGGTTGCTTCGGTTGTGCGAATTTTGCCTCCGGCACTTTTGTAGGATTTAAGGACTGCTTCTCCATTAGAATTTAAGATATCGGTTAAGGCTGGAGTATCAACATAAATAGTCCCATTTAATTTATCTCCGACTAGCTTTTGCACAGAAGGACTTCCCGGCCAATAGGCACCATAAATTTGGGGAGCCCAGTTCACCACAGCCAGTTGCTGCATAATATTAGCAAAAGTGCCTTCGGCCTGCGGATCGACAAAAAGTGCTTCAGGATTTTTAGATTTAAGTTTTAGTAGCTGTGTGCGAAAATCAGCTGCATTTGGTAAAAAATTTTCTTCTACTACCTGCACTTTGCTGCCCGATAATTGTTTGAGTAATTCTCCTTTCAAATCCTGTGCATAATCAGTTTCCTCGGATAAAATTCCAATTAGAGAATATTTATCTCGAATAGAAGATGCAAGTAATTGTCCAGTAAGAGCATCACTAGGGTAAGTGCGAAAAATATATTCTCCTAAATCTCGAATTCGAGGAGATGAAGCATAAACCACCATTACAGGAATTTTTGCCCGTTCATAAAATTGAGCAGTAGAAATTATTGTACTGCTACAGGCATACCCCATTGCATATTTAACTTTATCAACGGTAATTAGTTTCTGTGCTGCAGAAGTTGCGTCCTTGGCATTACATTTATCGTCTTCAAAAATCAATTGATACTTGCTTCCTGCCAAATTTTTATTCGCAAAATTCAAGAAATCACGGATATCTTCACCATA
>CAYOOT010000034.1:0-27983 GCA_964405665.1 uncultured Bdellovibrionales bacterium | reverse complement strand
ACCAGAAGTAATATTACTCTTGGAGTTTTTAAATTTTGCATAACGGCAAGTTACCATTTGGTGTTGACCAACATCAGAAACAACAATTGCTTCTCCTTCCGAAATTTCATTGAGAGAATCAATCACTTCGCCCATGGAAAGTACCGGAGTCCCCGGATGTAGTTCCTTGGAAATAACTTGTTTTTCCTCTTCATGTTGATATTCCATGAATTTTTCAAACCACTCGGGATGGACTTTTTTTTCTATTTCTTCTGTAAGTAAACTTAATGTTTCTTTACAGTCTCCCAAAACAGCTACTGTAGTTTTAACGTTTTTATCAACTTCCGAAGGATCGATATCCAGATGAATGATTTTTGCCTGCTTAGCATATTTATCCAAACGCCCTGTTACCCGATCATCAAAGCGCATTCCAATAGCAATCAGCACGTCGCATTCATTGGTTAAAACATTTGGTCCATAATTTCCGTGCATCCCCAACATTCCGACATTTAATAAATGATCTGTTGGCAAAGCACTTAATCCCAAAATTGTACTCGCTGCCGGAATGCCGCTTTTTTCGATAAAATCTCTTAATTCTTTTTCTGCATTGCCCAAGATTACTCCCTGACCAAAAATAACAAAGGGTTTTTTTGCTTTATTAATTAAAAGAGCAGCTTCTTGAATGCAATCTGGATCAACAACCGGTGTAGGATTGTAACTGCGAATAAAAGAGCATTTTTCATAACCGGGATAATCAAATTTTTGTAATTGGGCATTTTTGGTAATATCAATTAATACCGGCCCCGGCCTGCCACTTTTGGCGATATAAAATGCTTTAGCGAGCACAGCAGGAATTTCAGTAGCATCTGTAACTTGATAATTCCATTTAGTAACTGGAGCAGTAATGTTAATTACATCTGTTTCCTGAAAAGCATCTGTTCCCAATAAGTGGGCATAGACTTGACCAGTAATACAAACTAGCGGCGTGCTATCAATGATCGCATCAGCTAAACCCGTTACCAAATTCGTAGCTCCCGGACCACTAGTGGCAAATACCACTCCGACTTTCCCCGATGCTCTAGCAAAACCTTGTGCAGCATGAATGCCGCCTTGTTCGTGGCGAACTAAAATATGTTTTAGTTTTTCTTGGTAATCATAGAGCGCATCATAGACTGGCATAATTGCTCCGCCGGGATAGCCAAAAATTGTTTCTACCCCTTCGACAATCATGCCCTCTAATAATGCTTGTGAACCACTAATAGTTTCATTCTTCATCGGTAACACATCCTTCTGCAGCATTTTTCACCTGTTTGGCATATTTAAAAAGCAAGCCACTTTCTGCTTTTAATTTTGGTTTTTGATATTTGTTTTTACGTTGCGAAATTATTTCAGCTGAAACCTTAAGCTCTAAAGTATTTTTGCTGACATCGATTTCAATTAAATCTTCATCTTCAACAAGAGCAATTAATCCACCTTCGTAAGCTTCAGGGGTAACGTGACCAACAACAAAACCATGTGTTCCGCCACTAAAGCGGCCATCGGTAATCAGGGCAACACTTTTTCCCAGACCCGCTCCAATAATCGCCGATGTTGGTTTTAACATCTCAGGCATTCCTGGAGCACCCTTTGGTCCGACATTTTTAATTACAACAACATCGCCGGGCTTTATTTTTTTGGAATTAATACCCTTGATTAATTCCTGTTCGCCATCAAACACTCTAGCTGGGCCGGCAAAGTTTTCTCCTTCTTTGCCTGTAATTTTAGCAACACTGCCACCTTCTGCTAAATTCCCATAAAGAATTTGGATATGACCGGTTGTTTTTATCGGGGTTTCTAAAGGAAAAATAATTTTTTGCTTGGAAAAATCAATTTCCGGAACTTCCAACAAATTCTCGGCAAGTGTTCTTCCGGTTACAGTTAAACATTCTCCATGCAGCATTCCTTTATTCAACAAATATTTCATTACGGCAGGAACCCCACCATGTTGATGTAAGTCTTGCATTAAATATTTTCCGCTTGGTTTAAAATCTGCAAGCAAAGGAACTTTATCACTGAAATCCTGAAAATCATTTTGAGTAAGCGTTACACCAACGCATTTGGCCATGGCGATAAGATGTAATACTGCATTGGTACTGCCACCCAAGACCATCACCATCGTCAGAGCATTCTCAAAGGCCTTTCTGGTCATGATGTCTCTGGGTTTGATATCTTTTTCCAACAAAATACGGATTGCTTTGCCTGCAGCCAAACATTCATTTTTCTTTTCTTCACTTAATGCCGGATTGGAAGAAGAGTAGGGCAAACTCATGCCCAATGCTTCTATCGCGGAGGACATTGTGTTTGCCGTATACATTCCACCGCAGGCCCCGGCACTAGGGCAAGAATTTTGAATGATACATTTAAAATCCGTATCGTTTAATTGGCCGGCAATTTTTTGCCCTAGTGCTTCAAATGCAGAAACGATATTTAAATCTTGTCCCTTGTAATGACCGGCAGCGATTGTTCCGCCATAAACCATAATTGCCGGACGATTTAATCTGCCCATCGCCATTACTGAGCCGGGCATATTTTTGTCACAGCCTGGTAAAGCAATTAAGCCGTCATAATATTGAGCACCGCAAACAGCTTCAATGGAATCGGCAATAATTTCTCTGCTCACCAAAGAATAACGCATCCCATCAGTGCCATTACTGATTCCGTCACTGACTCCAATTGTATTGAAAATCAGACCAACTAAGTTGCTATCCCAAACTCCTTTTTTTACGAGTTTTGCCAGGTCATTTAAATGCATGTTACAGGTATTACCCTCGTAGCCCATGCTGACAATTCCCACTTGTGCTTTTTTTAGATCTTCTTCCCTTAAACCAATGCCGTATAACATTGCTTGAGCGGCCGGTTGAGTAACGTCTTGGGTAATTGTTTTACTGTATTTATTTAGTTCCATTACACATCTTCCTTAAAAATTTTCCAAAAAAAAAGCCCGCATCTTGTTAGAGATGCGGGCTTTTTTAGACCTTTAGGTCAGTCTAAAAAGGTGGCCCGCACCTGCAAATAATCACCACAATCAGGTTTCCGATTGCCAGATTATTATTCAGATTTAGGCTCAGTTCTTTTTTAAACATATAAAGGTAAATTAGTGTATTCCAAATCCTCTAGCAAAATTCGGATTTTTTGTCAAAAGTTGTTTTTAAGATAACTTTAAGTAAGAAAAACTTTTCGTAATATTATAACTTTATACGTAATTAAAAGCATAAAACGTACGGAGCGCGTATGTTGGAAATTAAACAGCTTAATTTACAGGCTATCTAAAAAGGTTCTAATTTTTTCTCTTCTATTTGCTTCATCTTCAATCTGAACATCATTTAAAACAAGATTATTGAGTGCCGTTAAAAACCAATCAGGAATTTCAGGAGCAGACAAGGTCTGATGTATTTGTTGAGCATCGCTCAATCTTGCCGGATCCCCGGATCTTAGATAAGCGCTCAATTTAGCAGATAGTAAAAACATACAGGTTCTTTGTTTTCTTTTAAGATCTTGAGGGTGATTTGCTCCGCTGAGTGCTAGGAGAGTTTCATTTTGTTTAATTGAATATTGAAGTAAAGAAAGAAATTGTCTTGTCCAAGGAAAAAATTCCTCAAGTTTTTGAATATCAGGATCGTGCCCCATATCAATTTCTGATAAAGCTTCATACATTCGAACCTCGGACTGTGTATTCTCATCATTAATATATGCAGCAAACTTTTCGGCAAGAGTTAAATAACGAGCACTTGCGGTATCTGAGGCCACAGGTTTGATACCATCAATTAAAGCGGCAAGAGTAATGCTTCTCCAGCAAAGATATTGAACTATCTCTTGATGGTTAACGATCACATTTGCCGCAAGAGCTGCTGTTTTTTGTAGGAGCTCTGCTATCCTGTTGTCTGGTTGAAGCAAGCTCAATTCCGTTAATGAAAATAAAACCCTCATATACATGGCAGAGCATTTCGGATCTGCTGTGCGAGATATCAGACTTAAAACACCATTTAATTTTTCCAGCACGTTTTCCAAATTACTTATAGTATTGGCAGCAAGTGTTTTTCCAAGTCCTCGAGTAGAACAAAATGTATCTAAATACAATAAGCCCTCTGTTAAGCATTCCTCGGCACTGCCAAATAAAATTGCCCTATCTGCTAAATTTTCTGTAGTAAAATAAGGCTTGGCATCAAGCTCATGTTGAAAAAAACTTTCTCTTAAAACTTTAGCTTCATTTGAACTAACAAGAGGACTTGTTTTCTCTGCTGCTCTTCTTCTGGCCACAACTAGAACAATTGCAAATCTGGTAAGAGGATTAATTTTCTGGTCAGCAAGAATTAGAGCTAATGTTTGATCGCTTGGACTTTTAAGATATTGCATAGTTAGCGGCCATTTTTCTGGAGTATCTAAAATAATTCTGCGATTTCTTGCAAGTGAGTCGTAGGCAAACTTTATTTCGGCATTTGCGCAGAGGCCTTTAAGATGATTTTCTAGATTAGAACATCTTTTTGCAGCGTCTTCAAGCTTACTTTCTGAAAACTTTGGCCTTATCATTTGAACGAAATTATCAACAGCAGAATAATAGGCCAGAGCTTTTAACTCCGAGAGTTGTTTTCCACTAAAATACTTTCGCAAACGGTAAAACCATTTATCATAAAGTGCTATTCTAACTGGTTGGTTTGTATGCAATGTGAATGTAAGTAAAATATCTGCAATATCTATTATTATGGCTTCTTGTCCATCATAAGAAAGTTTCCCCTGAGGAATACTACTACTACTATTACTAATCAGTGGTTCAACAAGCTCTTGAATTAAACGCCTATGATCTTGTTTTTTTCCAGCACTTTTTGTAAAATCTCTTAGTTTCTCAGCATGTTCTCGAAAAAAGCTTACGACATGTTCTTGTTCTTTGGCTGTTAATGGTGCATCAGAAGGGGGTCTTGTTCTTGCTGTCGGCGGGAGAGGAACCTTTCGTTGGGGTTGGGGAACCACTCGAGCCTTTGGATCTCCGTAGCACAATTGCAAATAATCTGTAAAAATATCGGTGGCACTTTGATTGTCTTCTTCTATTAGCCACAGCGGTTTTTGATAAGGGGGATTATCCAATGGATGAATTTCAGTCGATATTATTCTTGCGATGGTAAGAACAAGTATTCTCTGTCCACGTTTAGCCAGAGTTCGTGCGATGATAGCAGATGCGGCAACGACTTGATTAAGTAAATACTGATATCTTTTTGTGTGTTTTTCGATTTCTTGTTCTAAATAATCCTTTCCAAAGTCATGTTCTTGAGCATTCAACTGTTCTTGCTGGTCTTCCGCCAAACGCTTAATTTTTAGAATGCTACTAATGGTATTATTTAATTTTGGTAACAATAGACGTGGAATAGAACAACAAAGAACCAACTCTTTAATAATTTGATCGGATTCTTCAGTATTCCAGTCATCTGAAACATTTAATGAAGATTCAGAGAATTCATCATGCGCCGAGCTTCCCAAATGATCTAGCGTATCTAATATTATGTGACAATCTTCTGCGTTAACGATCTTCAATTCAGATGCCCCTGAAATAATTGCTCGACAATTAAGTAGCCTTCTTTCTGCATCTGGATCTGTCTTGCCTAAAACAGCTTCGCTCTTCTTAATTTTCATGATTTGATCTATAGCTTGCTGTGTGACAAGCCAAAAAACATTTCTCTTAAATTCTTTTGCATGTTCTATTCTAGGGACTAAGGCGGCGACAGAAAAAATTGAATCAAGAAGATACTTCGGAATTATTCTGGGATCATATGTAGAAGAAATAAGATTTTCAGTAACAATAATCAGATCGGAATATATTTTTTTTATAACTTCATTGCTTAATTTTTTATTGAGATCGGTTTCAAAGCGAGAATATCGGACTATTTGCAAACGATTGCTGAGCTCAACTAAAACGGCGGTAGGTTCTACTTCTCTCTTTATTTTTCTTACGGCATCATTCAAACAATAGGCGATCCTTTCTAATCTTGCTTTATAGGGAATTCCCTCTGCTCTGGCTAGATAACGATCTCTGGAAGGTGAGTGCGGTGTTCTTAAAGCAGTCCAATTTTCAGTATTTTCAGGAAAAATTTGATTTAATTTATTAAGTAAAAGATGATGATCTTCTTGGGATAGAAAATATATTCCGACTTCTTTGGAAAGGGAGATTACTTCCCGATTAATTAATTCTTTAGAAAGAATTGCAGAATCCGGATAAGCGCCTTTCCATTTTTCATTCATAGAGAAAAGCAAATCGGCATATTCTAATGCTCCGAATTCTAAAATTCTCCGGACACAAGTTTTAGCCACTGCTTGAAAAAGCGCGACCTGATAACCTTCTGCATTGGGGCCAAGTATAAATAAATCTCCACTATTGATTATCTCATTAAAAGAAAAATCATTGGGCAACAATACTCGTTGACAAAATTCAGCAACCACTTGAACTGCATGAGATTTGTGCGGATCAGTGGTAATATTTGTTAGTTTTTTTCTGACTTCTGGAAGAACTTCGCCAACTAGAAGATCTGTATCTAAAAGTTTCTTTAATTCGTAAAGAACTTCTGTAAAGGCGTTCTCTGCTACTCCTGATGCGCAGGATGGTGAAATTGCTGGTTCATAAAAAGAAGCAGGATGCCCCGTGCCAAAAGTTTCATATTCAAAAATTGTTTCAATAATACTAGCCAGAGCAAAAGCACTGTCCAAATCATTTGTTTGCGGAGCTTGTTTCCTTTTTTTAGGTCCAGGACCCTCATCAGGAAGCCCTGTATTTTCTCCGGTCATCGCAAAAGAGACTTTTCTACCCATGGGATTTATCTCTGGCTCAAGAACAGCATCGGGAAAAAGACTCGCAGTATTTTTTGCAAGTTGCCTTGCTTTAAGTGTAGGGAGGTATGGTGCAGTAATATTTTTATTAAGGGGCTTAGCGACAGGTGCTAATTCCTTAGCTTTAGTAATATTGGAATCTATTTTTGGAGAAGTTTCTTGATTTTCTTCAGCAAGAATCTTTCTTACTTCAGTTTTCGGATCATCTTTTAAATCGGCAAGTGCTACTTTCCCTTTTAAAAATAATCCCGCAGATCTTCTTCCTACAGTCAGCCAATCTTCCAATTTCAGTAAATCTAAATCTGAACCTTGAGCATTTTTTGCTAAGACCCTTTCCGTATCTTCAACTGCTACTTGATACACATCTCCTAAGGCATCAATTTTATCTATTCCCTGGCTTAGTAGTTTACCGGGCAAGGCCGAAGTCATAGCTCCAAATTTTATACTATGAGTTGCTGACATTAATGTATTGCCTGTCACTTTCAGAACATCTATTTTGTGTCCTTCTCCCTGTAATAGTTCTTCTCCCAGAGCTCCGCCAAATCCAAAATATCCCGCGACTTTTATTCTATTGCCGATAGCTAATAATCCTTTCTTCCAACCAATACCGGCAGTGCCCGCACTAAGTAAAGTAATTGCCAAGCTCAGAGATATTTCAGCTATCTCAAATAAACCTTTGGACCATTGAAGTAATTTTTCTCTTTGTTCAGTTTCTCTAAAATCTTTATAACTGACATAAGCAGCTTTGAAATTATCTCCTCCTAAAAGTCGGCCTAACATCATGGAGCCACGAGTTAGTTCTTCTCTTAAGATATCAATTAAACTAAACAGAGGATCGACGATTCCATCGGAGATATAACTAAAGATATTAAGTTTCTTTAGTATTCCCCAAAAACTTTGTTTGGTTTCTTCTCCTTGAAATTTATTTTTAGTATATGCACCTAAACATTTAAAACCCTCTTGGCACTTAATAAAATTCTCAACAACCTTATCCCAAGTGCGAATTTTCAATCTTCCAAGAACTCCTAATTGATCCCAGGTATTTATTTCTTCTTGAAGTTTTTTTTGAATTTCCGGTAATTTAAGATCAGTTTTGAGCTCAGGAGCTAAGATGGCATTGGGACTTGCTGTCGGCGCTACTAGCCTTAAGTCTTGATCCGCAATATTGCGTTTTGCTATTTCTCTAACGACACCCATTAACTGCCTTTTTATATAAAGCTGTACACTTTATTGTTATGACCGCTTTACGCTAATGATGGCTTAAATATTTGCAGCTAAGGCCTTATATTTATTGCGATTTTGAGAAATTTAATTAATATCTCTGCCCATTACCGTTTTTCGTCCGGCATTGCGGGCTGATTCGATTGCTTTTAAGGCAATTTCAGCGACTTTTTTGCTTAAGGCATCGATGCAACATTGACTGGTATTAAAATCAGATCGATCATTAATAAATTGTTTTACTTTAGAAACAACAACTAAAGTTTCGAGATTAGTAGGGATGTTTGTCGGATAAATTTCCGGAATTTTTGCTTCATAGATTTTTCTTGTGGGGGTAGGGGAAGGAGCTTGAGGAGAATTCAAAGGAGTTGCCGCATGAGTATTAGTTTTTGGAGCAAAGGCTTCTTCTGCCCAGGCTTCCCTGTGTCTGGCATTTCCCAAGTGTGCATCCCAACAATCAGAAGAGCAAAATCTAAACCCTGTTCGGGGATGACGACAAGTGCTCACTGTGCATAAGTAATATTTAGCACCAAAAGGTATTTCTTTTTTACAGCTACTGCATTTTGCCCAAAAGTTTTCAGTTGAGTTCATAATCACCTTATTTTAGAATTTGCGAGACTGTAAATTAAACTGTGAAATTTCCAAATAATTAATTATACAGTTTAATTTATAGTCTCGAATTTGCTTATTCAATGACTTGTCCATTTTTAATTGTTTTAATTATAACCGGAAAATTTGCTCTCCTATTATTAACTTCTATGGTGTTATCAAGCAGCTTTACCTGTGAAGTGTTATTTAAGGCAGAATAATAAGAAATATTATCCTTAATGCCTTTATTATTCTTCAGTGCCTCAATTAAATAAGCCATGCCGGAATAGCAAGAATGAGTCATTCCCGAAGGTCTTTTGGGTGAAGAAGTAAGTTTATTTAATCTTTCCTCGAAGCCGCTATACTTTAGTTTTACTTCAGGAAAAATTACTCCTTCGACATTTTGTGCTCCGGCATTGGCAATGGCATTTTTATCGCCTAGCCAAAAATTGGCTAAAATTGGAAGTTTTATCCCTTGTTCTCTAATACGCTTTGCGATCAAAGCAATGCTGCTAATCGGTGCCATATCAATAAAAATCGCATCAGCCTTTTTTTGTTTTAATCTGGTAATGATCGGTAAAAAATCCACTTCCGTTGGCAAAACTGTTTCATTGAAGCTAACTTTTCCACCTGCTTTTTCAAAACTATTTTTAAATTCTTCCGAAAGCGAAAGTGTCCAGTCATCTTCCGCGGTGACAAGAGCAATATTCTTATAATTTAGTTCTATTGCCTTTTTTGCAAGCACCTCTCCTTCTTGATTCGTTGCTGGCCAGAACTGAAAAGCATATTCATTGTTAGTGGTAAATTTAGGATGCCCCACTGCCCCGACTACAGGAATTTTCTTGGATTGAGAAAGAGGATTAAGACTCATGCCGATTGTGCTTCGCATAGTGAGAACAGCAATTGCTTTTTCTTGATCAACTAGACGCTTGAATTCACTAATTCCAGTTTTCGGATCAGCTTGACTGTCTCCATAAATTAAAGAAATTTTGTAGTTATCAACATTAAGCTTGTCCGTTTTGGAATCAACCGCCAAATCTATACCTCTTTTGCAATCATCTCCAATATCAGCAAAAGGGCCAGTGAGAGCAAGAAGTAGACCGATTTTAATTTCTTCAGCAAAGGAATTTGTAACGGAAAAAAGAAAAACGGAAATAAAGAGTAAAATATTTTTTTTCATAGGAACAACTCATTTAGCTAAAATGAATATTGAAATTAGAGAGATTTAACATACATTAAATTGATTGTAATGGATAGTGGTATAAATTCATTGCAAACAAAAACGATAACCAATTCCCGATTCTGTTTTGATACGTTGAGGATTGTTGCTGTCAGTTTCTATTTTTTGCCGTAAGTGAGTGATATAAACTCGTAAATATTGCGTTCTCTCTTCCGAGCCTTGACCCCAAATTTCCCGAAGAACTTGACGATGGGTAAGAACTTTACCGGCATGTTGAATTAGTAATTTCAAAAGAGAATATTCAGTTACTGTCAGTTTTATTTCACTATCATTTACAAAAACTCGTCGTTCTGTAAAATCAACTCGTAAACTACCATTTTCAAAGACAGCGAGATCTGGTTTATCGGAAGTTCTTCTTAAAAGAGCCCTTAAACGAGCCAGCAATTCTTCCTGACTAAAAGGTTTTGTGACATAATCATCAGCTCCAGAATCAAGGGCGGCAACTTTCTGCTCTTCTTGATCTTGCACGGAAAGAATTAAAACTGGTACTTTGCTCCATTCTCTTAGTCTCTTTAATACTTCCAATCCATTTAAATCTGGTAAACCTAAATCCAGGATTACAGCATCGGGTTTTTTTTGAGTAGCTTCCATAAGACCAAATTGTCCGCTTTCCGCTTCTAAAATTCTGTAATCAGCACTTTCTAAAGTCATTCGCAAGAGCCGTCGCATCTGCAATTCATCATCGATTACCAAAATAAGAGGCTGAGTATTCATAAAGCTATTTCTTTTTGATCGGCATTAAAAAATTCAGGTGCAAGTAATACAGTAAAACAACAACCCCCACCTCCTTGCTGGATATTGTTTACTTCAATATTTCCAGAATGAACCTGGATTAGGCGTTTGGCAATTGATAATCCCAGGCCCAAACCTCCGGGACGAGAACTTTTGCCTCGGTAAAATTTTTCAAAAACTTTATCCAATTCATCTTCTGCAATTCCTGGTCCCTGATCACTTATTCTAATTAATAAAAATTTTCCATCAATCTGAACCGAGATTTTAATTTCACTGTTTTCAGGACTATAATTGATAGCATTTGATAAAAGATTCGTTAGGACCTGTCGAATGATTGTCGCATCAATTTTTACCAAGGGAAGTGAATCGGCATATTTGGCAGTGATTTTTATATTAACTGCTCTTTGGGATAGATTCCTAATCACTTCGTTAACAATATCGCGCATATCCTGCCATTCCAAGTGCAATTTAAGTTGTCCGGAATCAAGGCGCGTCATGTCTAGAAGACCATTGACGGTTTGCAGTAGACGTTGACTGGCTGTCCGAATTTCAGAAATTAATTTTTCAAAAGCTTCTGCGCTTAGTTTGTTTTTGCTCAGATGTTCTGCTGACCCGGCAATTATAGTAAGGGGGGTTTTCAATTCGTGAGAAACACTGTCGAGGAGCGCAGCTTGTAGTTTTTCCGACTCAATTTTTATTTTGGATTCTTCGGTCATCTTCAGCAGCATTTCTTTTTCTAAAATCACGGTTAGTAGCGAAGTGAAAGATTCAAGTAAGCTTTTCTGATCGAGGTTCCAAATTTTTTTATCCAGAGAACGTACTGCAAATATTCCCAAAGTCTTATTCATCGAAACAAGGGGAAGATAAAAGTTCTCTGCTTCGGGAAGAGTTTCGGTAGATTTCCCTGCAGGTTGCTGTTGTTGAAAAACCCAAGAGGCAACACTTTTTTCTTTAGTGGATAAAGGAAGCAGGCTGCCGCGAGGTTTTTCAAAATCGATTTGATCCATATTGTCTACAAGAAAAAGTGTGCCTTGAACCTGCAATATTTCTTCCAGTTTTCTCAGAGCGCTGTCAATTGCTTCTTTGGGATCGTGAATTAGAGCAACAATTCTTGTAAGCTGATAGAGAATATTTAAACGATCATCTTGTTTTTTTATGGCCTGTTCACGCTCTCTTAAGCGAGATGTAATTTGTCCCATCACCAAAGCAATGACGAAGTATATTACAAACATCATGGCATCATAACTTTTATCAATTCTAAAAGTAAAACGTGGAGGAATAAAGAGAAAGTTCCAAAGTAAGGAGCTTAAGAATGCTAAGAGTAGAACTGGCCCGCGCTCTAAAAAAATCCCCGAAAAAACAACTGCTAAAAGATAAATTAAAGCGATGGAGGAATAACCACTAATTTTTTCCAGAATCAGACAAAGAAAAGTTACACCGCAAACAATTGCCAAAGAAAGCCCGTATTGACCGGCGGAAGAAAAATGCAAAGGTTTTTTTACAGGTTTAATTTTATCAATATTCAAACCTCTTACTCGAACCATGTGAATATCGATATCTCCGCTCTCACGAATCAGACGTTGAATAAAAGATCCCCCAAAGAGCAATTCTTTCAGCCCAAAGCCTGCAGGTTTGCCGATGCAAATCTGAGTAACGTTATTTTGGCGGGCTACTTCCAACAATGTGCCGGCTACGTCATTGCCGGATCGAACAATTACTTCTGCTCCGAGTTTCCGAGCAAGTGCTAAATTGCTATTTAATCTATTCTGTTCTTTTTCGTCTAAGATTTGTTGTGTTTCCACATAGACAGCTACCCAAGGTGCCTTAAGAGAAGCAGCTCCACGACGTGTCCAGCGAATCAAGCTTTCAGAAAAAGGGGTTGGTCCAACGGCAACCATTAATCGTTCACTGGTTTTCCAAGGCCCCGCGATACTTTCTTGAGTCATGATGTCGCGTAGATTCTGATTAACATGCTCCGCAGTATGGCGCAGGGCAATTTCTCGTAAGGCTGTTAAATTTCCTTCTCGGAAAAAATTATTAGCGGCAGTTGCTGCACGTTCACCCAGATAAACCTTACCTTCTGTCAGGCGTTGACGAAGCTGATCCGGAGAAATGTCAATCAGCGTTATTTCATCAGCTTGATCAAGTAAAGAATCGGGAATAGTTTCCTGAATTTGCACGCCGGTAATTTGATAAACTGTTTCTGCGCGGCTTTCAATGTGTTGCACATTAAGAGTAGTGTAAACATCAATGCCGGCATCAAGCAATTCAATTACATCTTGATAGCGTTTGGGGTGTCTGCTTCCAGGGACGTTGGTGTGTGCAAGTTCGTCAACAAGAACAAGTTCGGGGCGTGGATTGCAGTGAAGAACTCCGTCTAAATTCATTTCTTCAAGTGCGATATCACGATAAGAAATTTTTATTTTAGGAAGAATTTTCAGACCAGAAAGGAGCGCTCCGGTTTCTTTGCGATTGTGAGTTTCTACAATAGCAACAAGGACATCGATTCCTTCTGTTTGTCGTTCTTTCGCTGCTTGCAACATCGCATAGGTTTTGCCAACTCCCGGACACATCCCCAGGAAAATTCTTAATTTCCCTTTATTCTTCTGCGATTCCGTTTTTTGAATTGAAGCGAGAAGTTTATCTGGATCTGGGCGATGATCATTCATTAGGTTACTATAGCGAATCTAAAGCTAAATTTAAAAGTAAAACATTAACCCGACGTTCTCCAAAAACTCCATATTGTGGCGCCTCATCATATTTTGTCACTAATTCTTTCAATTTACTTAGTTTATTTTGATCAAAGTTTCTGGATTGAGCAATACGAGAAATTTGGAGTTGGGCAGCCTCAGGGCTGATGTGGGGATCGAGTCCACTTCCGGAAGCAAAGACCATGTCTGCCGGTAGTTTAGTCGACAAATTTAGTCCATTACTTTTTTTAAAATCATCGACTCTTTTTTCAACTGTTGATTTTAAGGTAGCATTGGTTGGTCCTTGATTACTTGCACCGGAGGCTACGGTGGCATAATCAGCAGCAGAAGGGCGCGGCCAAAAATATTTGGGGTCCTGAAATTTTTGGGCAAGAAGTTCTGAGCCGATAATTTGTTCCTTAACTTTTAGCAGACTACCATTTGCTTGATGGGGAAAAAACATTTGAGCAAGTCCGCTAACTAAAAGAGGATATAAAATTCCTGCAATGATTGTTAGCATGACAAAAATTCTTAAACTTTGAAAAATTGTTTTCATATTTTTCCTAAACAAGATGTAAGGCAACAATGATTAAATCGATTGCTTTAATGCCAATAAAAGGCACAATAATTCCACCTAAACCATAAATTAACATGTTTCGTTTTAAAATAAAGGCAGCTCCTTTTGCAATATAAGGAACTCCTCTTAGTGCCAAAGGAATCAAGGCAATAATAATTAAAGCATTAAAAATTACAGCACTTAATATTGCACTTTGGGGAGAATAAAGTTTCATTACATTAAGAGTTGACAGTGGTCCGGAATTGCCATTCGTTGCATATAAAACCCCAAACATCGCCGGAAGAATAGCAAAATATTTTGCCACATCATTGGCAATACTAAAAGTTGTAAGTGATCCTCTGGTCATTAATAGTTGTTTGCCTATTTCTACAATCTCAATCAGTTTTGTTGGATTACTATCCAAATCTACCATATTACCGGCTTCTCTTGCTGCCTGTGTGCCGGAATTCATGGCCACACCGACATCCGCTTGAGCAAGAGCGGGAGCATCATTGGTTCCGTCTCCGGTCATTGCCACAAGTCTTCCCGCAGCCTGTTCATCCCGGATTCTTTTTAGCTTATCTTCCGGTTTAGCTTGAGCCATGAAATCATCTACTCCGGACTCGGCAGCGATAGTGGCTGCGGTTAAAGGATTATCTCCTGTGATCATAATGGTGCGAATTCCCATTTTTCTAAGCTGTAAAAAGCGTTCTTTGATCCCTCCTTTGACTACATCTTTTAATTCAATTACTCCGAGAATCTTATCGTTCTCTGCTACAACAAGCGGAGTGGCACCTCGTTTGGCTATTTGATCAACTTGTTGTTGTAAAGCAGAGGGAAAAACCCCACCTGCATTTTCAACAAAAGCGCGAACCGCATCCGCCGCTCCTTTGCGGATTTTTCTTGCCTTTTGCTGATCTGTTGCCGGGAAATCAACCCCACTCATTCTGCTTTCTGCAGAAAATGGTACAAACTCTGCTTCTAATTCAGAAATTTCTCTTCCTCGAAGAGCAAATTTATTTTTTGCAAGCACTACAATCGAACGGCCTTCGGGGGTTTCGTCCGCTAGGGATGAGAGTTGTGCGGCATCGGCAAGCTCTTCTGCTTGAATGCCATTAGCCGGATAAAATTCTGTGGCCATGCGATTTCCAAAGGTGATTGTGCCTGTTTTATCTAAAAGTAAAACATCAATATCTCCGGCTGCTTCTACGGCACGTCCGCTCATTGCCATGACATTTCTTTTTATTAGGCGATCAATACCGCTTATTCCAATGGCGCTAAGTAGACCGCCAATTGTGGTGGGAATCAAACAAACAAGCAGTGAGATCAGAACAGGTAGAGTTAAATTCGCTGCGCCTGGTTGATTTGCGGCATTTTCAGAATAAGTGGCAAAAAATACAAGAGTAAAAACTGCCAGTAAAAAAACGGCAGTTAGGCTGATCAGCAAGATTTCCAAAGCTACTTCATTAGGAGTTTTTTGGCGATTTGCTCCTTCGACCATGGCGATTAAACGATCTAAAAATGCTTTACCTTGTTCTGAGGTCACTTTGATAATAATTTTATCACTTAAAACTTTTGTTCCACCAGTTACCGCACTTCGATCTCCTCCGCTTTCTCTGATGACCGGTGCGGATTCTCCGGTAATTGCTGATTCATCAACACTGGCAATTCCTTCAATTACTTCTCCGTCAGCGGCAATCGTATCTCCCGGTTCGCAAACAATTAAGTCACCCGGTTTTAGGTGAGCTGCATTGATCTGTTCTACGCTGCCATTATTTTTTTTTCGCTTAGCGATAACATCAGTTCGCATTTTGCGAAGAGCATCTGCTTGGGCTTTGCCTCTGCCTTCAGCTATTGCTTCGGCAAAATTGGCAAAGAGCACGGTAAACCAAAGCCATAAAACAATTTGTACATTAAATCCTGAAAAATCTTTGTAAAGCAGTATTGTAGTTAAGATGGCTCCGATATAGACCACAAACATTACTGGATTCTTCACTTGAGTCCAGGGGGCTAGTTTTTTAAAGCTATCAACAGTGGCACTTTGTAAAATTTCTTTATTCATTAAAATGTCCTCCCAGCGAGCATTAGAAAATGTTCAACAATCGGTCCCAGAGTGAGTGCCGGGAAAAATGTCAGAGCACTAACAATAAAAACTACAGAGCTAAGTAAGATTACGAATAAAGTTCCATCGGTGGGAAAAGCACCAGCAGAGGGAGGAGTAATTTTTTTCTTAGCAAGACTTCCAGCAATTATTAAGCAGGGAATGATTACAACAAAGCGTCCGATTAACATGACTATTCCCAAAGTAAGATTATAGAATAATGTATTTACAGTTAAGCCGCCAAAGGCACTGCCGTTATTATTTGCTGCGGAAGAAAAAGCATAAAGAATTTCACTAAGACCATGGGGGCCGGTATTTGATATGCTAGAAATTCCCTGAGGAATAGCTACTGCCAAAGCAGAGCCAAGAAGAATTAAAGCACAAGGAGTCAATACTGCAATCACTGTCCAGATTATTTCTCTACTTTCAATTTTTTTCCCTAAATACTCCGGACTTCTACCCACCATCAGGCCGGCAATAAATACTGTAAGAATTACAAAGAGCAGCATTCCGTAGAGTCCCGCACCAACACCGCCAAAAATTACTTCTCCCAGCATGATGTTAAGTAAGGTCACAAATCCAGCAATAGGGCTAAGGCTATCATGCATTGCATTTACTGAGCCATTGGAAGCTGCTGTTGTTGCGGTCGCCCAAAGCACAGAATTAACAATTCCAAAACGAGTTTCCTTTCCCTCCATTAAAGAATAGCCTGAAAAATTTGGATTTTCTGCAAGCTCCGCTTTTATTGCAATTCCTAATAGTAGAGAAAATATCACAACCATTGTTGCCAGTATCGATAGCCCCTGACGACGATTTTTAACAAGTAGTCCGAACATATAAACTTGTGCTGCGGGGATTAACAAAATAGCAAGCGTTTGCAAAAAGTTGGAAAATGGAGTGGGGTTTTCAAAAGGATGGGCACTATTGACTCCAAAAAACCCTCCACCATTAGTACCAAGTTGTTTAATTGCAATTTGAGAAGCGGCAGGTCCCAGCGGAATTACTTGATCGACTCCTTCTAAAGTTTTTGCTTGGATGTAGGGAGTAAAGTTTTGTACCACACCTTGAGATACTAAGATCAGAGAAAAAATCAAACAAAGTGGTAAAAGTACATATAAGGTTGTGCGGCTAAGATCGACCCAAAAATTTCCCAGAGTTTGAGTAGTCTTTCGAATAAAGCCGCGAATTAAAACTAAAAGTACCGCCATTCCGGTTGCGGCACTTAAAAAATTCTGAACACTAAGACCAAGCATTTGTGTCAGGTAACTTAAAGTTGATTCTCCTGAATAAGCTTGCCAATTAGTGTTGGTCATAAAACTAATTGCAGTATTAAAAGAAAGATCTGTATTTACATTCCCTAAACCTTGAGGATTCAAAGGCAGGCTTACTTGATATAATTGCAGAAAAAAAACTGCTAAAAATCCTAATAGATTAAAAATTAACAAACAAATGCTATAATGTTGCCAGGTCATTTCTTCTTGAGGATCAATGCCCGATACTTTATAAGTAAGTTTTTCCAGTGGCGAAATTAAAGGAGTAAGGAAAGTCTTTTCTCCAGCAAAAACTTTGGCCATAAAACTACCAAGAATGGGAGTGATTACGGTAAGACAGACTATATATAGAATAAGTTGTATTAAATCAGATGTATTCATGTGATCAGCTTAAAAAAATTACTAACGATATGATATATTTTAAGATCATTAGTCCGTAAACTCTAATTAAAAAGCTAATTAAATGTATTAAAAAATTATTAAAAAGGATGTTTCAGAGGCAGATCTTCAGACCAAAAGGTTTTTTTATACCTAATTATTCACAACTAATTGTGCGCGGACCTTTCTAACTCCTTCTACGCTTTGAGCCAATTTGACTGCAAAAATAATTTCATCTGGATCATGCACTGCGCCTTGTAGGGTAACATCTGATTTATAGGTATCAACATTAATATCAAGATTAGAGACATTAGAGTCAATTTCCAGTTTGTTTTTCAGAGTGGAAGTTATTCTTTGATCGTTGATGGCTTCAGCAGGAGTTCTAATTTCTGCCGCTTGAGTTTGTTTTTCGCTTTGAGGACCAACTTCAGCTGTAATTAGCCCACAGCTGTTAATGCCAAATAAAACCAAGGCAAAGAAAGATAGATGGATTATTTTATTAAAATTAATTTGATAACAATTCATAATATTTTTCCTCAGATATATTTTATATTTAAAAAATTTTTTAATAAAAAGCAATCTCTAATGGGGGTCACTTCTTGGTGTTTTTTGATCCATTGCTGAATCCAATGTTTCAGATAAGAGATTTACAAGATATCTAGTTAAAAATGTCAAACCGACAGCTTTAATTTCATTCAATAAATCTTCTGATCTTGATTTATCTATCGAAGAATAATTTAAATTAGAATCTTTGGCTGTGCTTTTTCCCACCAAAAATCCGCTGGCAAGAGCAAGGCCTACCGTTGTTTTAGGAAATGTTTTGATTAAGCCTTTAACAGTTAAAGTTTTTTTAAATGTGTTTAGATCAGTATCTATTTTATTTTCTATCATTGTTGCTAAGTCACTGACATCAGTCAGCAGTTCCTCAAATAAAAAATTAAATTTTTTGCGAGCCAGATGAGCAGATTTTTCCTGATTGCGACAGTCAGCAAGCGTTGCTCCAATGCCATTAAAAAACTGTTTTTGATGATTCATGATTGTATCCTTTAAAATGTGTAACTAGAGTTAATATTTCATTTTTTAGATCTATAACTTGCTTTTTTATGATTAAAGATAAAATTACAAAAAAAGCACTAAAAATCAAAGCACTGCCCAATAAAAGATAATTAGCTGAAACATCGGGAAAACTTTGTAAAATCAGTTTCACAATTAAGGCACAAACCAAAAAAACTGTTATCAAGCAAGAAAATGAAGCAAATAAAATTAAAAAAATTATTTTTTTAATAGTCATGCCGGAATAGGAGAAAGTAGAATTACAATATAATAACTCTTTCCTCCATAGCTCTTTGGCAGTATCCACGAGGCCTAATAATTTAGGCCAAATGGTATTTTTGGCCTGATTTCCAATTTCTTCAAACCCAAACATATCTAATTTTTACTTAATAGCTTTTTCTACATCTTCAATTGCATCTTTCTTAACTTCTGCTTCACTTTCAGTAGCGTCAATTTTCTTTTCATCTACTTTAGCCTCAGCATCTGCTATTTTTTTTGTAGCTTCTATCTTTTCTTCCTCTAGTTCTTTTTGTTTTTCTGCAATATCTTTATTGACTTCAGCCTCAGTTTTTTGAAGATTTTCTGTGGCTTTGTCGATTTTGGCGGCAGATTTATTTTCTTCTTCAACAATTTTTTTACCAGCTTTTTCTAAAGCATCTGTTACTTTTTCCTCTTTAGAGCGACAAGCAGTAATATTCATTGTAAACAGTAATAAAAAAACACTAAAAAATAGATTATTCATAATTCTCCATAAATTGTTCAAGTTATTATAATTCTTAATATAAGATGAATTTTTGTAAAATAACATGATCGGCATCATAACGGCATCTATAAGCAGGATCATATTGTTCTTGGACTACTTGACTTAATATCTTCTTTATACATCAGAGGATACTTTAGCTAAAAACACTTAGCTAAAAATCAATATCTTATGTTTGTTTAATTAAGGAAAAATAATTTTATTAAAAAAAAAGGAGAGAGTTATGAACAATAATACCAGTCAAAATTTAAAAGACATTAAAGATACAGTAAACAGTGAAGCAAGAAATTTTCAAGAAGGATTTAAGAGAGTTTCTAATGCTGTTTCGGATATGGCATCGCATGCTGCCGATACCTTAAAAGAAAGCGGTGAAGAAGCGGTGCATCAAATGCAAGAAAAAAGTTCTGCTTATGCCAAACAAGTTGAAGGGGTTGTTAAAGAAGATCCTATTCGTTCAGCTCTTGTTTGTTTAGGTGTTGGTTTTTTATTGGGTCGTTTTTTTACAAAATAAAGGAGGATGTATGTTAAATTGGAGTATTACATTTTTGGTCGTAGCAGTTTTAGCGGCAATTTTTGGTTTCGGGGGTATCGCTGGTACCGCAACTGAAATGGCCAAAGTATTATTCTTTATATTTATAGTGCTCTTTGTGGTTTCTTTTATTTTCCCACGTTTAAGACCGCCAGTATAAAAATAAAATCTCTTGATGTATTGAAGTATTAAGCGGCCCCAAAGGCCGCTTTTTTTCTATTTCTTTACTCAATTTCATTAATGAATTAAAGATAGTAAATGCGGAAAAATTCAATTAAGAGCAAGGGATTGATTTTATATCTATTTCCCTTAATTATCCAAGTTATTGCCATTCTTTTTATCATTAGATCGCATTTTGATGAATTATCCGTTCAAAAAAGAGTATTACAAATAAACAATGTTATTTTGTTTTCGGAAGAAGCAATAGATGCTCTCTATCAAACACAAAGTTATATTCGTGCTTCTATAATTACTAAAAATCCTTATTTTGAAGAAGAATTTACAAAGCTCAAACTAATACTACCGGAAAAAATAGCGACTATCAAAGCCAATATTCTGGTGCAGTCTCAGCATGAAAAATTAGTTGAAATTGAAAATGCAATACAAGCTTTTTTAACAAAAGCCGATGAAATATTCAAATTAATAGAACTGGAAAAGAATTCTGAGATTTTAGATTATCTTAAAAGTATTGCGCCACGGCAAATGAGCGACGAAGCAAATAGTTTGTTAAAAGAATTTCAATCAGTGGAAAAAGTTTTGGCAAATGAAAAACTTAAAGAATTGGAGTCGGTTAATAATCGCGCAATTTGGATCTTGTTATTTTTAGTGTTAAGTACTTTTTTAAGTTCTGTTTTTATTGCCAAGTTTTTTGATCGAACTATTTCTAAAAGAATTGAGCAAATTGTTGAAAATATTACTCGGTTTTCCAAAAAGAAAGCATTACTGCCTCATTCTTTGGGGGAAGATGAAATTGCTCGTTTAGATCAGACATTTCATTCACTGATTAAAACTTTACAAGACCGGGAACAAGAAATAGAAATGTTTGTTTATAGCGTATCCCATGACTTAAGATCCCCTTTGGTAAACTTACAGGGGTTTTCCGATGAACTTTCTAGTTCTTTACATACTTTGGAAAAACATTTAAAAGAAAATTTTTCTAATAATCGCCACTGGTCCAAAGTCGCTCCCATTATAGAAAAAGACTGTGCGGAAAGTATTACTTTCATTAAATCTTCTGTAGAAAGGTTGCACCTAATTACCAATTCTCTTTTAAAATTATCGAGAGTAGGAAATGTTACTTATGATTGGAAAATGGTTGATTTAAATCCGATTGTTAAAAGGGTACTGGAGGCATCACAAAAATCGATTCAAGAGAAAAAAATTATCCTTAATCAGGAAAAATTACCGGAAGTTTATGGTGATGCTGTTGCTTTAGAGTTGGTATTTGCCAATCTTATTAGCAATGCCATAAAATACTTAGATCCCGCTCGTGAAGGAGTGATTGATATCGGTATAAATTGGAATTATTCCACAGCAGATTTTTATGTCTTTTATGTGCAAGATAATGGTGCCGGTTTAAAAAGCGAACTCCAAGATAAAATGTTTCATATTTTCCAGCGATTTCATCCGCATCTTGCTGAAGGCGAGGGAATAGGCTTGACCATAGTGAAAAAAATAGTTGAACGTCACGGGGGAGCTATTTGGGTTACTTCCAAGGAAGACAAGGGAAGCACCTTTTATTTCAAACTTCTAACAAAACCCAATGAAGAAATTGTTAATAAAAATATTAAAATGCAGCAAATTTAATTAAGTTTCGGCCTTTTGGAATAATATTTCGAGACCGTAAACTAAACTTTGTAATTTCTAATGTAATTACGGATGCGTATACGGAAATTTCAATTAATTACGCAGTTTAATTTATAGTCTCAATATTTTTATCCTTGACCAAAGATATTATTTCCAAGGATCAACCAAAGAAATATTAGAAATATCCCTGGAACTCCCATTAACCAAAGAACCAAATATCCAATTTTGCCAGCTTCCGAGCCAATCTCTTTTAAGATATTTTTCATATATTCCTTCTATTTCAAGATAATTTAATTATTAATAAATTAATTCTTTGGCCAAACATTTAATTGGCCAAAGAATTAGATAGAAATTAATTAGAAGTTTTAGTCTTATCACAACAACTACTCATATTTTTATCAGAAGAAGAGTCGCAGGATTTAGAAAGAAAGTTATTAATTTCTTTTTCAACAACTTCTTTATCGTAACCATATCTTTCCTTTAAAACTCCTTTCAGCTGATCCTTTTTACCTTTAATTTTCATCAGATCATCATCGGTAAGTTTGCCCCATTGAGTTTTAACTTTTCCTTTAAATTGATCCCATTTACCTTCAACTTGTTCCCAATTCATAAAATATCTCCTTAAAATTAGTGTTAGTATTTAAACTAAAATAACAAGTTTTGATTTTAAGGCTATATGATCTTAATTAAGCTCTATTTCCTCCTTTTCTCGCGCTGTTTATATATTACCACTTGTAGTTTGTGATGCGCGAAAAGAGGAGAAGTGGGGGTGGAAAATCAACAAAAAAGCCACCCTTTAAAGGTGGCTTTTTTGTTTTATCACAACTGTTAAAAGTCTATTATTTTTATTTTGCCCCAAGAACTGTAACTTTATTATCCACAGATTTTACTCCAAGAATGTCCAAAACATTTTGCTCAATTTGTTCACTTTGAACATTGGAGCGAACTGTTCCAGTTAGAGATACTACGCCATTATTGGTAGTTACTTTAACTTTGTTTCCGGGAAAATCTCCACTGAATGTCAACATTGATCTGACTTTAGTGCTAATCCAAGCATCACTGACATTTTGTGAAACTTTTTCAGCAGCATTTTCTACCTTGTCCGCAATGTTTTGAGGATTTGCAATATACAAATTATTAGTGACATCTTCAACATGTGGCGTATTTAAGGCAATTTTTCCAGCGACATCTTTTTCTGTTCCTGTTTTTACGTTTCCAGTTAAAGTTACAAAATCATTTTTTGTTTCAACTTTGATGTCAGACTGAGCGGTATATTTATTAGCTAAAAGCTTTGATTTAATTGCTGCTGAGGTTGTTAAATCTCTGATAGTTTGAATGAAACCCACTCGATTTCGCCCCGGAGCGGAATCATTGATTTCCAATTTATTATTTACAGAGATAATTCCATCAATGCTCATAGCGATGCTTTGAGCCAAATCTTTCTCTACCGCTGTGGGAACGGTTCCCTTCAGTGTGGCAGTTCCTTTATCAACGCTAACTGAGATATCATGAGCGTCCAGAAAACTGTTATAATAAAAGGCATCTTCCAATCTTCCATTGAGAACTTCATCCGATTTTGTTGGAGCAGCTTCAGAGATAATTGGAATAAGAAAAGAAAATAGTATTAAGACAGTATTGATTAATTTTCGCATAGTTCCCTCTATTATAATTTAATAATTGTTTAGAAAATTTGATAATAATTTTTAAGACAGAGTAAGAAGTATGATCCTGATCACAGTTTAAGCAAAAATTATGCTAAAGAAAATAAGCGATTATCTAATTTGGATTAATGTTTTCATTGAGGGGGAAAATAATTTTGACTGCAGCCGCATGATTAGCGGGATTATAAAAAATTGGATTAGCTTGTAAATCTGCTTGGGCCAGGGCTTGGACAAGCAACAAGCCTGTGCGATCGGAGTTTTGAATATTAAAATTTTCCGGAAAAAAAGAACCTTCGTTCCTCACTTCAAATTCAGCATGTTCGCCATTATTGGAGAGCTTAAGAGTGATGGATCCCTTTCCATGCTTTAAGGCATTACTTAAAAGTTCATTGGCAATTACTGAAATAGAAGAAGCTTGACGAGGAGTTACTTGGCAATCTTCCAGGCTAGTGATAATTGCTCGGGAATCAGAAATCTGTCCAATCGTATTAGCTATTCTTTCTAATAATGCTTTGAGTTTGACTTTGGTAGTGTCTCCTTGATCTCCTTTTGCTGTATCCACTAAAACATCATGAAGTGTGGCCAGGCCTTGAATTTGGAAAGATAATTTTTTTACTTCTTCTTCGGTCATTCCTAAATTGTTTCCTTTTTGGAGATGAAGTAGGGAAATGATGCTTTGAAGATTATTTTTTGCGCGGTGATGAGTCTCGACGATGCTCAGTTGTAAACGTTCATTAAGGGCTTTAATTCGTTCATGGGCAGCTTCCAATAGTAATTGTTTTTCTTTTATTTGAGCGGATTCTGCAACCTGATACTCCAGGGCAACCTGTTTTAAAACTCTTTCTACAGCTAAAGGTAAATTATCAAGATAATCAGGTGTTTTTGGTAAAAAATCACGAATACCGGCTCTCATTGCTTGAAGAATCAAGTTTAAATCTTCAAAACCTGTAACTAAAATAGCAGGAATGTTGAAACCCCTTTCTTTCATAATCAGAAAAAGAGCTACGCCGTTAATATCGCTAGAAAGAGTATAATCTAAAACAACTAAATCAAACGATGTTTGCTCCAATAGTGATAGGGCTTCTTCGGCTGAATTTACAGTCGAGACATTGTGCCCAAAGCGCTCCAGTCTTAAAGCTTGTAGGCGGGCGATGCCTTTGTCATCTTCGACAATTAATATACTTCCTTTGGCAGTTTTCCCTTCTAAGCGCATATACTTTCGAAGTTATTCGGGAATTTTATTTTCGCAGGGGAACTTTACTAATTCTAAAAAAAGTCCAAGACGACGTATTGTCTCAACAAATGCTTCGTATATAATAGGTTTTGTAACATACACAGCACAACCCAATTTATAACAAGTTTCAATTTCTTGAGGATTATCGGAAGTTGTCAGCATAATCGCTGGAATTTTTGCATGCTCAGGATTAGATTTAATTTTTTTTAGAGTTTCTATTCCTCCCATTCTAGGCATTTTTAAGTCTAATAACAGTAAAAGTGGATTATTTAATAAACTATTTTTATTTTCCTCCGCATCTCTCTCTAAAATTTCAATAAGATCTTTACCGTCTTTTGCCCGGATAAACTTATTTAAGGTGATAGTTTTACTGAGATTCCTTTCTACCAAAGTAGCATGCCCATCGTCGTCTTCGGCTAATATTACAGATACAGTTTGTTTTTCATTCATATTGCTAAAGAGATAATGCAAATATTTTAAAGTTCTTGGATCTTAAGTATATATTAAAGAGCTGACAAGTCTAGACAACTAACATTACCTACCTTATTTGTCAAGTTTGCAACGAAATACTTCATTATTTAGGAAGAAACTATAAAATATTTTTCGCACTTTCTTAAGTAATAAGAAATTACATCAAAGAGTAATCTCTCTTTGATGTTTTTTATTTAGGCTACTACTTTTTATTAGGATCTAAAGTTTCATCCAAAGATTCACCGGCTTTTTCCAAGGTACCTTTTTTATGTAAAATCGGATCCCCATCTTTTACATTGTCAATGATTTCATCGACGCGTTCACCGGCTTTTTCTAAACCACCTTTTTTTTCTGTTGAATTTTTAGTAGTTACAAAATATATGACAGCAACTAAAAAAACTAAGAATATTATTAACAGATACTTGTCTTTCATAAAGTTCCTTTTTAAATTAAATTATTTTTTGTAATTAACGATGTCTTCGTTTGTCTTTATCCATTTCATTCCCAATTAAAGCTCCTCCCGCAGCTCCGACAACGCCTCCAACTACAGTTCCGCCTACTCCTGGTGAAACAACACTACCAACTGCGGCACCAGTGCCTCCTCCAATGACTGCCCCTTTTTCTGCGTCATTGAGTTTGCCCCATGTTGAACAACCAAATGTAGAAATCAAAATAGAAGAGAATAAGATTAACTTTTTTTTGTTTAACATAAAAATGAATACCGATTAAAATTATTAATGATATCTTTTTAGATCAATACAAAACCAAGTAAGTATGTCCAAGCTCATATCGCAGATGATTTATGCCCTAAGGGAAATCAGCTTGATTTTTCATTATTCTTGATAAAAATGTCTCGGTTTAAAAAACTCTTAAACATAATGAGAAAAAAAATATTTACATTATTTTGTATCCTACTTTTATTGATATTAACTTCTGCTTGTAGTTCTTCTTTATTTAATCCTGACAAAAATTTAAAAAACACAAAAAATTTACAATTACCAAAAGAAAAGCCCTATCAGATAATTTATGCTTCCTATTATGGAGGTAAAGATGGTTTTAATGGGAGAAGAACGGCTAACGGAGAAAAATTTTGTTGCACAAAATTGACTGCAGCACATCGGAGTTTGCCTTTTGGTACAATTTTAAAAGTTACCAATCCTGAAAATGGCAAAAGTGTAGATGTCAGAATTAATGATAGAGGACCTTACATCAAAGGTCGTTCCTTGGATTTATCATTGGAAGCTGCAAAAAGAATTGGTTTAACTAAGCAAGGTATTGGAATAGTTCATATTGCTCAAAAATAGTAACCCCTGATCTTAATCATAGGTCGATTACAGGTTGGACCTTTACTACTAGAAAAATAAATATTTAAGAGATAGGCTTACAAATACTAAAAACAAACTATGGAGTTTTTATGAATAATAACAATAAGCAATTCGATAAAAACAATAATAGTGATGTTTGCTATTTTGTTAAATCATACACCAATTTGACCAAAAAGCTGAGAGATAAAAGCCTTGAAAATAAATCTTTAAATAGCTATTTATCAGAAGTGGAACAGCTTTTAAATAAAGTTTCAGTTTTAAAATCTCCTCAGAAAGAAGAAGAATTTGTTAGAAGCTGTTTGATGCTTGATAATAGAGAATTAAATATTATCAAAATCGCGGCATAGTAATATTATTCAGGAGACTGTATTTCCAATGAAAAAGAAAATTTTTGTAGTTGAAGATGATCCTTTAATATCGCTGCATATTACTCAAGCGCTGGGTTCATTTGGATACGAAATAGTAGGGTCGGTGCGATCGGGGGAAGAAGCTCTAAAAATGATTCCCGAAGCTAATCCCGATCTAATATTAATGGACATTACACTTCTGGGGAAACTCGATGGAATAGATACTGTTGCGCAATTGACAGTTGCTAAACCGGTTGTTTTCTTAACAGCGCTTAATGATGAGAAAACGTTACAGCGAGCAAAACTTACAAAGCCTTATGGATATTTAATTAAGCCTTTTGATCCCAATGAATTACGTTCCACTATCGAATTGGCCCTACTTAATTATGAAGAGAGTAGCGCTAGCAGGATAAACCAAGCTGAAAATTCTGCATTAAAAGATCAGGATGATTTAGAGTTTATTTCCGAAGATCAAAACGGCAAATTAGCAATTTTATTCCAATGCGAAAAATTAAAATCATTTTCTCAGAAGAATTTATTACATTTAATTGAGCAGAGTGAAATTAAACAGATTTCTGCCGGTGAACAAATAACTATGGAAGGCAATGAAGCTGCCGGAGGCTTCATTACAATTTCAGGAAGAGTAAGTATCACTAAAAATAACAGTGAAGGAAAAGAATTGATCCTGAATCTTCTTCCGCCGGGAGATATCTTTGGATTATGTTTTCTTCTTCCCTCAATAGCTGCAGGAATTTCAGCGCGCTGTCAAATTGATTCTAAAATTCTTTGGATTTCTCCAAAAAGTTATTCTGCTTTCATTAATTTAGAACCAGAATTTATTAAGGTTATCAATAATGAGTTAGCAAAACGTTTAGTTGATGCTTATAATCTGGCGATGAGTTTGGCCCATACTAAAGTTGAATTGAGAATAGTTAGAACTTTAATTGCGCTACTGCCTAATTTTGGAAAAAATTTTTCCAAAGATGCCAATGAAGGCAGGATTTTTATTACCAGAAAGGAATTGGCGGAATTAACCGGAACAACTCCAGAAACAGCATTTCGGGTTACTAAGCATCTAGAAAGAGAAGGGGTCTTGGATTTAACTAAGCCGGGGATTATTAAAATAACTAATTTATCTTCGTTGGCGGAGTTTGATTCGGAGACGGCGTGAGATTAAAATTATGAATTTCTGATT
>CAYOOT010000033.1:6616-28169 GCA_964405665.1 uncultured Bdellovibrionales bacterium | reverse complement strand
TAAACATCCCAAACAATTATTCTACCTAATTTTTAGAGATGCCCTAAAGTCCGCTTATTACCAAATTTATAATTAGTATTGCCATGGTTAATGCAAGAAGATTGCTTCGCTACCAACGACAGGATGTTGCCAATTTGCATCAATAAGAATATATTTTATTGATGCAAAAAAAATGTCCTGATTGCAGCGCCGAGTTTACAATAGAGGCGACAGAGCTGGAATTTATTGAAAAAATAAGTCCTGTTTTTTCTGCCACTAAATCTTCTTTGCCCCTCCCAGAACTTTGTCCAGATTGCCGCTTACAAAGAAGAGTAATTCATCGCAATGAACAATTCTTTTACCATAATAAATCAGCTCTTGATGGCAAAAAATTAATTTCCATTTATTCGCCAGACGCTTCATTTTCCAAAGACCATAAAATATATTCCCACGAACAATGGTGGAGTGATTCCTGGGATGCTTTGGATTTTGGCAAAGCTTATGATTTTAAAAAACCATTTTTCACCCAATTTCAAGAATTATTCTTAACTGTGCCCCAAATCAATCTGATGCAAATGAACAATGAAAATTGTCCTTATACCACAGGAACTGCCTGTTCTAAAAACTGTCATTTGATTAACTCTTCAGAAAATTGCCAAGATTGTTATTACGGAAAATTATTTCAGGATTGCACTGATGTAGTGGACAGTGCTTATTGCTATAACTCGGAATTGCTCTACGAATGTTTTAATGTCACTCACTGTTATAATTGCTTTTATCTTTACTATAGCCAAAATTCCAATGACTGTTTTTTTTCCGAAAATTTAAGAGGCTGCAAGAATTGTTTATTCTGCACTAACCTGCAAAACAAAGAATATCACTTCCTTAATCAGCCTCTGGACAAGAAAACTTTCAAGGAAAAGTTCAATGCAATTTTAAGTTCTCGAGAAAATATCGAAAAAGCCAAAGAACAACTAAATAAACTGAGAGAAAATAGTTTTCATAAATATTCCAATATTATCAATTGTGAAAATTCCAGTGGAGATTTTTTAACAAATTCCAAAAATTGTTCCGATTGTTATGATGTAATTGATAGCGAGGATTGTAAGTATCTTACAGTGGGTGTAAAAACCAAAGATATTCTGGATTGCTCTAATCTCTATATTAATCCGGAATTATGTTATCAAGTGTTGGGAGCGATTGAAAGTTATCAGGTAATTTTTAGTATCTATATTTTTTACAGTCAGAATATTTCTTATTCCCAGAATTGCTCTTACTCCAAAAATTTATTTGGCTGCGTTGGACTACATCATAAGGAATATTGTATTCTGAACAAACAATATTCCAAAGAAGAATATCATCAGTTGACTGCAAAAATTGCCGAGCAAATGAAAAATACGGCAGAATGGGGAAACTTCTTTCCTGCGAATGCTAGTCCTTTTGGCTATAACCAAAGCGTCGCTCAAGAATATTTTCCTCTGGATAAAAAAGAAGCACTGGAAAAAGGCTTTAATTGGCTAGATGCTGACAAAAAAGATTATCGCAGTTCGTCTTACGTTCCGCCATCTACAATCGGAGAAGTTGATGATTCGATCGTAGATGAAATTTTAAGTTGCAAGGCTTGCTCCAAGAATTATAAAATTATCAAACAAGAGTTAAAAAGATTAAGAGATTTTAATCTGCCTTTGCCTCTAAATTGTCCGGATTGCCGACAATTTCATAGAATGCAATTGCGTAATAAAAGAAAACTTTGGGACCGCAGTTGCGATTTTTGCAGAACGGCAATTAAAAGCAGCTACCCCGCAGCAAAAAAAGAAAAAATTTACTGCGAAAAATGTTTTAATGATCTTTTAAATAATATTAATTAAGGAGAGTAACTGATTAAAATCTTATGAAAAAAGCTATTATTTTTCTTTCATTTTCTTTGCTAATTATTATTTTTCTTCTGATAATTTCTTTTAAAAATGATTTTTTTGAAAAAGAAAACTTTGTGCAGGATACTCAGGAAATAAAAATCGGAGTGATTATTCCCTTAACGGGGCCAACTGCTCCCTATGGTCTGGAAACAATGAGGGCAGTTAAAGTTTTTTCTAGTTTGCCGCCTTCAGAAAAAATCCATTATAAATTCCTTTTAGAAGACGGGCAGTGTGGACAAGGAAATTCTGCAATTACTGCTGCAAAAAAACTTTTGGAACAAGATAAAGTTAAATTTCTTATTGTCGGCTGTACCGGGGAAGTAATGCAAATGGCTTCTTATATTGAGGCCAGCAAAATTTTATTAATTTCCGTTCTAGGATCTCATCCAGATCTTCCTAAAGCCGGAGAATATATTTACAGAACTTATTATTCTATTGATCAAGGTGTAAAACTGATTTCCGATTACGCAAAAAATCATGGCGTAGAAAAACTTGGGGTAATCACTGAAACTTCGGCCTTCACCGCAGCAATTAAAAACGAATTACAGAAGAATTTTAATGAAAAAGATTTAGTTTTAGAAGATATCAATCCTCAAGAAACCGAATTACGTAGTCCTCTTTTAAGAATAAAATCTAAGGATGTGGATGCTTACTATGTTAATGCCGGAAGTCCGGCGACTTATCAAAATATTATCAAAAATATGAAAAACTTAGGTATCAGTCAAAAAATATATTCTTATTATAATCCAGGAGAAAAAAGTAGCATTCAAAATTTAGATACTTTACAAGAAAACGTCACTTATTTTGATACGCCGGATATCAGTAACCCGACAAAATCATATTCTGATTTTATTGCAAAATATCAAGAATTATTTCCTGATGGTGTAAATTCAGCAGCATTATTAGCGGTAGCCTATAATGCTTTTACAGCTTATTTTCAGGCATTCGAAAATGTCGGTTTTGAAACCTCTAATGTAAAAGCATTTTTAGATACTCAAGTTATCGCCGGTGCGGAAGGAAAATTTAAATTTGATGCCACTGGAGATATTCAAGGACAAAATTTCATACTCAGAACGATTAAAAATTCTAAAGGATCTTTGCTGAAAATAAACTAATCGTCAAAAGTCGACCAGTCATGCTCCAAAATTGCTTTTGCTTCCTGAGGGGAAAGAACTATTTGATTAATCACCCATTGAGACAGAGTTCTTTGAAAAAATTCTTTTAATTTTTCGGCTTCTTCCTCATTTTCAAACTTGGCAGTTAATTGATCGACGAAATTATTAATGTCTTTTTTTGCTCTAAGATCAGGTAAACCGGTTTTATCCAGACCATATTCTCTTCTTCTAATGGCAATACTAATTTTTCTTAAGTCTTCAGCGCAATTAGCAAAAATTAAAGCCACAACTTGAGGATCATATTTCCTTTTTTCTAAGGCTTCTATTTCCTCTTGTTTACTTAATGCTAATAAATCTTTCCAGGGACTATTCTCATTGGCCTTAATTATCGATTGAACTATGCTTGCGGAGAAATTTGCTCTATTAGAAGGCCAGTTAATTATTCCATGAGACTTTGCAAATTGTTTTACGGCATCTTTATTTGTCTCGTTAACTACAACAATAAAGGAGCAGTTCTTGGACTTACTGGTGGCTGATGCTTTATCTAAAAAGACTTCAACTGCATTTGGTGAAATCGAAGTTCCAACAAAGCAGGCATCTAACTTAATTGTTTTAACTTTTTCAATACCATCAGCTAAAGATTGAGCTTCCAGAACCTTTTCAAATAAAGCGCTTGCTTTAATAGAATTTACTATTTCTTGTCGCACTAAAAAACGAGATTCGACAATCATGCATTTTTCAAGAGCGGGATACTCAATTGTCTTTTCTTCTTTGCTGTCCATAACTTAAAATCTATTGGGGGATAAAACACTTTCCAATAGGTTAAGATGCTAAGAATTTAATAAGGACACTACTTTAAGTAGCTTATAATTTTATTGCTGATTTCTTTAGTACCCACCAGCGTATTTCCCGTTTGACAGATATCTTTAGTTCTAAAGCCTTCATTTAAAGTTCTTTCTACTGCATATTCAATAGCTTGAGCTTCTTCTTCCATTTTAAATGAATATCGCAGCATTAAAGCAGTGGACAAAATTTGGGCAATCGGATTAGCAACTCCCAGATTTGCAAGATCCGGTGCTGAACCGCCAATTGGTTCATATAGGGCAAAACCATCTTTGTTAAAACTGGCAGAAGGCATTAAACCCAGAGAGCCCGGCAGCACGGCGCCGGCATCGGATAAAATATCGCCAAACATATTGGAAGTAACAATCACATCAAACTGTGAAGGATTGATAATTATTTGCATTGCGCAATTATCAACCAACATATCATTAAGTTCCACATCGGGATAATTTTGAGCCACTTCTTTTACTACTGCTCGCCAGAGCTTAGAAATATCCAAAACATTGGCCTTATCCACTGAGGTAACTTTTTTCTTCCTAATCCTCGCAGCTTCGAAAGCAACTTTGGCAATCGAGGCAATTTGATCTTCGTTATATTCGGCAACATCACTGGCACAGCGCTTTCCGTCTTTAACAAAAGTTTTATGTTCACCAAAATAAAGATCTCCCAAGAGTTCTCGAATAAAAAGAATATCCAAACCTTTTTGCACTACTTCTTTTTTTAAAGGACAAATATCAACTAAACTGGGAAATACTTTTACCGGACGAAAGTTGGCATTGAAGTTAAAAGCTTTTCGTATCCCCAGCAAGGCTTCGCGCTCACAGTTTTTCCATTTTTCCAAATGTTGCTCATTAACCGGACCGCCAACGGAACCGAATAAAATTGCTTCGCAATCATGGGCTAATTCTTTTGTCTCTTCCGGAAAATGCTTGCCATATTTATCCCAGGCGGCACCGCCAATATAGCCATGTTTTGTGATAAATTTCTTCCCTGATTTTTCAGAAACGGCGGCCAGCACTCTTAATGCTTGCTCCATTACTTCCTCGCCAATTCCATCCCCCGGTAATACGACAATTTTGTGTTCCATAACTTCCAGCCTCCTGACTTAACAAAACCATTTATTGATTTGCCTTTAATGTTGTATAAAAACGATTCTTCTCTTGGGCTTTTTGAAAAGCAGTAATTTTTTCTTTATTGGAAATAAGATAATCAAGCTCATCTAAACCATTAAGCAAACAATGCCGGGAAAAAGAATCATATTGAAAATTATATTTTTCTTCAGTTGGTAAGTTAACTTCTTGTTTTTCTAAATCAACAGTTAGAGAATAACTTCCGGAAATAGCGACTTCTAGAATTTGATCAACTACATTTTCCGGAAGCTTAACCAATAACAAACCATTTTTTGCGCTATTGTTATAAAAAATATCAGCAAAGGATTTGGCAATTACGACTTTAAATCCATGGCTTTTAATGGCCCAGACTGCATGTTCTCTGGAAGATCCACTACCAAAGTTTGTATCGGCAACTAAGATTTCCGCTCCTTGATACTTCGGATTATTTAAAGGAAAATCAGGATTGCTATCCCTGAGATTTCTAAACAAACCTTGGGCTAAGCCTTCCTTACTAACAGTCGTTAAATACTTTGCCGGAATAATTAAATCCGTATCCACATCCTTCATCGGAAGAGGTAAAACTCTTCCCGTAAATGTTTTAAATTTTTCCATTAAATAAATCCCTCCGCAGATGTTATTTTTCCTTCAATTGCACTGGCCGTAACTGTTGCCGGAGAGGCCAAATGAGTTAAACTTCCGGGACCTTGACGACCGACAAAATTACGATTCGAAGAACTGATGCAACGCATTCCGGGAGGAACCTTGTCATCATTCATTGCTAAGCACATGGAACAGCCCGGCATTCTAAAATCAGCACCGGCTTGAATAAATATTTGATCCAGTCCTTCCTTAATGGCCTGATCTCTTACCGCTTCTGAACCAGGAACGACATAAAAAGTTACAGTGGGATGGATTTTATTTCCTGCTAAAATTTTTGCCGCTATTCTTAGATCTTCAATCCGACCATTGGTACAAGATCCTAAAAATGCCCAAGTAATCGGCACTCCCGCAATTGCCTGTCCATCTTTTAATTTAGTATATTCTAAAGCTCTTTTTACTCCTGCTTTTTGCTCTTCTGCTAGTTCAGCAAACTTAGGAATGTTACTTTTGATATCTACTGCTTGAGAAGGATTTGTTCCCCAAGTAACCATCGGTTGAAGTTCATCTAAATTAATAATCACTTCTCGATCGAATTTAGAATCAGGATCACTTTGAAAACTTAACCAATACTGAACTGCTCGATCCCAATCTGCCGCTTTTGGAGCAAATGCTTTTCCTTTAATATAATCAATTGTCGTTTGATCGGGAGCGATTAGTCCCGCCCTGGCACCACATTCGATAGTCATGTTGCAAACTGTCATTCGCTCTTCCATGCTCATTTTAGAAATCGCCGTGCCAGAGTATTCAATGACATAACCGGTCGCACCGTCAAAACCAATCACAGAAATAAGCTTAATAATGGCATCTTTAGCATAAACCCCTTTATTAAATTTGCCATTAAAAACAACTTTCATTGTCTTTGGTCTTTTCTGCAACATACAACTTGTTGCTAACACATGCGCTACTTCCGAAGTACCAATTCCAAACGCTAGTGCTCCGAATGCGCCGTGAGTGGAGGTATGAGAATCCCCGCAAACAATAGTCATTCCCGGTTGTGTTGTTCCCATTTCCGGGCCAATCACATGCACCACACCTTGCCGACCACTGTCATAATCACAAAGAGGAATTCCAAAATCTTTACAATTAGTTCGCAAAGTTTCTACCTGAATCTTTGCCGATTGATCATATATTTCCAAACGGTTTTTCCGGGTAGGGATACTGTGATCCAAAGTGGCCAGCATCTTCCCGCAATCATTTACTTTTAAATTTTTTTCTCTAAGCATTTGAAAGGCCTGAGCGGAAGTTACTTCATGAATCAGCATCAGATCTATTGCTAAAATATCAGGATGCCCCGGATGTTCCAGAACAAGATGCGCATCCCAAATTTTTTCTATTATATTTCGCCCCATTAGCCATTTTTCCTATAATTTTTTTCGATAAATGCTTTATTTACTGCAGCTATTAAAGCTTTCATTGAAGAAATTTCTATATCTTGATCAATTCCGGTTCCGTCAAAAACAAGTCCTTGAGAATCTTTAATTACTATTTTGGAAATGCTTCTTGCTTCAATCCCCGAAGAATCAGATTTGCTTCGATAGTTTTCAACACTAAAAGGATCGAAATTTTTCTCAATAGCTTTTTTTAAGGCAGCCAGAGCCGAATCTTTTCCTTCAATTTCTTCTATGATCATACCAGATTTAGAAAAAAAAGAACCCTCTGCTTTAATTTTCGCTTTATTTTCACTCTTAGAATATTCCAAGTTATCAAGTTTAATCGGCTCGCGATAAGAAAAATATCCGTTTAACAATTCAGCATCAGTTATTCCTTTTCTGCGATCGGAATAAATGTTTTTTATGTACTGTGCGATGGTTGCTTTCTCCGCATCGGCACAATGATAGCCCTTATTTTCAATTACTGACTTGGCATGATTGCCCCCACTTAAAGGGCCAAAGATAAAACTAATTTCTCGGCCTACTTCTTGGGGATCAAAAGGCTGATAGGCAAGAGGATTTTTTAACATGGCATTGGTGTGTCCTCCGGCAGTATGTTTAACAGCATTTTCTCCCACAATTGGCGAACAAGCTTGTCGGGCAAGCATATTTTTCGAAACAAAATCAGAGATTTTTTGAATATATTCAGTTTTAATTTTTGTGTAGAATGGATTTTTAGAATTTTGTTTATGTGCAAAGTGTTTGATGATCATAATCACTTGTTCCAAAGCTGCATTTCCCGCTCTTTCTCCCACGCCATTAAAACAACCTTCAACTTGCGTTACCGGTCCGCGGAAAACGGCATTGATTGAATTTTGAACAGCCAAACCAAAATCATTATGACAATGTGCCGACCAAATAATCGAACGGCCGGGATATTCTTTAGCAATAATTGCCGCATGGCGATTCATTTTTTCAACAAAATATTCTTCTCCTTCAAATTCACAAGCTCCGCCAATTGTGTCCGGACAATTAATCACTGTTGCTCCCGCTTCCACCGCCGCTCTAATGCAATCAGTTGTAAAATCAAAGTTACTCTTCATTTGGGAATAGCCCTCAGGACTAAATTCTACTTCCAGCCCTGCCTGAGAAGCCTTTAATATATAATCATAAACTTCTTTTACTAATTGCTTTTTATTTTCAGCACGTTCAACTCCTAAAGATGCCGCCATTAATTCTTCCCCCACCGGCAAATAGACATGAAGCAATGCTTTTTGATAACGAATTGCCGGAAATAATGCTTCGATGGTCTTATCAACTTGTTCTTCTCTTAATTGGCAAAGGCCGGCGATAATCGGACAATCCAGACGAGAACTAAATTCTGAAGCAATTGTATTAACAATTTTATAATCCAAAGCGCTGGCGGAGGGGAAACCTGCTTCCATCACATCCACACCAACTTCACAGGCCAGCTCTGCATATTCCAAATTATGTTCAAAGCTCATTCCCGCACCCGGGCACTGCTGACCGTCTCTTAACGTCGTATCAAAAATACGAATCTGTCTATTTTTTTCCATTTTTTCCTCTTTCTTTCTTGTCCTTAAAACAAAAAAGGCCCTGTCTGGGGAGACAGGGCCTTTAAAAATCAATATAAAGCTCTGCCTCTTTAGATCTTAATAATAAGTAGCAGCAGAGACAGCGATAAACCTTGGATCCCTAAGCTCTGGGATAAGCACTTGAAACTAAAAGAAATTTTAATAAAATCTGTTTTCATAAAAATCAATGACTTTTTTATACGCTAATTATTTGCTTAGTCAATATTTTAGTTACTTAAAATAACTATATTTTTTTATACTTAGTTTTCTATGTTTGGTGATTTATATTATAAATTATTCCTAATAATTATTCAGGACTAAAGATGATTTTACTTACAGGTGGGGCAGGATTTATTGGCAGTTGTTTATTAAAAAAACTAAACAATGAAGGCATTAAAGATATTATCATTGTTGATAATCTGGGAACCTCAGAAAAATGGAAAAATCTTGTTGGCAAGAGCTACCTTGATTACATTCACAAGGATCGGTTCTACCAAATGCTTACCCATGCTCAATTACCTCTTTTACTTAACAACGTAAAAGCAATAATTCATTTAGGCGCTTGTTCTTCCACAACGGAAATAAATGCTGAATATGTAATGCATAATAATTTTTCCTTTTCCAAAGCGCTTGCCGAATGGGCAATGCCTCGTGGAATAAGAATGATTTATGCTTCCAGTGCTGCAACTTACGGAGATGGAAATTTGGGATTTTCCGATGCCGATGATGTTTCTAAAAAACTAAAGCCACTTAATATCTATGGCTATTCCAAAAGCGCCTTTGACACTTGGGCTCTTAATACTGGAGCAATCAAATCAATGGTCGGCCTTAAATTTTTCAACGTATTCGGACCCAACGAAAACCACAAAACAGAAATGAGCAGCTTGGTGTTTAAAGCTTTTAATCAAATTAAAAACCAAGGCAAAATTAAACTTTTCAAATCCCATCATCCTCAATATCAAGACGGGGAACAAAAAAGAGATTTTATTTATGTAAAAGATTGCTGCGAAGTTATTTGGTGGCTTTATAATCGTCCGAAAATATCGGGCATTTATAATTTAGGAACAGGAGCCGCTCAACCTTGGAATAATTTAGCAAAAGCCGTTTTTGCTGCTTTGAACAAACAACCCAATATCGAATATATCGAAATGCCCTTGCACCTCCAAAATAAATATCAATATTTTACTCAAGCAGAGATGAACAAACTAAAAAGCACAGGTTTAAACTATCAGTTTATGTCCTTGGAAGATGCTGTCGGCGATTATGTTAACAATCATTTGTCAAAACATGAATATTATTAAAGCTGCTTTATTGCTCAGTATCATTACCCTTATTTCGTGCTCACCAACCAAGGGTTATCCCGGCCCGGAACTTCCAGAAAATAAAATAGCTACTGTCTATGTTACTTCCGACAATAAAAATCTGGAAGTTTATCGCTGCTCCACCTCAGGGCAGGAGTTTAATACCAGTGGTATTACTCTTCTGCCGGGAGAACATCGTTTTGATTTGGCGATTGCTATTTTAGGCAGTCCCTATGATTGTCAGGAAAACACAAAATTTGACAGTTCGGGATATCGCAGCTGTTTAGACGATCAAGATCGGGCAAGGAGAAAAAATAAGTCCCCTACTGCTTGCTACGAAAGCACTTATACCAAAACTTATTATGGCTGCTTTAGAAAATATCTTTACGCAAATTGCAGCCTCAGTGATAATTTAGAAGCAAATACAAAGTACGAACTGAACAGCTCATCTTCAATTTATACCAATCCACCGGCGCTTTATCTTGAAAAAATAAAAAAAAATGAAAAAGTGAATGAAATTCTAAAACGGACTGAATGCGTAATGACTGGAGAAGACACTAAATACGAAGAATTAGATCATCCGTACTAATCAATTAAAAGACTGAATTACCGGACTATGGTTTTCTTTGAGACAAATCCTTCTGCAAATATTCTTCTTTTAAATACTCTCGGGTAACCTCGGCAATCTGATAGCCAGTTGTTGCGGCGTTAAGATAAGCATTTCTTCCCCCCACGATCCAAAGAAAACAAAAACTAATCCAAAAAAATCCAAAAGAAACAATAAAAAGCGCTGACATGAAAAATCCACCGATAACTTTTTTAAAATCAGTTTGTCCGGGATGAATTTCATCGAGAGCGGTAGAAATATCCAAACCCAAAGCAAAACCCAAAGCAAGAGATAAAATAACGCGATAATCGTTTTCTAAGATTAAACATGCAGCGAGTGTCGGGATAGAAAATATTGGAAAACAATAAGGAGCCAAGGTAATTATCGGACCGGATTGAATCTTATTTTCGAACATTTCATAAGCGACTTCACCTTCATCTTTTCCTACCTTAATATGTTTTAAATTATTTCCCGTAATCAAAACTAAAATAGCATGTCTTAATTCATGAATCAGCACCCGGATTCGAGAAATCCTTGCCCGGGAAAGAATGGAAAAGGCAAATATCAAGCCGACAGCAAATAAAGTCCAAACCTCTTTTTCAAAAATACCATTTCGTAAAAAAAGTGCGATTGTAATTAATAAAATCATTCCCAAAATGATATTTGCCGGAATAGAAAACCAGAAAGCAAGAGAAGAGTGTTTTTCTATTTTCTTTTTTTCTTTTTTATTAAAAAATCCCACAAAAAAGATTACTTTTTATTAACTTCAAAAAATTGACTCTTTGTACTGGGATTCTTCACCTCAGCTTGTAATTGCAGAATAGAAATTCTTTTATTGATTTCTGCCATATTTAAATAAGCAGAATTACTTTTTTGATTGGCCTCACTTTCTCCAGTATCAACAATTACAACAGAAGATTTGGAACGGGAAATGATATCAGCTCCTTGCATTTTACTTTTAATAAACACCGGATCTACTCCTACTGCCTGAGCGATCAGATAGGATTGTTTCATTTGATCCGCTTTAAGATTTGCTTTTGCCTGATCCCCTTCGATAATTGCCAAAGCGGCCATTTCGATGAGTAATTTATGAGCATCCTCGTTTTCTGGATCAATTGCCAAAATTTGGTCAATCAGTTCTTTGGCATTTTCTCCTTCAGGACTGACATATTGTTTTTTATCAATATAACTTTTTGCGGTGGCAATTAGCTCATTTATTCTTGATACCAAATCTCCTAAAATACTATTAATTTCTATTAATTGTTTTTTAGCAACTTCATTTTCGGTGTCATACTTAATAATTTCTTCGTATATTTCTTTGGCGTTAGCCCCAGGAGGGGTAATATATTTTCCTGCTTTAAAATACTGTTCAGCTTGTTGTAATAATTTTTCAATTCTTTCGGAAGTCAATTTATGTTTATTCGCTTGCTGATTTAACAGTTGAACGCGGTCTTCTATTTCAGCAAGCCTTCTTCTGGCATAAGTATCATAGGCGTCAAGCTCGATAATTTGTTCAAATCGCTTACGGGCATTTGCTTCTGGCGGTTCAATTAATTTGCCTTCTTTAAAAAATTCATCGCCCTCTTTACGAAACTTGTCAATCAATTCTTTTCTCATTAATTTCTTGGCTTCTTGATTTTTAACCTGAGCATTTTGGGCAAGGAATAAATTATTTTTATAAGAATAAAACAAAAATCCGCAAACAATTAAAGCTACCGCAGCAGATATTCCCAAATACTTGGAAAATTTATTTTTTGGCTTATCAATAATTCGTTCGGCAACATCTTTTTGTAGGGTAAAAACTTCGCCGGGAGCGACATAACGTAATTGATAATCGGCACATTCTACGATATCTCCGCGCATTAAAGCATATTCTTCCGAGATGACGGCAGGTTTTCCATTGATCTTAATATTGGGGGAAAGTGCCGACAAATAATAATTGGAATTCTTATTGACGATAATGGCCGAATGCGCAGGAATATTTTTCCCCGGTAAGGGAATGCCGCAAGCCGAATCACTGCCAATTAAAATTTGTTTATCTCCCAAATCATATTTATTCCCAAAAGATTTTTCAGAAACAACTACCATTGTTGCTTTCAGTAAACGATCGACTTTCATTCCTATCATTGTCGAATCAACTTCCAATGGTTCAGAACTGGCCGGTTTAGCCATTGGTTTTTGGGCCGTTTGTTTGGGTTCAGTTTTAATTTTAATATCTTTTTCTTGTCTGCTTTTTCTTTCATGTTCTTTTAAAATTTCTTTAATTGCGGCATTCGACATAGAAACAGCTATCGTTTCAGTTCCCAGGATTCTTTCATTTTCATTTTCAACGGCTTCAAAAAGAGGGTTTTTTATCAAAGGTTTTCCACCTCTTAAGGCATCAAGAAATTCTGCAACTGAAGAAAAACGATCCTGGGGATTCCTGGCTAAAGCTTTAAGTATTGCGGCATCTAATAAAGAAGGGATTTGAGAATTAAGTTTCTGTGGAGATTGAGGCTCATTGACCATTCTTAACATCGCCAATTGCATCGGATTTGCCGCATTGAATGGTTTTTGCAAAGTAAGAATTTCGTAGAGTAAAATCCCCAAAGCATAAATATCAGCCCGACCATCGATTTGCTCGCTACTGCTGATTTGTTCAGGAGCAATGTATCCCGGATCAACTAATAATCTTCCGGTCGAAGTTTGGCTTTGATGAATCTTGCTTAAAATATGAGGATAGTAACCGGCCAACCTCGGTTCTTTGCCTTTAAACATTATTGAGCGAGAATCCATATGCCCATGATAAGAATTTTTTTCATGAATTTCTTTGGTGGCCTCTGCTATTTTTGAAATAATGTCTATTGCTATTTTAGAGTCCATTGGAGCATCGAGGCCTTTTAAATATTCTCTCAAAGTCAGACCTTCAATTAATTCCATCGCAATATAAAACCAATTTCCGGCAATTCCTCCGGCAATTATTGGCACCAGATATTTATGAGAAGTATTTCTTAATAAAGTAATTTCTCTTTCAAAAGCATCAATCCATTCTTGGTTATGATCGGGGCGATCGATAAAAAATTTTATCGCAATGGGTCGGTCCCCCAATTGTCGATCTCTTCCTCGAAAAACAACACTACTCGGTCTTTCCACTAATTTTGTTTCTACAATAAATCTGCCGGCAGAAACTTCTTGCGGAAAATTGTCTAAGGGGGAAGTTGTTGACATATTACCTGTTTAATTTTGTTAGTTCGGCGAATATAGCATTCTTTAAACCCCATACCAATAGTAGTTTTATAAGTAATGACTTCGATTTTGCTGAAAATTGAATCTTCAAAATCTTAATAACATCAAAAAAAGCTAAACAATTATTAACTCTCAAAGGGCACATTCCAATGTTTACTTTCATTTTTGAACACAATGTTATCGTCATTGGTGCAGCTTTATCTTTGGCATTTATTTATTTTTCCGGTGTCATCAGATTTATTTCCAACAGCAAGATTGGCGTAATTGAAAAGATCTTCAGCTTCAATGGATCGGTTGAAAATGGTTTCATTGCATTAAACGGCGAGGCTGGTTTTCAACCGGACGTTCTTCGTGGTGGTTGGCATTTTATGAAACCTTTTATGTATCGAATTCATATTATGCCGCTGGTCACTATTCCCCAAGGAACAATTGGTTATGTTTTTGCAAGAGACGGGGAAACATTAAAAGCCGATCAAACTCTAGCCTCCAACATTAAAGCAAATGATTTTCAAAATGTCAGAAAATTTCTAGAATGTGGGGGACAAAAAGGTCCGCAAAGAAAAATACTGAGAGAAGGAACATATGCGATTAATCTTGCTCAATTTATAGTTTTTACAACTGATACCGTATACTATTTAGATCTCGATGCGGGTGAAAGCGATCTCTTTCAACAAACCGCAGGAACCATTGAAGAGCGCGGAGGTTTTCATCCGGTAATTATTCGAGGTAAAGATGATTCTATAGGAATTGTTACTATTCACGATGGTCATGCTTTGCCCCAAGGGGAAATTATTGCACCAGTTGTGGGAAGCGATCCTAAAAACTTTGCAACATATCATAATAGCTTTCAAGATCCGGAATCATTTATTGCCGCCGGAGGATTTAGAGGCAGACAATATCAAGTTTTAGTTGACGGAACTTATTATATCAATCGCCTTTTTGCTACTGTAGAAATGATTCCCAAAACAACTATTCCGGTGGGACATGTCGGAGTGGTGGTTTCTTTTACCGGTGAAACCGGAGCTGATTTATCGGGAGCAGGATATAAACATGGAGAATTAGTTAAAAAAGGACAACGCGGTGTTTGGGATGAACCACTTCTTCCGGGCAAATACGCTTTTAATATTTTTGCAGGAAGTATCTCTCTTGTCCCGACAACAAACTTCATCCTTAATTGGAAAAAATCTGAAGTCGGAGAACATAAATATGACGAAAATCTGCAAGAAGTTTCTTTAATCACTAAGGATGCTTTTGAACCAACTTTACCTTTAAGCGTTGTCGTGCACATTGATTACAAAAAAGCGCCTTTGGTAATTCAACGTTTTGGAAATATTAAAATTCTGGTGGAACAAACTTTAGATCCGATGATTTCCGCATATTTTAAAAATACCGCGCAAACTAAAACTTTAATTCAATTGTTACAAGATCGAGCCGAAATTCAAACCACTGCCGGCGTTCATATGCGTGATCGATTTGAACATTATAATTTGGAACTGGAAGAAGTGCTAATTGGAACTCCTGGTGCGGGAACCGGTAATCAAATTGAACAAATTCTTACCCAACTTCGCTCTCGTCAGATTGCCGAAGAACAAGTTGAAACTTACAACAGGCAAGAAAAAGCTGCCGTTAAAGAACGAGAACTTAAAGAAGCAGAAGCCAAGTCCCGTCAGCAATCAACTTTGACAGAATCTGAAATCAGCATTCAAATTCAAAGTAACCAAGGTAAAGCAGAATACCAACGCGCCTTACAACAGGCCGCTCAAATTCGCACAATGGCGGAAGCGGAATCAGAAAAAGTAACGCGAATCGGTATCGCCAACGCCATTGCCACAGAAGAACAAGTGAGAGCTTACGGCGGACCACAATTCCAAGTAATGCAACAAGCCATTATGCGCTTGGCAGAATCAATTGAAAAATCCGGAGTTGATATCGTTCCCAAAGTAGTTGTCGGTGGTGGTGGAAATTATTCTGCCAAAGACGGCGAAAAAGGAAGTTTCAGCGGCAGTAATAATATCATCGAAGGACTCTTGAGTATGCTTTTGACTGAAAGAGTGGGATTGAATATCAACACTCAAAGTACTCCTCGTAATGCTCAAGCTGATGAAATTCGCGCTCAGATTAAAGAGGGGATTGCAAATAATAAGTAAGAGCTGGCAGAGTCTTAGAAAAAATTATAACACGTTCGGAGCGCGGACTTTAGTCCGCTTACTTCCAAATATATTAATATAGCAATAACAAATGTTTGGTAATAAGCGGACTAAAGTCCGCGCTCCGAACATGTTTATTCTGTCTTTTAATTCTGTCTTTTATATTTCATTTTCCTCTAATCTTTGCTAAAAACAGGCATGATGAAATTCTTCAATTCATTTTCTTCCGCTTTGAATTTGCAAACCCCGGAAGGCAAAGCATTTCGCATTGAATTTTATAAAAAAAAGAAATCTCCTTATTATCAAATGGAGTTAAATATTGATTTCCCAGGGGAAACCGATTTTTTGCTCCGATTTGAACAAGGTTTTGATCGTTTTGCCAAATCTATCGGTCTTTCTAAAGAAATTCAAAGCGGAAACAAAGGTTTCGATGATTTATTTTATATTTCTGCAGATGACGACCAAGCCGTAGAAACAATCTTTAAAGACAAATCGGTAATCGAACTGCTGAACAGTATTTTCGCACAAGGTGCGAGGCAACTTAGTTATGATGCTAAAGGTTTATCGATCACTTGGGGTAACTTAACAACCAATAATCCTTCTCAAATATTTCCTACAGGAGAAAGTGATCCCCGTTGTATTGAACTGGTAAATACACTTTATTTAATTAAAAACAAAGTTTCTGAAATTGTTAAAAACTCTTCTTCCGGTTTTATTTTAAAATCAAAGAAGATTTCCAACAATATGCTTGTTTTTTCTTTTGTTATGGTTTTTACTTTTTTGGCAATAGCATTATTCTCTGTTGCCTCAAGTTCATATCCAGCGCTTCATTCCAATGAAGCGCTGAGTAATTCTCTTAAATTATCAGTTCCTCTTTTTTTTGGTTTAACTTTTATAGTTTATCAATTGATTAAAGGTCATTCTAAATCTCATTTGTATTTTATACCTTTTATTTTATTTTTATTACTCGATAGCATTTTTTCAAGCGTAGGAGCTTGGCAAATATTAAATGCTAAACTTGATCATTCTCCAGTTACTTCGCACGTTTCTATAGTTAGGGACAAATACAGTACCAAATCAAAAAAAGGTTCCAGAAAATACTATATCAAATACGATTCCTGGGATACCCCTCAGGAGCTTTCAAAAATTAGTGTTCGTAGTTCGGAATATGATAGTATTATTCCAGGTAAAACCAAACTCTATCTAGATACTAAAAAAGGAGCTTTGGGCCTGGAATGGATTGTCAGAAAATGGTTACAATAATAAAGGAAAACCTTATGAAAAAAATTAGTTTGTTCTTTGTCCTATTATTTTTATCTTTAAACAGTTGCGGATACAATACTCTACAGCAACAAGATGAAATTATTAAATCATCTTGGAGTGAGATTTTAAATCAGTATCAACGTCGAGCCGATCTGATTCCCAATCTGGTAAACGTAGTTAAAGGTTACGCCGCTCATGAAAAACAAATACTGGAAGAAGTAACCGCTGCTCGGGCAAAAGTCGGAGAAATCAAGGTCACTTCCGATACTTTAAATGATCCAGGAAAGTTTAAAGAATTTCAAGATGCTCAAGCCGCTCTAAGTTCTTCTCTTTCTCGATTAATTGCTGTTGCCGAAAATTATCCACAATTAAAAGCTGATGGAGTTTTTCGGGACTTAATGACCCAGCTAGAAGGAACAGAAAATCGGGTAGCAGTTGCTAGGCATCGTTACATTGAAGCAGTGCAAAATTTCAACGTGACTGTGCGCTCATTTCCTTCTAACCTCACAGCTGGTTGGCTGGGTATGTCAGTTAAACCTAACTTTACGGTAGAAAATGAAAAGGCGATTTCCACACCTCCAAAAGTGGAATTTTAAGGAAAATAATTCTTGAAATCTTTAATTTTAAAGTTCAGTTTATTATTCCTTTTTCTTAGTCCTATTGCTCATGCTCAAGTTCCCGTTCCGGTTTTTTCCTCATATGCGGTGGATCAAACCGGAACCTTAAACTCTTCCGAGAAAGATGCTTTAGAACAAAAATTAAGTGATTTTCATAAAACTAAAGGTTCAGAAATTGCCGTCTTAATTGTGGCCACAGTCCAACCGGAAGCTATTGAACAATTTGCCATTAGAGTATTTGATCTCTGGAAACTTGGTCGCAAAGGAGTTGATGATGGTGTTTTATTGGTTGTTGCGAAAAATGATCGTAAATTAAGAATAGAAGTAGGTAGAGGATTAGAGGGGGCGCTTACTGATTTACTTTCCAAAAGAATTATTGATGAAATCATTACTCCTAATTTTAAGGCAGGAGCTTTTTCTTTAGGAATAGATCAAGGAGTAGATGCAATTATCAAAGTAATTAATGGAGAACCGCTGCCTCCTCCCGTGGATGTTCCTGTTAATGGCATCTTTATTATCTTTCTGATTATTATTTTTTCTTTCATGTTTATTTTCTTTGTAATGATTCAAATGACAGTACAAAATGCAGGAGTTGGACGGCGAAGAAGAGGCTATGGCTCTTGGAGTTCCGGCTCCAGCAGTGGTGGATTTTCCAGCTCTGGTGGTGGCGGTGGATTTAGTGGCGGAGGTGGTGGAAGTTCAGGGGGCGGCGGATCGTCTGGTAGCTGGTAATCATGCTGAAAGAAGTAGAAATAAAAGTTTTGCCAGAATTTCTTGAGGATGAGGATTTCCATTTAGAAGAAATCAGTAAACAACTTAAAATTCGTCCTGCAGAAATATTTAATCTTAATCTTATTCGTCGCTCCATAGATGCCAGAAAATATCCTGCGGTATATGTCCTTCGTTTTCAAGTGCAGATTGGAATTAAAAAAGAAGAAACTCAGCCTTTTAGTTTGACCCTTAAAGATGTTTCTAAAAGAGATGCGGCTGTGATTGTGGGATTTGGTCCTGCTGGAATGTTTGCCGCTTTAAAATTAATTGAATTAGGAATTAAACCAATTGTTTTAGAACGAGGGAAAACAGTCAGAGAAAGAAGACATGATATTGCAGCAATTTGTAAATCCGGTTTTGTTAATCCGGAGAGTAATTATTGTTTTGGAGAAGGAGGAGCGGGAACATTTTCTGACGGCAAACTATTCACCCGCTCCAGTAAAAGAGGATCTCTGGAAAGAATCCTTAATATTCTGGTAATTCATGGAGCAAGTTTAGATATTTTAATTGACGCTCACCCTCATATCGGCACAAATAAACTGCCCGCTGTGGTTCAGGCAATTAGAAAAACAATAGTGGATTGCGGTGGCGAAGTTCATTTTAATAAAAAAGTTACGACTATTCTTAAAGATTCCGGAAAAATCAAAGGTGTAAAGCTTCTTAGTGGCGAAACTATTCTCGCATCTGCTGTAATTCTTGCCAGCGGTCATTCTGCCCGCGATGTTTTTCAAATGCTGCGACAAAATGAAATCAGTCTAGAATTAAAACCTTTCGCCGTTGGAGTGCGAGTTGAGCATCCACAGCAGTTAATCGATCAAATTCAATATCGCGGATCGAGTCGACATAAAAATTTACCTCCGGCATCTTATAGCCTTGTTACTCAATGCAATAACCGCGGAGTATTTTCTTTTTGCATGTGTCCGGGAGGAATAATTTGTCCGGCTGCTACAAAAAATGATGAAATCGTAGTTAACGGTTGGTCCCCTTCCAAAAGAAATTCATATTTTGCCAACTCCGGAATTGTTTCCGAAATCAAAGAAGATGATTTACTGCCTTTTAAAAAAGACGCTGAATTTGCCGGTGTTTCTTTTCAACAAGCACTGGAAGAAAAAGCATATTTACTTGGCGGAGGAAAACAAGTTGCTCCGGCACAAAGACTTACTGACTTTATTTCCGGAAAAAATTCCAATAACCTTCCTAATTGTTCCTATCTACCGGGAATAAAATCAGTTAATCTTTCAGAACTATTTCCTCAACAGCTTTTTGAGCGTCTTGTTTTGGGATTTAAAAATTTTGCTCAAACAAAAAAAGGTTATTTAACTGAAGAAGCGGTAGTGCTTGCCGTTGAATCTCGGACCTCTTCACCCCTGCGCATTCCTCGGGACAATAAATCTTTAATGCATCCCGATATCGCGGGACTCTTTCCTTCCGGAGAAGGTGGTGGGTATGCCGGTGGAATTATGTCCGCTGCGATGGATGGAGAAAGAGTAGCGGCCGCAGTAGCCACTTATTTTAAGACTTAAGTTTCTAAAATAATTTACCTTTTAATGCTGTCTTTAAAAAATCGTATTTTAAATATGATTAATCTCATATTCGATAAATCGAGAACAAAGGTTTAATAGCCAGGATTTATTAGTAATAATCTTTGGAAATATTATGGATTACGCTCTTAGAGACAATGAAGAAAATAATTTAGAAGTATTAAATTTACCTCGGGACTATCGCCAAATAGTAAAAGCTCCGATTTATAATTATGCTCAAAACAAAGTTTATCATTTGCTGGATCACATTAAGAATGGTTTGTTGATTGTCAATGATCCCTGGGGCAGAAAAAGGTCATTCGGCGTAAAATCCGAGCTGTTACCTACTGTAAAAATAGAAATTTATAATCGTAATTTTTTTCAAAGAATTATCAAAGGCGGTACTCTGGCCTTGGGTGACAGTTATCTTGATGGTTGGTGGGATGTTGACAATAATCGCTTAGTTGATTTTTTCCGTCTAACCTTGGGTAATAGGCTAGAAAGTTACATTAGTAGCAATTTGTTCGTTAAAATTCAAAATAAGCTTAGGGAATTTTCCAGCAATCCTTTTTACATTCCTTTTGCAAAGCGGGCAATTGAACATCATTATGATTTAGGAAATGATTTTTATAAATTAATGTTAGATCGCTCTCTTACCTATTCCTGCGGTTACCAAGAACAAGCGGAAGATTCGCTGGAAAAAATGCAAGAACAAAAATATCGCCGTATTTGCAAAAAATTGAATTTGGAAAAAGGTGGAAAATTATTGGATATCGGTTGTGGTTGGGGAGGAATGCTATTTTACGCTGCAAAGAATTTTCCTAACATCACAGCTGTCGGAGTCACTTTAAGTAATGAACAGTATGCTCATGTTTCTCAACAAATAAAAGAGCAAGGCTTGGAGAATAGAATTCAAGTTTTTCTTCAAGATTATCGTCTCTTGGAAGGTTCTTATGATTACATTGTAAGTATCGGAATGTTTGAGCATGTTGGCTTGGCCTCTTATCCGGTATTTTTTAAAAAACTGACGGAATTAATCAAACCAGAAGGAGTTGGGTTACTGCATTCTATCGGAACAGAAGATCCTCCCCACCAGGCATCAGATCCTTGGATTAGAAAACATATTTTCCCCGGTTTTCGCCTGCCCCGATTAGAAGAACTATCTCAAGGAATGCGCCAAGCTGACCTACTAATCGGTCACATTGAAAATTGGAAGCCCCACTATGCGATTACATTGAATCATTGGCAAAAAAACTTTGTCAAAAATTGGACAAAAATAAGTTCCCTTGATCGAAAATTCAACCAACGATTTTTTCGGATGTGGGATTATTATTTACAACTTTGTGAAGCAGGTTTTATGGATTCTACCATGGAGCTTTATCAAGTCTTGTTTTGTAAGAGAAATTCCTGGAAGTTTCCTAACTGTTTTAAATTTTAGAGGAACTAAAAATTAGAGAATGTAAATTAAATTGTATAATTTGTAATATACACAATCCAAGATACGTACGGAGC
>CAYOOT010000033.1:5365-6516 GCA_964405665.1 uncultured Bdellovibrionales bacterium | reverse complement strand
ACGGAGCTTTGATATGGCTTTTAACGAATTAGCACTGCTAGCAACAATTATCTTTATTGGCATGATCAGCCCCGGCCCGGACTTTATGCTGGTCACAAGAAATTCCTTAATTTATCCCCGGAAACAAGCACTAGCCACTGCTTTTGGAATTGTTTCAGGCTGCTTGTTGCATGCAACATACTGTATTTTAGGTTTAGCTCTGATTATCACGAAAAGTGTTATTTTATTTTCCACGATCAAATATGCAGGTGCATGTTATCTCCTCTACTTGGGAATAAAATGTTTAACTTCAAAAATAAGCAATTACGAAACAAATTTTGAAAAAACATCAAGGCACTTAAGTGTCAGACAAGCGTTTCTTGATGGCTTCTTGTGCAATGCACTAAATCCCAAACTTGCAGTATTTCTCCTAAGCTTGTTTACTCAGTTTATTAAAGTCGATGCTTCATTTTCTCAAAAATTTATTGTCGCCGGAGTCCTGGTCGCAGAAGCCGCTATTTATTGGCCGCTGCTAGTGATCCTTTTACAATCAGAATTAATTCGCAATTCCTTTCAAAGATTTCAGCTACAAATTAATCGAACCTGTGGTGTGATGCTTTGTTATCTGGGAGTTAGAGTCGCTATTAGTAAGGATTAATGTAGGGGCACCCATTCGATGGACGCGACGTCCTTTATGGGTGCCCGGTTGACCATTATATTCTGGAATTCCGGGCACCCATAAAGGGCGTTCCTACATTTAATCACCAACTGTCCCAATCATAAAATTTAACTTAAATTGCATTTTCCCCCTTTCTGCAAGCTCCCACTTACTGTAATACTAACTAAAAGTAACTTAAACTTAGGTTGATTATGGAAAATAAAGTTCTGCAACTGCGTCCCCAAAACACGGAAGTTGAGGAATTACATTTTAATGAATTAAATATCAGAGAAACTCCTGTTCGCACCGAAGATGAACATCTGCTAGAAAAAAAATATATCTCTGAATTAACTATCGATAACATCACCCATAGTCCTTATCAAACTAGAGAAATTATCGACGAAGGAGAATTGGAAGAATTAAAGAATTCCATAATCAGTAAAGGAATCATTCAGCCGATCATTGTTCGAGAAAATGTCGGCAATCCTTTTTCTACAACAAGATACGAATTAAT